>NZ_JAGEKN010000005.1:0-353406 GCF_017565325.1 Allobranchiibius sp. GilTou38 | reverse complement strand
TGATCCAGTTCGGCAGCGCGTTCATCGTCACGTTCATCTTCTCCGCCGCGATCATGGCGCTGGCGTACTCCACCCGCCTGTCCCGCGTCTCGGTCGACCGCTACATCGCCGACTCCCAGCGTGAGGCGCAGATCGAGGAGGAGACCCTGGCCGGCTGACGGTCAGCGGTCACGCCCCGGGTCTCCCGGCGCGGGTATCAACGCAGAACGCCCACCCCGCCGTACGGCGGGGTGGGCGTTCTGCGTTGGTGGCCAGTGCTGCAGCCCTGGCCGCAGACGTAAGAGGCCCTCGCGGCGCCGCGCTCGACGGACCGGTGATCAGCGGCCGGTGGGCTCCGGTGTGGGGGTGGACGTGGTCGTGCTCTCCCGGAACGTGCCGCCGGTCATGTCCTCCAGCTCGGTGCCGTTGGTCTCCGGGATCATCGCGCGCACGAAGAAGTAGGAGATCAACGCGAAGACGGCGAATCCGCCGTACACGAAACCCAGGCCGACCCGGTCCGACAGCCACGGGAACGACACCGTGACGATGAAGTTGAAGATCCAGTTGGCCGCGGTGCAGATCGCGATGGCGTAGGAACGCTGCCGGTTGGGGAACATCTCCGACAGCAGCGTCCACATCACCGGGCCCCAGGTCGCGGCGAAGAAGATGACGAAGAGGTTGGCGCCGATGAGCGCCACGATGCCCCAGGTGTGCGGCAGCGTGATGTTCTTGCCCGACCCGGAGGCGTTGAAGAACGCCGCGGACGCCAGGGCGAGGCCCACGAGCATCCCGGCGGAGCCCACGAGCAGCAGCAGCCGGCGACCGAAGCGGTCCACGAAGAGCAGCGCCACGAAGGTGAAGGCGACGTTGATGACGGCGGTGATGACCGAGGTCTTGAACGAGTCGCTGTCGGAGAAGCCGACCGAGCGCCACAGGGTGGTGGAGTAGTAGAAGATCGCGTTGATCCCGACGAGTTGCTGCAGCGCCGCCAGCACGATCCCGACCCAGACCAGCGGTTTGAGTCCGAAGCGGTCGCCGGCGATGTCGGCGAAGCTGGTGCGGTCCTCGTTCTGCAGGGACTCCTTGATGGCCTTGATCTTGTGGTCCGGATCTTCGTCGCCCATGGTCTGCAGCACCGAGCGGGCGCCGTCGGTCTCGCCCACGCGCACCAGGTAGCGGGGCGACTCCGGCAGCAGGAAGGACAGGACGCCGTAGACCAGCGCGGGCACGGCGCCGACCAGGAACATCCAGCGCCAGGCGGTGATCCCCAGCCAGGTCGCCTTCGATGCGCCGCCCGCGGAGTTCTGCACCAGATCGTCGGACAACAGGGCCGCGAAGATGCCGATGGTGATGCCGAGCTGGTTGATCGAGGTGAGTCCGCCGCGCATCCGGGCGGGCGCGATCTCGGAGATGTACGCCGGGGAGATCACCGACGCGAGACCGATCCCGACACCGCCGACGACCCGCCAGAACATCAGCTCGCCGATGTTGCCCACGAAGGCCGAGCCGATGGAGCTGGCGAGGAAGAGCACGGCGCCGAGCAGCATGACCTTCTTGCGGCCGAGGCGGTCGGCCAGCTGGCCGGCGTACCAGGCACCGGCGGCGCAGCCGAGCAGTGCGATGGCGACTGCGAAGCCTTTGACGAAGGCGCTCAGGCCGAAGCCGCTGTTGATGGCGTCGACCGCTCCGTTGATCACCGAGGAGTCGAACCCGAAGAGGAAGGCGCCGACGGCGGCGGCGAGGCTGGCGGCGATCACCTTCCCGTGACCTGTGCGAGGTGCTCCGGCGACGGCCTGGCTCATACCTGGGGTTCCCCTCGATCGGTCACGCACTTCTACGCACCGTATCGCCTTGTGAGGCAGAAGGGTTGAGCTGCAACCGGGGCGCCTGTCCGAGCAGCCACGGGACGGCGACACGAGTGTGCATCAGTCGTAGTGGCGCACGTCCCGCCAGATGGCGGACCAGGGCCGGGGCACACGGCACAAGAGGACGGGCATCCCCTGTTCCTGGTTGTCCAGGTGGTCACCGTTGTCGATCCGGGCGAGGGTCGCGCAGCCGGTGAAGTACGGCGCGGCCTCACTCCCTTCGTACCCGAGCAGGAGCACCGAGGTGTCGTGGTCCGGTGGCGAGGGCCACTCGCTGTACGCGTTCTGGCCGCTGTAGGCGTGGGGCAGCCCATGGGCTGCCCCGAACAGGTTGATGTCGGATGCCTCGCCGTAGTTGCCGGTGAAGACCGCAGTGGCGCTCCGACGTGCCGGGGGGATGGATCGCCACGCGGCCGCCACCGCGGTGGTGAACCTCGGCCACCCCACCTCCTCGCCGATGTCGGGGTTGAGCGCCATCGCCAGACTGCCCTGGAGCGAGCGCTGCGGCACGACCGGGAGCGCAACGCCCGCCGAGATCAGGGCGGACACCGCGACGGCGACGATCAGCAGCGCGTGCCGCAGCATCGATCGCCCACGCCTGAGCCATTCGACGGTCGATGTCGCACCGAGGCCGAGGAGCGCGGGATAGACCCCGGCCAGGTAGTAGGCCTTTCCGTCGCCGAGCAGGTAGACGACGGCGAGCACGGCGTACGTGAGAGGGACGAAGCGGGCCGTGCGCAGACCCGGCCGCCGCCACGGTGCGACCAGCCCGGCGATCCATACAGGGACCAGCACCGGGCTGACCATGACCAGCTGGAAGGGCAGGAAACCGACGCGCCCACCCTCGGCGGAGCCGGCGACGTTGCCCGCCACGGTCAGCTGCGGCCAGCCGTGCACGGCCTGCCAGACGACGTAGGGGCCGGCGATGACGACGGCCGCGACGACACCTACGGCGAACCCGCGGGTCCGCAGCATCGTCCGCGGGCCGACAGCGGCGAGGACGATGACGGCGACGACCGCCACCAGGGCGACCTGCGGCTTGAACTGGCAGCCCACGCCGGCGGTCACCCCTGCGAGCACGAGATCCCGGTTGCGGGCCCGGGCGGCGCCCGTGCTGTCGTGCCGCACGGCCCGGAGGAGGAGCCACAGCAGGACGGTCGTGGAGAGCAGGTCGAAGGTGGTGGTGGAGACGATGTGGCCGACCGCGAGCGCGAAACCCGACACGGCGGTGCAGGCAGCTGCGACGAGTTCGCCCCGCCGGTCCGCGCCCACCTCACGGGCGATGAGCGACGCCACCAGCGTGGTCGCCGCGCACGCGACCGCCGACGGCAGCCGCAGGACGACGAGCGAGCCCGGGTCCAGATGGTGCACCAGCCACGCCAGCAACGGCACGAGTGGCGGCTGATCCGGGTAGCCCCACGCCGGGTGCCCACCGGACACGATGAAGTACATCTCGTCGCGGTGGTAGCCGTAGCCCCCGCTGAACGCCGCCAGGACGGCGAACTGGACGGCGGCGACCGCTGCGGCCGGCCCGGATGACCGTGAGCCGTCGAGGCCACCCGCAGGCCAGCTGCCGCGGTGTCCTCGGCGAGCCGGTCTGCCCTGAGCCAGAGACACGGTCCAGTGTGCGTCCGACCGGTCCCCGGGGACGTCCGAACGGGCGATCTCAGGGAGCCTCGGCCATGTCCATTGCGCTCCGGGGGTGGAGCCGCCGGGTGGCACGGGCACCGGGTACGACGAAGCCCCGGGCGGCTGCCCGGGGCTCGGTCGTACCTACTGGCGGTGGCGGTGGGATTTGAACCCACGGTGGAGTTACCCCCACACACGCTTTCGAGGCGTGCTCCTTAGGCCGCTCGGACACGCCACCGCCGACGAGGGTACCCGAGGGCTGCGGTCGGGACGAAATCCGTTACCCCATGCGGTCCGTCAGCAGGATGTCGACGGCGAAGCGGTCGGTACGTCGGCCTTGAACTCCTTGCCGAGCACCAGGTCGACGGAGGAGTCCGAGCGCCCGTCGCGGGCGAGCGTGGCTCCGGGGACGCGCGGCAGGACATAGCGCCTGGCGAAGTCCTCGCCGGTCGCGCCGAAGCGGATCTGGGCGACGCCGTCGACCCTCTGCTTGTACGGGTCGTTGCTGATCGAGCCGATGTCGAAGCCGCCGGACGCGAATTTGGCGGCGACATCGCGGGCGCTCCCGCTGGTGTCGGAGGCGTTGTAGACGTTGAGCTTCGCCAGCGCTTGGGGGAGGGCGAGGGTGGTGCACGACGGGGTGGACGGCCCGGTCGGGGCCGCGCTCGGCGGGCTGATGTTGCGCACGGCGTACACCAGGCCCGCGATCACCAGGATCGCGGCGATCCCGAGGACGACGGTCGCGCGGATCCGGCGGCGCCGGCGAGCGGCCTGCAGACCGTTACCGGTGCTGCTCACAGCGACAGCACCCGGGCGTGCAGGACCGGACGCTGCTGCAGGGCCGCGCGCAGCGCCCGGTGCAGGCCGTCCTCGAGGTAGAGGTCGCCGCGCCACGACACCACGTGGGCGAAGATGTCGCCGTAGAAGGTGGAGTCGACCGCGAGGACCAGCGCCAGGTCGAGCGTGCGCTTGGTGGTGATCAGCTGCTCCAGGCGCACGATCCGGGGAGACACCGCGCTCCAGTCGGACGGTGTCTCCAGCCCGTGGTCAGGGTAGGGGCGCCCCTCCCCGACAGCCTTGAAGATCACGGCCCGATGCTACGGGGATCGCTGCACGATTCCCCGTAGCCTGCGGCTCCCACGCCGCTATCGTCGCTTCCATGGCCACCTCGGAAGACGCCCTCGCCCAGATCAAGGCCGGCTACGGATTCTCCGGCGCCGCACTCGAGCTCGGCGCCGCCGTGACCGACGGGAAGGCGCATCCCGACGTCCCGGTCCGGTTGCCGCTGTCGATGATGAACCGCCACGGTCTGGTCGCGGGTGCCACCGGCACCGGCAAGACCAAGACACTGCAGTTGATGGCCGAGCAGTTGAGTGCCCAGGGGGTGCCGGTCTTCCTGGCCGACATCAAGGGCGACCTGTCCGGCGTCGCGACGGCGGGCCAACCCGGTGACCGGGTCACCGCCCGCACGACCGACATCGGTCAGCAGTGGACGCCGACGGCGTACCCGACCGAGTTCTACGCGCTCGCCGGCCTCGGCAAGGGGGTGCCGGTCCGCGCGACCATCACCTCGTTCGGGCCGACCCTGCTGTCGAAGGTGCTGGGGCTCAACGATACCCAGGAGTCCAGCCTCGGACTGGTCTTCCACTGGGCCGACAGCCAGGGGATGTCGCTGCTGGACCTGAAGGACCTGCGCGCGGTGATCTCCCACCTGACCTCCAAGGAGGGCAAGGCGGATCTCGAGGGCCTCGGCGGGCTGTCCTCGGCCACGGCGGGGGTGATCCTGCGCAACCTGGTGGCGTTCAGCGACCAGGGCGCCGACGCGTTCTTCGGCGAGCCGGAGTTCGACACCGCGGACCTGCTGCGCACCTCCTCCGACGGTCGCGGCGTGGTGAGCTGCCTGGAGCTGGCGGCGGTGCAGGACAAGCCGGCGCTCTTCTCGACGTTCCTCATGTGGCTGCTGGCCGACCTGTTCCACGACCTGCCCGAGGTCGGCGACATCGACAAGCCCAAGCTGGTCTTCTTCTTCGACGAGGCGCACCTGCTCTTCGACGACGCCTCGAAGGCCTTCCTGGACGCCATCCAGCAGACCGTGCGGCTGATCCGCTCCAAGGGCGTCGGCATCTTCTTCGTCACCCAGACCCCCAAGGACGTGCCGAACGACGTGCTGGCACAGCTGGGCAACCGGGTGCAGCACGCGCTGCGCGCCTTCACCCCGGATGACGCGAAGGCGCTCAAAGCGACCGTGCAGACCTTCCCGCACAGCTCCTACGACCTGGAGGAGCTGCTCACCCAGCTCGGCACCGGCGAGGGCGTGGTGACGGTGCTTTCGGAGAACGGCGCACCGACCCCGGTCGCGTGGACCCGGATGCGGGCGCCCCAGTCGCTGATGGCGCCCAGCCCGGACGCGACGATCGACGCGACGGTCAGCGGATCCTCCATCGTGGGCAAGTACGCGCAGGCGATCGATCGCGAGTCGGCGTACGAGATGTTGAACGCCAAGCTCCAGCAGGCGCCCACCCCCGCGGAGGCGCCGGCGCCAGCGCCTCAGGAGGCTCCGCGTTCGGCCCCGCGTGCCAAGGAGGACAAGGGCATGATCGCGAACGTGGCGGGGTCGCCGGCGTTCAAGTCGATGATGCGCTCGGCGGGCTCGGCGCTGGGTCGGGAGATCACCCGGAGCCTGTTCGGGACGGCCCGCCGGCGCCGCTGAGCGACGCGCAGCAGGCCGCTCGGGTCAGGAGCAGGTGCGGCTGGGCTTGGGCACCGGCGGGGCCGTCGCCTGAGCCGCTGGCACCAGCCCGGAGAACCGGTAGTCCAGCACCAGGTCCACGGAGGAGTCGGTGCGCCCGTCGAGCACCAGCTTGGCGCCCTCGACCGACAACGCGACCCGCCGGGCCGCGGGCTCGCCCTTGGCGCCGTACCGCACGATCGCGATGAGCTCCGGGTTGAAGCTGCCGAGCGGATCGTTGCCGACCCGGTCGGTCTTGAAGCCGCGGGCGCGCAGCTCCTTGCCGACGGTGGTCGCCAGCCCGGGCCGCGCGGTCGTGTTGTAGACGTTGACGGTCACGCTCTTGGCGGCCGGCGGGGGCAGCGCGGCGAGCTGGAACGACGGTCCGAGGACCAGGTCGATCGAGGGGTTGGTGCGACTGTCGTCGTAGAGGGTGGCGTGCTCCACCTGGGTCGCGAGCGTCAGCGCCATCTGGTAACCACCTGCGCCGTAACGGATCTCGGCGTACGTCGGGGTCGGCCGGTTGTCGTCCTGCGGATCGCTCGCCGTGCTGATCACCTGGAAGCCGCGCCACGACAACGCGGTGCCGACCTGCCCGGCGAGACCCTGGGTGTCGGACGCATTGAGGACGTTGACGTGGATGTAGGACGCGGGGATCGCGACCGTCGGGGTGGGGGTCGTGGTGCACACGGGCTTCTTGGCCGGCGCCGCCTCCTGGTCGCCGCACCCCGCGAGCACCATCGAGCCGGCCATCAGTCCGGCCGTCGTGAGAAGGGCGAGCCGCCCCCTGGTACGCATGATGCCTATCTGCCCCTTGTGACTCTCTGTCCCGGAACCCAAGTGTGCCGCTACACGAGCCGATCGAGCCAGCGGCGCGCCCAGCCGTTTCCCTCTTGTGACCACCCAGGCTAGGGAAGCGAGGTGAACGGCGGGTGACGTGCGCTCGGGGGCCACGTCGGTGCCCGCAGGTCGCGCTCTCAGCCGGTCGGATCGGGCGACGTAGGCGTCAGGACGGCTCCATCAGGTGCTCGATGGCCGCGGCCGCCCGCAGCACCACGTCGTCGGCGAAGCGGGTGCCGACGACCTGCATTCCGACCGGGAGCGCCCCGGCCGGACCGATGGGGACGCTCGCGGCGGGCAGGCCCGCGAGGTTGGCGGGCAGGAGCAGCGCGCACCACGCGTCGAACCCGTCGGGGACCGCTCGGCCGGCCACGGTGGCCGGGCCGAGTCGGTCGGCGGCGAAGGCCGTCACGGGGAGGGACGGAGTGAGCAGCACGTCGTACTCCGACAGGAACTGCAGCCAGGAGGTGGTGAAGCGGCTGCGGGCGGCTTGCGCGTCCAGGTAGGCACGGGCGCTGACACCAGCGCCCGACTCGATGATGGCGGCGGCGTCGGCGCCGATCAGATCGGGTCGGTCGGCGAGCAGTTGCCCCTGCGAGGCGTTGCCCTCCGGCAGCGCGGTGGCGTCCCAGAGCGCGCAGACGTCGACCGGGTCCGGGTGCACCAGATCGATCCTGACGCCGGACCGCCGCAGCGTGTCGAGCGCCCGCTCGAACGCGCCCCGCACGTCGTCGTCCAGGTCGGACAACCCGAGCGTGGCGGAGGCGGCGATGCGCAGCCCGCGGAGCGAGGCGCCACGCACGGCGTCGAGGAAATCGAGTGGCCGGGGCGGCGCGACGCTGGTCGGGTCCTGCGGTGCGGGGCCGCTGAGCACCGTCATGGCCAGCGCCAGATCCCGCACGCACGACGCGATCGGTCCGACGACCGACAGGCTCGGCCATCCGCGGAACCCCGGCGTGGTCGGCACCAGCCCGAAGGTGGGTTTGAGCCCGGCGACTCCGCAGAAGCCGGCCGGGATCCGGACCGACCCGCCCCCGTCGCTGCCGAGCGCGAGGCGGGCCATGCCGGCCGCCACCGAGGCAGCTGCACCGCCACTGCTCCCGCCCGTCGTACGGGACAGATCCCGCGGATTGCGGGTCGTTCCGTACAGGTCGTTCGTGGTGACGCCGCGGTAGCAGAACTCCGGGTTGTTGGTCTTGCCCAGCACGACTGCGCCGGCCTCCAGGAGCCGGTCGACGGCCACGGCCGAGGTGCCGGGCCGGAAGTCGGCCAGCACGCGAGATCCGTTGGTGGCCGGGGCTCCCGCGAGCCAGATCTGGTCCTTGATCGACACCGGCACCCCGGCGAGCGGGCCGAGCTGCTCGCCGGTGGCGACGCGTCGATCGACCTCCGCGGCCTGCGCGAGCGCCTCGTCGCGCAGCACGACCGTGTACGCGTTGATCTCACCGTCGCGGGCCTCGATCGCCGCGAGGCACTCGAGGGCGGCGTCCACTGCGCTCAGGCGTCTGCCCGCGATCGCGTCGGCGACCTCCCACGCGCTCGTCACAGGGTGCCCTGCACCGCAGCGCGCTCCAGTTCCTCCTGCTCTTCACGGGCGACGCGCGTCTCGGCCTCGACGTCGATGTTGCGGGCCAGGAACCAGTAGAGGAGCCCGGCGACCGGCAGACCGATGAAGAAGGAGATGTCGACGTCGTGGATCGATTTGGCCACGAACCCGGTGTAGAGGCTCCCGACCACGAAGAACGGTGTCATCGCGATGAATCCGACCAGGTAGGAGACGATCCCCGGCCAGCCCCACCGCCCGTACATCCCGTTGGGTTTGAAGATCTCGGCGATCGCGTAGTGCCCTCGTCGCACGACGTAGTAGTCGACCAGGTTGACGGCGGTCCAGGGGATGAAGAGGTAGAGCACCAGCAACAGGAAGTTGTTGAAGTCGCTGAGGAAGTTCGACGTCGCGACCAGTGCGCCCAGCAGGGACAGCACCGCGGTGAACGCGATGGTGGCGATCCGGATGCCGAGAGTCGGCTTGACCTTGGAGAAGGAGTCGACAGCGCTGATGAGGGTCAGCGAGCCGCCGTACATGTTGAGCGCGATGACCGAGACCAGGCCGAGCGCCGCGAGGACCAGGACCACATCGCCGAATCCGTTGAAGAAATGGTCACCGACCTCCTTCAGCTCGGCGATCGCGTTGCCGCTGAACGCCTTTCCCTTCCACGCCGCGAGCGTGGCGCCGATGACCATCATCCAGGCGCCGCCGATGGCCGACCCGCCGTACGTCCAGTAGAAGGTCTTGCGCACCGTGACGTCCGGCGGCAGGTAGCGCGAGTAGTCCGATACGTAGATGGCCCAGCTGATCTGGTAGCCGGCGACCACCCCGAACTGACCGAAGAACGGCGCCGCCTGGAAGTGCCCGAGGTCGAACGTGCCGGCCGGGTAGTGCAGCGTGAAGAGCAGGACCGTGACGATCCCGAAGACGATGAGCATCGCGTAGGTGAGGATCTGCTCGGCCCGGTGGATCAGGTCGTAGCCGATGATCGCGATCGCGACACCGATGACCGTGATGATCACGTGCCACGGTTTGATCCATGACGTGCCGGTGCTCTTGGACATCGACTCGCTGGCAAGCACGGTGTTGAAGACGTTGAACCCGGCGTACTGCACGTAGGCGAAGAGCCAGACGAGGAGCGCGCCCAGGTACCCGAACTGGGGCCGCGACTGGATCATCTGCGGCAGACCGAGCTGCGGGCCCTGCGCGGAGTGGAACGCCATGAAGAGCGTGCCCAGCAGTGTGCCGACCACGATGGCGATGATCGACCACGGCAGCGTCGCGCCTTCGGTGATGCTGATGAGGCCGACCGCGAGGGTCGCGATCTGCGCGTTCGACATGAACCACAACGGCCCGAGATGCCACAGCTTGCCGTGTCGTTCGGTGAGCGGCACGTAGTCGATCGAGCGGGATTCGATCCCGCCGGCCCGCTGAGCGGGTTCCTTCGTCTGCGTCATGGGTCCACTCTCCCGCGAGATGCATTGTTACTGCTGGGTATTCCGTACGGCGCGCGTCGCAGAGGAGTGCAGGTCCCCGGACGTCGCCCGAAGGACGGGGAAATCGCTTGTGTGGGCGGGACCCGGCTGATGCGATCGTGACGTGCCCGAACCCAACTTCACCAGCGCGGGCGGATCGCCCGATGCCTACGGCGTCCGCGTCGTCCGGGCGAACGACGCCGCCGCCGTCGCCCGCATCCTGGCCACCCTGCCGCAGTGGTTCGGCATCCCTGAGTCGAACGACCACTACGTCGAGGCCGCCGCGTCGATGCCGTCCTATCTGGCCGTGACCGACGACCGCGTCGTGGGCGTGTTGCTGACGACGACTCATTTCACGGAGGCTGCCGAGGTCTATCTGATGGCCGTCGACGCGGCGTACCGACGCCGGGGCATCGGCACCCGGCTGATGGAAGCCGCGCGGGCAGAACTGCGCCGCGACGGCGTCCGCCTCCTGCAGGTCAAGACGCTCGGTCCGAGCCGGCCGGACGAGAACTACGCGGCGACCCGTCGCTTCTACGAACACTGCGGATTCACCCCGTTGGAGGAGCTGCTGCAGCTGTGGGAGGGCAATCCCTGCCTGCTGATGGTCGCGGCGCTCTGACCCCGCGTCCCAGGTCTGCCGGCCCGCTCCCGCCGAACCAGGGCGCCGCCGCCACATCGGCCCTAGCCTGAGGTGGTCCGCGCCGGGGAGTGCGGACCGGCGATGCTGATGGAGGAGAGGAAGTCTCACCATGACCGACGGGAAGCGGCCGATGTTCGAGAGGAAGCGGGTGGGGTACGGCGTCCGTCCCGCGTCCCCGACCGGGTGGCTGGTGGCGTTCCTACCGGGCCTGATCGTGCTGGTCGTCGTGCTGGTGGTAGTCCTGGTCGTGGCACGGTGACCGGCACCGCGGCAGGTCGCAGCCGATGCGGCTGTGCCGACGGCGCCGGCCCTCGCCCGCGCCATCGCGACGTTCGTGAAGTGATCAGGGAGCACCGAGCGCAGCGAACACCTCGATGAGCTCGTACGCCGCGGCGATGTCCGCGGCGGTGAAGCCCAGAGTCAGCGGGCCACGCAGTTCGACCCCGGGGATTCCCAACGCGCGCTCGGTCATCGACGGCCGGAGGACGTCCACCTCGAGGTCGACCGGGCCCTGGAAACGCGGCGCCTGCACATCGCCGAGGCGCGTGAGGGCCGTATGCGTGGCGGTCTCGATCCGGCGGCACGACTCCAACGGGTGCAGCCCTTCGGCGGCCCGGTTGCCCAGCGCCGTCTTCACCACGACCGTGGTGATACCGGGCACGATCGAGGCGGCCTCGGCGGCGAGGGTGTCGTCGCCGGTCGCGAGCACCGGGACCGCGCCGTGGTGCGCAGCCAGCGCCGCGTTCAGTCCGAGCTCGCCGAGTTCGACACCGTTGCAACGGACCTGGGCGATGACGCCGCCGCTGATCGTGTGCGCCAGCACGGAGTCCGGCGTCCCGGCCATGCCGTGGTAGCCGACGAAACAGACCGCGTCCACGGCGCTGTCTATGCCGGTCATCATCGCCAGGCGCCGCGGTGAACCCCGCAGCAGCGTGCACCCCTGCTCCAGACGGTCCGGGATCAGGTTCCGGAACCGTGCGTGTGCGTCGCACACCACGACCTCGGCCGCGGGGTCGTGCGCCAGCACGCCGCGTACGACCGCGCTCGCCTCGTCCGTCATGTAACCGCGATTGCGTTCGTACTCCGTGTTGCCGGGGCTGATGTCCTGCGGGTCCACGACTCCCGCAACACCCTCCATATCGACCGACACCAGCACCCGCACGACACCCTCCGATCGGCTCTGGACCTTTGCCCGCCATCCTGCGGGACGAAGGCGCAATCACCTAGCACAGGGCCAGGCCATTAACGAATCTTGATGCGCCGCAGGGTCGCTCATCCGGCCGATCGGGATCAGACTGGGAGGAGAAGACATCGGAGCAGTGCCGCTCCGGGTGGAAGGAGAGTGATCCTGATGACCGGCCGGAAGCGTTTCGAACCGTCGGCGTGGGCCCAGGCCGGGTGGTGGACCACAGCGGTGCGTGTCGGCGCGGCAGTCGGTCCGCTCGTCATCTGTGCGCTCCTCGCGACCGACCGCAGAGACATCACGCCGGTCATCGCGGTCCTCGTGCTCGTGCTCTGGGTGGTCGCAGCCGCCGCCACTGCCGACCGGCTGGCCGCGCTGATCGCCGCCGTGTCCGGAGGCGTCTGGTTCGACTTCTTCCTCGCCCGGCCCTACCACCAGTTCGCGATCGCCGACACGGCTCACGTCGTCGCGACGGTGCTGCTCGTGCTGATCGGCATCGCCGTCGCCGAGCTCGCGCTCTGGGGCCACCGTCAGCAGGCCGGAGCCGCGCGCCGTTCGGGTTATCTGGACGGGCTGTTGGCGAGTGCCGCGGCGATCAGGGACGGCAGCGCGCCCACCCGGGCGGTCACCGAGATCGCCGCTCAGCAGATCGCCGACACCCTGAACGTCGAGCGGTCCACCTTCGTCGACGGCCCGATCCGCGATGCGCGGATCGCCGTCCTGGAGCAGGACGGCACGGTGGTCCGGGGCGGTCGCCGGGTCGACGTGACCCGGATCGGGCTGCCCACCGACGAGTACGTCGCCATCCCGGTGCAGCGGGGACAGGCGGTCCTCGGCTACTTCCGGGTGTCGTCCGCGACCCATGTGCGGCATCCGAGCTCCGAGCAGTGTCGGGTCGCGGTCCTGCTCGCCGATCAGGTGGCCGGCGCGTTCGGAACGGCGAGCTCGGTGAGCACGGACTAGGCCCCGCGAGTCATGCGGCCGGTCTCTGTCCGGGTCGGCTGGGCATCAGTCCGGGGGTGAGGTCCCAGGTGACACCGGTGGTGGTGACCTGGGCGGTGAGCAGGTCGCGGTGCACGATGGTGTGGTGGCGGGCGCACAGTAAGGCTGCGTTGGTCAGTGTTGTCTGTCCGCCGGCCCACCAGGGCCTCACATGGTGGGCATCGCACCAGTCGGGTGGTCGGTCGCAGCCGGGGAAGGTGCAGTGCTGATCCCGGTGAATGATCGCGGTGCGTAAGCCGCCGGTAAAGAGGCGTTTCGCTCGCCCGACGTCTAGGAGTTCGGAGTCACCGCCGAGGACTGCGGGGATGAGGTCGGCGTCACAGGCCATCCGTCGTAGGGTGCCGGCGTCCAAGTGGTCCCCGCCGGTGGTACGGCCGATGCCCGGCAGGTACGTCGGGTCGGATTCGCCGTTGGCTGAACCGCATTGGCCGAGTCGGCCCGCGTTGCGAAGGCCCTCGTACAGCGTTGCGTAGTCCATCGTGACCAGGATTTTGGCGGTCCCGCCGAACTCCCCGACAGGTCGCGGTGCGGTGCCGTCCAGCACCCCGGCCGCAGTGTCGACCAACCGCACCAGCGCGTCCGCGCGCCGTTTGGCCGGGGTGCGGGTGTCTCGTTCCAGCGCACCCGTCCCGGTTTCTAGCCGGGCCCCCGCGCTGGTCGGGGACTCTTGTGGCGCAGGCGCAGGCGTGGGTGCGGAGAGGGCACGCAGGGCGTGTTTGACCACGGCGGCGTGCCCGCTCGAGAGTTCGGCGACGAACCTCGTTGACCCGTTGGGCAGGTCGGCCCAGAACACCGACTCGCACTCCTGCTGACGTTCCTCGTCCCGCACGAGCTGCTGCGGGGCGTACTGACCCAGGATCCGGGTGGTCAATTCCCGCAAGGTCCGCCACCCGTGATCGGACAGCGACAGGTACCGCCCGAGCAGGTCATCGCGACCTGCGGTCGGCAGTTGCGGCAGGATTCGGGGCACCTCCCGCAACGCGGCAGCGGCCACCGGCACACTCGCCGACCCGGTCGCGAGGGCCTCGGCCACGACTCGGTTGCGCGGATCGGCGCAGTCCACGCCCACCGTCCCGACCCGGCGCACCACGACCGGGTCCACACCAGCCGCTTGCCGGGCCACCCACGCCGGAGCACCCGTCGCGGTGGAGTTCACCACGGTCCCGCGGCTCAGTGCGTCCGCGGTCGCCAGAGCCGCGACGTTCTCCATCCGGGCGCCCATCCGCAGCATGCCCCCGACGACCTCGCCCAGTGCCGCTTCGTCCAACTGCCACAGGGCGCCCGGCCACTCCTGCAACGCAGCAGTGAACTCCGCCATGAGGGCCATCAACCGAGCGCCCGTGCCAGGCGCTGCGGGACCATGAATGTCGGTCGTCGACTGCGCCATGGCCCTCCTACGCTGGTGACGGCACCCCTTGCCATCTACTGTGAATCATACGCGTGTTCGATATCGATGGCAAGGGCAAATACGATCAAAGATGCTGCGAATGTTAGTTATTCGCCAGAGGTATGCATCACCAACCTCTTCTCGTCGGGCGTGTGAGGGGCCTCAGCCGAAGCCCACGCGGCGATCGGTGCCCAGATGGTGCAGCGGCCGCCCGGTAGTGCGTTCTGCAGGGTGATCAGGACCGGTCGCCGATCCTGGTGGTGTCCGGGACAGTGGTGGGGTGAGCACACCGACCAGCACCACGACACGGAGACACTCGTGAACAAGAACCCCCGCACCGCGACCGTCAAGACGCCCGCGCAGAACTTCACCGGCGACGTGTGGATGAATCCGCTCTTCGACGGCGACGGCACGTCCCGGTTGGTCTGTGGACACGTGCGTTTCACCCCGGGGGCGCGCACCAACTGGCACTCCCACTCCAACGGGCAGCTGCTCGTGTGCACCGACGGCGTCGGGCTGGTCGGCACCCGCGACGGGCGCGCGGTCCTGCTCCATGCGGGGGAGAGCGTGTGGACCCCGGCCGGCGAAGAGCACTTCCACGGCGGCACCGCCGATCAGATGATGTGCCACTACGCGATCCTCGACGGCAGCGGCGAGGCCGACGCGACGACGTGGTTGGAGCCGGTCACCGACGAGCAGTACGCCGCGGCCGAGGCCGCCGCGAGCACGAACTGACCAAAGTCGCGCGCGCCGTTGAAGGCGTGACCCGATGGCATTCCGATCAAGGAGAAAGACAATGCAGGAGCTGACCCTGAACAACGACGTACGGATGCCCGCGATCGGGCTCGGTGTGTTCCAGACGCCCGCCGACGAGACGCGCAGCGCGGTCGCCGCGGCGCTGTCGACGGGATACCGCCATATCGACACCGCGGCGGCGTACGGCAACGAACGCGAGGTCGGAGAGGCGATCCGTGACTCCGGCCTCGCACGCGACGACGTCTTCGTTGAGACCAAGGTGTGGATCAGCGACTACGGGTACGACGAGACGCTGCACGCGTTCGACAAGAGCGCCGGCAAGCTCGGCGTGGAGCAGATCGATCTGCTGATCCTGCACCAGGCGCTCCCTTCGGATTTCGAGAAGACCCAGCAGGCGTACCGCGCCCTCGAGAAGCTGCTGGCCGACGGCAGGGTGCGCTCGATCGGGGTCAGCAACTTCATGGTCGAGCACCTCACCGCGCTCCTGGAGAAGGCCGCCGTGGTGCCCGCGGTGAACCAGATCGAACTACACCCCTACTTCCAGCAGCGGGAGGTCCACGCGTTCGGCGCGCAGCACGGAATCCTCACCCAGGCCTGGTCGCCGATCGGCGGGATCACGTTCTACCGGGACGGCCAGCACACCAGCACCCTGCAGGACCCGGTGATCGGTGACATCGCGCGAGCGCACGACAGATCGCCTGCACAGGTGATGCTGCGCTGGCACCTGCAGGCGGGTCGCTCGGTGATCCCGAAGTCGACCAAGCCGCAACGTATCGCTGAGAACTTCGATGTCTTCGACTTCGAGCTCGGCGGCGACCAGGTGGACGCCATCGACGCCCTGGACACCGATCGGCGCGGCGGTCCCGAGCCGACCGCCATCACGCTGCAGAGCTTCGGCCGCGACATCCCCGAGGCTTGACCGGCCCGTTGTTGCGCCCGGACGCCGTCACCGTCCGACGGCGTACCCCTGCATGCCGCGGGGGTTGGCGCCGGCGCGCAGCACTCCCGTGGCGGGGTCGCGGGTGACGGCGCACAGCCGTCCCTCGCTCCACGCGGGTCCGAGCTGTACGCCGTGACCGCGGGCCGACAGCTCGCGCGCCACGGCCGGGTCGATCCGGTCCTCGATCACGAGCACACCCGGCTGCATGCCCCGCGGGTAGAACGAGCTGGGGACCGCCTCGCTGTGCCAGGCGGGTGCGTCGATGGCGTCCTGTAATGCGTTGCCCTGAGCTAGGACTCGCAGTAGGAAGAGCAACTGCCACTGATCCTGTTGGTCCCCGCCCGGCGTACCGCAGGCCATGGAGGGCGCACCGTCGCGCAGCACCAGGGTGGGACTGAGGGTGGTCCGCGGCCGGCGGCCGGGCGCGAGAGACGCCGGAAGGCCCTCCTGCAGCCGGAACATCTGTGCGCGGGTGCCGAGGCAGAAGCCGAGCTCGGGGATGGTGGGCGAGCTCTGCAACCACCCGCCGCTCGGCGTCGCCGAGATCATGTTGCCGAAGCGGTCGACCACGTCGACGTGGCAGGTGTCGCCGCGTTGCGCGGTGGGAGCTGCCCGATCGGACACAGTGGGCTCACCGACGGTGGAATCGTCTGCCGCAGAGGCGGTTTCCCCCAAACCGTGGGGGAGCACCGGGGTCCGGCCGCCGGGGGAGCCCGGCCGGATCTCCATCGAGGCGTCCGCGCCGACGAGCGCGGCGCGCTGAGCGGCGTACGCCGGGTCGAGCAGGTCGGCGAGCGGGACGTCGACGTCGCCGTAGAACGCCTCGCGGTCGGCGAAGGCAAGCTTCATGACCTCGGTCGTGGTGTGCACGCCCTCGGCGCCGAGCAGATCCAGCTCGGACGGGTCCCCGAGCGCGTCCATCATCTGCAGCGACTGCAGCAGCACCGGCCCCTGGCCCCACGCACCGGTCTTGGCGACGGTCGCGCCCGCCCGGTCGAGGGTGACGGCGGACTCCCAGGTGGCCTCGAACCCACCGAGGTCTTCACCGGTGATGACGCCGGCGTGGGCCGCGCCGCTGGAGTCCAGGAAGGACCCGCGGGCGAAGCGGTCGACCGCGTCGGCGACGAAACCGTGCGACCACGCACGCCGGGCGCCCTCGATCCGGCTCACCCGGTCGGCGCCGGCTGCGGCACCCTCGGCCAGCAGGCGGCGCAGGGTCGCGGCGTACGCGGGGTTCGTTACCAACGAGCCCGGTGTGGGTGCCTTGCCGCGCGGCAGCCAGGTGCTCGCGGAGGTGGGCCAGTGCTCGGTGAACATGCCCGCCACGCGTTCGATCGTGGCGCTGACGGCGGGGAGCACGGGATGGCCGGCCTCGGCGTACCCGATGGCCGGCTCCAGCACATCGGACAGCTCCCAGGTGCCGTGGTCGCGCAGCAGCACCAGCCAGGCGTCGACCGCGCCGGGGATGGCCGCGGCCAGGAGGCCGGAGCCGGGCACCTGGTCCAGGCCCTCGGCGCGGTAGTGCTCGATGGTGGCTCCCGCCGGCGCCGGGCCCTGGCCGCAGAGCACGCGCGGGGTCGGGTCGTCGGCGGTGGCGACGATGGCGGGCATGTCGCCGCCGGGGCCGTTGAGGTGCGGCTCGACCACGTGCAGCACGAAGCCGGCGCAGGCGGCCGCGTCGAAGGCGTTGCCGCCGCGTTCGAGCACGCTCATCGCCGACTGCGACGCGATCCAGTGGGTGGAGGAGACCATGCCGAAGGTGCCCACGAGCGTGGGGCGCGTGGTGAACGTCATGCGTTCACAGCGGCGTTCGGCTTCATGACGCTCAGCAGCTCGTAGCCGACGTGCGAGGCGACGATGCCGGTGATCTGCGCGTGGTCGTACGCCGGCGCCACCTCGACGATGTCGGCCGAGACGACGTTCGTGGCCTCCAGCGCTCGCAGGATCGCGAGCAGCTCCCGACTCGTCAGGCCGCCGGCCTCCGGGGTGCCGGTGCCCGGCGCGTGCCCCGGATCGAGCACGTCGATGTCGATCGAGACGTAGACGGGCGCATCGCCGAGCCGCGCGAGCATCGCCTCGATGACCCCGCGCGTACCGAGCTCGTCGAACTGGGTGGCGTGGATGGTGGCGAAACCGAGGTCGGCCGACTCCGGCAGGTCGCGCGCGTCGTAGAGCGGGCCGCGGATCCCGATGTGCAGGCAGTGGTCCCGGTCGAGCAGCCCCTCCTCGGAGGCCCGCCGGAACGTCGTGCCGTGGGTGTGCGGGGCGCCGAAGTAGGTGTCCCACGTGTCGAGGTGGGCATCGAAGTGCAGCACCGCGATCGGGCCGTACGCCGCGTGCATCACCCGCAGCAACGGCAGGGTGATCGTGTGGTCGCCGCCGAGCGTGAGCAGTCGTCGTCCACCGGCGGTCAGCTCCGCCGCGCCGCGCTCTATCTGCCCGATCGCGTCCTCGATGTCGAACGGGTTGGCCGCGATGTCGCCGGCGTCCACCACCTGCTGCAGGTCGAACGGCGCGACGTCGAGCTCGGGATTCCACGGCCTCAGCAGCCGCGAGCTCTCCCGGATGTGCGAGGGCCCGAAGCGGGCGCCGGGCCGGTAACTCACGCCGCTGTCGAACGGCACCCCGACCACCGCGACGTCGTAGTCCTCGACGTCCTCCAGGTCCTCGCGGCGCGGCAGCCGCGCGAAGGTGGTGAGCCCGGCGTACCGGGGGGTCTTGCTGGCGTCAGTCGGACCGACGGGCATCGGGGCTCTCCTGCGGGGTCGTGACGACCGGATCGGACCCGGCCGCTCTCTGCAGGATGCTTTCACCACGTCGGGAGCGTTCGACCGTGTAGGCCGCCGCGACGGCGAGCATCGCGACCGAGATCGGCCACGTCCACCAGCCGGGGCGTTCGAGGGTCTCGACCAGCTCGAACGTCTCGTGGATGCCGATCAGGCTCGCGCCGCCGGCCACCATCGCCCAGCCCGTCGCGCGGTTGGTGAAGGCGAAGACCACCTCCAGCTCCGCGGGCTGCAACCGGCGCATGACCTCCTGCCGGTACGCGCCCGAGGCCCGTCGGTGCAGCACGTAGCCGACGGGTGGGATCAACCACCACCACGGCGAGACGTCCGGTTCGTCGACCCGATCCGCCGCGCCCTTCATCGCCGACCGCGCGACGTCGACGTCCAGCTCCTGCAACTCCAGCGACGCCTGCAGGATCGGGCCGGCCACCAGGAGCCACGCTCCGAGGAAGGCGCACCACGCCGTCACTTCGTGCATGGAGGGGAGCCTTCCATGCTCTGCATGACCTCATGGGCGTCCGGACGAGGAATGGCCGGCCCCTCGTCGTACGGGACCGGCCATCCGGTGCTGGCGGAGGATGCGGGATTTGAACCCGCGAGGGGTTTCATCCCCAACACGATTTCCAATCGTGCGCACTAGGCCACTATGCGAATCCTCCAGGCGAGCAGAGGCTACCCGGTCCCGGCGGGACTGCATAAATCAGCGTCATGCGGCTATACCCTCAGCCCTCGATCGCATCCGCTCCGGCGGCGTCGACGACCGTGTGGACCAGGCCGGTGCCTACGTCGTACACGTGCCCGGAGACGCGTACGGCGGGAGAGATCGTCGGTGCCCACCGCAGCCGGGCCACGTCGGTACGCACGGTGCGCTCAGGATCCAGCACCGCGGTGTCGGTCAGGGTGCGTTCGTCGAGCCCCATCCGGTGACCGAAGTCGTGCCGCAGCGTGTCGTCGGCGAGCAACCCCGATCCGCAGTCGGTGTGATGGATGACCGCCACCTCGAACCACGGTCCGTCCGTAGCCTTCGTCTGCACGAGATGGCTGATGTAGGAGACGTCGCGGATCACCTCAGGAGTCACCCGGCCGCCGACATCACGCGCCACGATCGCGTCGCCCAGCTGCAGCCCGAGGAAGGCGGCCGGGTCCACCCGCGGGTCGATGCAGGTGATCACGTAGAGGTGCTCGCGGGGGATGAACGGGATCGCCGGCACCTCTCGGTGGGCTCCGGACCGGGCGAACGCCGCATTGCGGTCCTGCAGATTCGTCAGGTTGCTCATCGGGTAGCTCCCGCAGTGGTTGAGGTGGTCGAGGTGGTCGAGGTGGTCGAGTTGGTCAGTGCGGTCACGGCGTCGGCGATCACCCTCGCGGTCTCGGCGGGGTGCGCGACCGGGATTGCGTGCGAGGAGTCGATCTCCACGACGTTCGAGCCGGCCCGGTCGGCCATGAACCGCAGCGCCTGGGTGGGGATCGAGTGGTCCGCGGTCGCCACCAGCGCCCACGACGGCAGTGAGTGCCACGTGGCCGGCTGCGCGAAAGTCTCCGCGAGCGCCACCGGGTCGATCGGGTGCTGCGCCGCGGCCATCACCGCCGCGGTCCGCGGGGCGACGTCGGCGGCGTACACCTGCGCGAAGCGCTCGGCGCGCAGGTACATGCCCTTCCCGTCGGGTTCTTCGCGCAGCACGACGTTCTGGGGCGTGAGGCCGCTCCCCGGGAACCGGTCGTTGAGCTCGCCCGCGCTCTCACCGGCCTCCGGCTGGAACGCCGCCACGAAGACCAGCCCACTCACCGAGGGGGTGAGCGCGCCCGGGTGGGAGATGACGGATCCGGCGTAGGAGTGCGCGACCACCAGGATCGGGCCGTCGACGGTGCGTAGGAAGGCGTGCAGGTCCGCGGCGTCCCCGGCCAGGCTGCGCATGGCCAGAGCGGGCGCGAGGGCGATGTGACCTCGGTCCTGCAGCTCGGCAATGACCTCGTGCCAGACGGAGGCGTCGGTGAGGGCGCCGTGGACGAGCACGACGGTGAGCGGACCGGAATCGGTTGTCGGAGAGTTCGTCTCATTGGTCATGACTTCAGCGTCGTCGTTCGCCCTCGACGCAGGAAGTGGCAGTACTGCCGTTCGTCGATAGAATCGTGCCATGACGCGTCATCGGATGGTCGTGCTGCTGATGGATCAGGTCCTGCCGCTGGATGTGGCCATCCCGATGCACGTCTTCGCCCGGGAGGCGCCGGAGTTCTACGACGTGCGAACCGCCTCGCTCGACGGTAGTCCGGTCGCGGTGGCCGGGGGCATGCACCTCGTGCCGGACGGTGACCTGCGCCTCCTGCGGCGCGCCGAGACGGTGATCGTGCCCGGCTACGGCGGTGCCGCGACGGAGCGCGTCGCCGAACCCGGCTTGGCGGCTCTGCGGTCGGCGGCCCAGCGTGGCGCGCGAATGGTCTCGATCTGCTCGGGCACCTTCGCTCTCGCGCAGGCCGGTCTTCTGGACGGGCTGACCGTCACCACCCACTGGTCGATGTGCGCCGATCTGGCGCGTCAGCACCCGTCGCTCGAGGTCGATCCGAACCCGCTCTTCGTCGACAACGGGCCGATCCTCACCTCTGGCGGCGTGACGACTGGTGTCGACCTCGCGCTGCACCTGTTGCGCAAGGACCTGGGGCCTGCCGTCGCCACCCACGTCGCGAAGCGGATCGTGATGGCGCCGAGTCGCGAGGGGGAGCAGGCTCAGTTCATCGAGATGCCGCCCATCGCCCCCGGCGACGACTACCTCGCAGCGGCCCAGCAGTGGATGCTGGCGCGGCTGGGCGAGCAGATCACGGTAGCGCAGATGGCCCGGCGGGCACGGATGTCGACGCGCACGTTCCACCGCCGATTCGCCGAGCGCACCTCGATGACCCCGCTGGCCTGGCTTCTGCAGCAGCGGATCGCCCGTACCAAGGAGCTGCTGGAGGGCACCGGTCTGTCGGTCGAGCAGATCGCCGAGCAGGTCGGGCTCGGCTCGCCGGCCAACCTGCGGACCCACTTCCGCCGCGAGACGAGCCTCGCGCCCGCGCGCTATCGCCGGGTCTTCGGCGGCGGGCTGGGCGCCGGGGAGGAGCCTCATACCGGCGCGGCCGACGTACCCGCTGCGGTGTCCTAGACTGTTCGCCGATCCCCCACGCGGTGGTACCGCGCCGAACTCCCCCAGGGCAGGAATGCAGCAAGGGCAGGCGTGCTCTTCCAGGTGCGTGGGGGGTCCTTCACGTCCGGCCCGAGGCTGACAGGGTCACGATTGTCCGCAGATCCGGGTCGACGGGTGCACGAATCTGCGGACAACCGATGCCACCTGCACGAGCTGGTCGCACTGACGGTCCCGGCGCATAGAGTTCCCCTGGTGAGCACCGCGTTGTACCGCCGATACCGCCCCGAGACGTTCGCCGACGTCATCGGCCAGGAGCACGTGACCGTGCCCCTGATGCGCGCCCTCGAGACCAGCCGGGTCAACCACGCCTACCTCTTCAGCGGGCCGCGAGGCTGCGGCAAGACCACGAGCGCCCGGATCCTCGCGCGCTGCCTCAACTGCGAGCAGGGCCCCACCCCGACCCCGTGCGGCGTGTGCGACTCGTGTGTCGCGCTGTCCCGCGGCGGCGCGGGCACGGTCGACGTGATCGAGATCGACGCGGCCAGTCACGGTGGCGTCGACGACGCGCGCGACCTGCGTGAGCGGGCGGCGTACGGCCCGGCCAGCAGCCGTTTCAAGGTGTACATCATCGACGAGGCCCACATGGTGACCACGCAGGGCTTCAATGCCCTGCTGAAGGTCGTCGAGGAGCCGCCGGAGCACGTGAAGTTCGTCTTCGCGACCACCGAGCCGGAGAAGGTCATCGGCACGATCCGGTCGCGCACCCACCACTACCCCTTCCGGCTGGTCCCGCCGCAGCGGCTGACCGAGTACATGGAGCAGCTCTGCGTCTCCGAGGGCGTGCAGGTCGAGCCGGGCGTGCTGTCCTTCGTGACCCGCGCCGGCGGTGGATCGGTGCGCGACTCGCTGTCCGTGCTCGACCAGTTGATCTCCGGATCGCAGGACGGCGGCCTCACCTACGCCGGGGCGGCCGCGCTGCTGGGATTCACCGATGGCGAGCTGCTCGACGCCACCATCGACGCGCTCGCGGTGTCCGATCCCGCCGCGACCTTCCGTCAGATCGGCCGGGTCATCGAATCCGGCCACGATCCGCGACGATTCGTGGAGGACCTGCTCGAGCGGCTGCGCGACCTGATCATCGTCGCTGCCGTCCCGGACGGGGTCGCGCAGGTGCTGCGCGGAGTGCCGGAGGACCAGCTCGAACGGATGCGCCAGCAGGCCGCCGCATTCGGCGCCGAGACCCTGGCCCGGGCCGCGACCATCGTCAACGCCGGCCTGACGGAGATGACCGGGGCCACTGCCCCGCGGCTGCAGCTGGAGCTGATCTGCGCCCGCGTGCTGCTGCCGGGGGCGAGCGGCGAGGAGGGGTACGCCGCGCGGCTGGACCGTCTCGAACGCCGCCTCGCGATCGGCGCCGTGCCGGGCGCCCGGCCCACCGCGTCCGAATCGATCACTGCGCAGCCCTCGGCATCCGCACCGGAGCCGTCGAACCCTGAAGTCCCGGTGCCCCACCCGCCGCTGGATCAGCCGGCACCACCCGCCGGACCGGCAGAGCCGGCTCCGGCGCATACACCCACCCCGGAGCCGACGCCCGACCCCGAGCCGTCGCCCGTGCCCGACCCCACGACCGTCCCGCATCCGAGTCCCGCGCCCGATCCGGACATGCCGGACGAACCGGACGAGGCGGGAGCAGGCGGCGGGCCCGTCGATGTGCGGTCCGAGGGGCGCGACATCCCGGAGGTGGCCGACCCCGTGGGCGTCGCACCGGGCGGTGCGGGCCAGGGACCGGGTGGGGCGCCGTCGGCCCAGCAGTCGGCTGTCGGGGGAGGGCTCGACACCGACGCGATACGCCGGGCCTGGCCGGATGTGCTCAACGCCATCGCGCGGATCAAGCGGGTGACCTGGGCCCTGCTGAGTCAGCACGCCCACGTGCTGGAGTACGACCCGCCGCAGCTCGTGCTCGGGGTGAGCAGTCCCGGGTTGGCGCAGACCTTCGAGCGGGGGTCGCACCGCGACGTCGTACGCCAGGCGCTGCAGGAGGCCCTCGGCGTGACCGTGACGGTGACGGCCCGCACCGACAGCGGCGCACCGACCGGGACGCCGCAGCCGGACGACCTCGCCCCGGCGCGGCCGCCTGCCGAGCGTGCCGATCCCGGCGGACAGCAGGACGTGCAACCGGCCGCGAATGACACCGGCGCGGAGACGTCGGACCCGCAGCCCGCGGCACCCGTGGCCGCGCGCCGCCCCCAGCGCTCCGCGCCGCGCAAGCGGTCCGAGCCCGAGGTCGAGCCGGGCGGATGGGGCGCGAGCAGTGCTCCGGCGCCGAGCTGGGCCAGCGAGCCGGCCGCGCAGCAACCAGCGGCCGGAGTTTCCGCGACCGCCGTCCCGATGACCGATGAGGACGAGGGGTCACGAGACGACGAGGACGTCGAGGACGCCGGTGAGGTCGGCATCCCCGTGGTGACCTCGATCCTCGGTGGCGTGGTCATCGAGGACCAGCGGGACTGACCTGTGCTCTACCGCGCCGCCAAAGGCACCGTCTCCCCCGTCGTACGCGCGCTGTGGCGCCCGCAGGTCGAGGGCGCCGACAACGTGCCCCGCCAGGGGGGAGTCCTTCTGGCGAGCAATCACCTGTCCTTCATCGACAGCGTGGTGATCCCGTTGGTCGCCCCGCGCCAGGTCCGCTTCCTGGCGAAGTCGGACTACTTCACCGGCACCGGCGCGAAGGGCACGGCCTCACGCCTCTGGTTCGAGACGATGGGGATGATCCCGGTCGAGCGCGACGACTCCCAGGCCGCCGCCAAGTCGCTCGAACTCGCCCTGCGGGTGCTGGCCGCCGGGGATGCGTTCGGCATCTACCCCGAGGGCACCCGCTCGCGGGACGGACGTCTCTACCGCGGGCACACCGGTGTCGCCCACCTGGCCATGACAGCAGGTGTGCCGGTGGTGCCGGTGGGTCTGATCGGCACCGACAAGGTGCAGCCCGTCGGCGACAACCGGGTGCACCGGGAACGGTTCACGGTGCGATTCGGCACGCCGATCGATCCGGCGGGCCGGTGGTCCGGTGTGCCCGCCGGCCGGGCCCGACGTGAGCTGACCGACGAGGTCATGGACGCCATCGCCCGGTTGTCCGGGCAACCGCGCGCCACGGCGTACAACGAACGGCCCTCCACCGTCGCGTGATTCACCATCGTTGCCGGCAGAGCCTTGTCGATACCTAGACGATCTGGGTATGGTCCGAGCATGGGAACCGAACTTCTGCGGGGGCACCTGGAAGGGCTCCTGCTGGCCGTCCTGGGCGACGCGCCCGGTCACGGATACGCGCTCAGCCAGCGGCTCGGCGAGCGCAGCGGCGGCACGCTCTCGGTGCCGGAGGGGTCGCTCTACCCGGCACTGCAGCGCCTCGAGCGCGCCGATCTGGTGACGAGTGCGTGGAGCGTCACCGACGGCCGGCGCCGGCGCGTCTATCGACTCAGCCCGGCCGGGCGCCGGGCGGCGACCCGTTCCGCACAGGAATGGCAGGCCTTCTCGGCGGCGGTGGACCGCGTGATCGGGGGACTCGCGTGAGCGCCGTCGAGGACTACCTGGACGAGCTGCGGCGCCTGCTGCAGGTGCGCGGATCCGTCCGACGCCGGCTGTTGGGGGAGTGCCGCGACCACCTCGAGGAGTCCGCTGCCGCGGTGGGGCCGACAGAGGCCGTACGCCGCTTCGGCGACGCCGCCGAGATCGCGGCGTCGCTCGACGCGGAGGTCGCCACGCGGCGAGCCCAGCGTGCGACTCTCGCCTCCGCGGTCGGGGTCATCGCGGTCGGCGGTTCGACGCTGGTCGTGCTGAACTCCACGACCGCCGCGACGACCGGGTCGATCGGCTGGGCGGTGACCTTCTTCGCCGCCGCACAGGTCGCCGTCGTGTCCCTCGTGCTGGCGGTGGTGCAGGCGGGCGCCCTGCGCGGTCGGCCGGCGAGCGCCGGGGAGGTGTCGCTGCTCTGCGCCCGGAACGGCTGCGCGCTGCTCGCCGCGTCGGTCACCCTGTTCGCGGCCGCCGGCGCGGTGCCGGGGCACGGCGCGGCGGTCCTCATCCTCGGCGGGCCCGTCCTCGCCGCCCTGGCGGCCACGAGCGTCCTGCGGGCCCGATCGGTCATCCGTGGCTACCGGCGACCGGGGGATCGGCCGGTGCGGTCGCCACTCACCGACCTCGGTGCGTTCACCCACCTCTCACTTCCGGAGGTGGGCCCCGGTCGTTTGCTCGTGCCGACCGCGTTCGTCGCGGCCGTGGCGGCCTTCGCGCGCGACCGGGCCGAGCACTCGGCGATGCCCGCCGCTCTCACGACGGCGGGGGTCGAGATCGTGCTGGTGGTCCTCGGGATGGCGCTGCTCGGGCCGGCGCTCGGCCTGCGCGCGCGATGGCATCACCTCTGACGCCGAGCGCTCAGCGATCGCCTGCCAGCCGGGACAGGAACGGCACGCAGGCCACGCCCAACGGAGTCGCCCAGTAGTAGACCCAGGTGCCTCGGCGCTCGCAGTCGACCAGGCCGGTATCGCGCAGCTTGCGCAGGTGGTGGGAGACCGTCGGCTGAGAGACGCCGGCGTCGGGAATGTCGCAGACGCAGACCGGGTTCGGATGCGCCGTGATGTGGCTGAAGAGCAGCAGCCGGATCGGGTCGGCCAACCCCTTCAAGACGTTCGCCACGTCCTCGCAGCGGTCCGCCGTGAGGGGCGCCTCGCCGGGCGCCACGCGCGTCCGAGGGGTCGTCACACTGCGTACCGGGATGAAGGTCACCGCCTTATATTGACAAATATCGAACCAACGCGCCACCCTCTCTGCATCGACGTGTATCGAAGCAAGGAGCAGGCCTCATGAGTGATCCGATCGTCATCCGCGAGGAGGTCCGACGCAGGTACGCCGAGTCCGCCCGAGCCGCGGCCGAGGGGACCACTTCCTGTTGCGGCACCAGCCTCTACGACCAGAACGTCACCCCGGACGGTCGTGCGGTCTTCGGTGCCGGCCTGTACGCGGGCGCGGACACCGGGGCCTCGGGCGCTGCGGTCGAGGCGTCGCTCGGATGCGGCGTCCCCACGGCGGTGGCCGACCTCGCGGCCGGTGAGATCGTCCTCGACCTGGGCGCGGGTGCCGGGGGCGACGTGTTGATCTCCGCGCGGCGGGTCGGGCCCACCGGTCGGGCGATCGGGCTGGACATGACGCAGGAGATGCTCGATCTCGCCCGCCGCAACGCCGCCGACGCGGGCGTCACCAATGTGGAGTTCCTGCACGGCTACCTGGAGGAGATCCCGCTGCCGGACGCCTCGGTGGACGTGGTGATCTCCAACTGCGTCATCAACCTGGCCGCCGACAAGGGCGTCGTGCTGGCCGAGGCAGCCCGCGTGACCCGGCCAGGCGGCCGGTTCGCGGTCTCCGACGTCGTCGCCGACACGGACATGGACGAAGCAACTCGCGCCGACGTGGCGGCCTACACCGGCTGCATCGCCGGAGCGCTGACCGAGCAGCAGTACCGGGACCTGCTCACCGGGAACGGCTGGGGCGAGGTCGAGATCCGCTACACCCACGCGGTCCACGAGCACGCGCAGGCGGCCATCGTGCGGGCGGTGCGCACGTGAGCGTCGCCACCGCGCCCTGCGCCGACGCCGACCGCGGCGTCGTCGCCCAGCTGTCGACACTCGACCGGTGGCTCCCTGCCTGGATCGTCGCCGCCATGGCGATCGGCCTGCTGCTCGGGCGGCTCGTCCCCGGTCTGTCCGGGGTGCTGTCGGCGGTCGAGGTGCAGGGCGTCTCGCTGCCGATCGCGATCGGGCTGCTGGTGATGATGTATCCGGTCCTGGCGAAGGTCCGCTACGACCGCCTCGACCAGGTCACAGGGGATCGGCGCATGCTGATCAGCTCGCTGGTCCTGAACTGGCTCGTGGGACCCGCGCTGATGTTCGTGCTCGCGTGGGTGTTCCTCGCGGACCTGCCGACCTACCGGACCGGACTGATCATCGTCGGGCTGGCCCGCTGCATCGCCATGGTCGTCATCTGGAACGACCTGGCATGCGGGGACCGGGAGGCCGCCGCCGTGCTCGTCGCCCTGAACTCCGTCTTCCAGGTCGTCATGTTCGCGGTGCTGGGCTGGTTCTACCTCTCGGTGCTGCCGGGGTGGCTCGGGCTGCAGCAGACCCGGCTGCAGGTGTCGGTGTGGCACATCGCCGGGTCGGTCCTGGTCTTCCTCGGCGTGCCGTTGCTCGCTGGTTTCCTCTCGCGCCGCATCGGCGAACGCCGTTGGGGCCGTGTGCGGTACGAAGCGGCGTATCTGCCGCGGATCGGACCGTGGGCGCTCTACGGGCTGCTCTTCACCATCGTGCTGCTCTTCGCCCTCCAGGGGCACCAGGTCACGTCACGACCGCTGGACGTCGCCCGCATCGCGCTGCCGCTGCTGGTCTACTTCGCGCTGATGTGGGGCGGCGGCTACCTCCTCGGACGCTCCCTGGGAATGGGCTACGCCCGGACGACGACGCTGGCGTTCACCGCGGCCGGCAACAACTTCGAGCTGGCGATCGCGGTGGCGATCGCCACCTTCGGCGTCACCTCCGGGCAGGCGCTGGCGGGTGTCGTCGGGCCGCTCATCGAGGTGCCGGTCCTCGTGGGACTCGTCTACGTCTCGCTGGCCCTGCGCTCGCGGTTCCGGGTGGAGCTCGCCGATGCCTGACCCCTGTGTGCTGTTCGTGTGCGTGAAGAACGCGGGCAAGTCCCAGATGGCGGCCGCGCTGCTGCGGCAGCTGGCCGAGGGTCGCGTCGAGGTGCACTCCGCGGGCACCCGACCCGGCGGCGGGCTCAACGACCTGTCCCGGCAGGTCGTCGAGGAGGTGGGCGCCTCCATGGACGGCGAGTCGACCAAGCCGGTCGATCCGGACCTGCTGCGACGCGCCGACCACGTCATCGTCGTGGGCTCGGAGGCGCGCCTGCCCCCGGTCGGCGGCATGCGCGCTTCGATCACCACATGGGAACTCGACGATCCGGGCGCCCGCGGCGTCGACGGGATCGAGCGAATGCGCCTCCTGCGCGACGAGATGGCCGAGCGGGTCCGACGGCTGCTGGCCGATATCTGATCAGATGATCCCGGAGTCGCGGTGACGGGCGGCGGACTCCCGGACCTGCGGCGTCAGATCCGCCTCGGGGACCCGCACCGCCATCTCCCACCTGTGGTGGATCGGGCAGCGCTGCAGGCGCCTTCGTCCCAGCCGGACGGCCTTGAACGACACCCGTCGTCTCCAGACGGTCTCGTAGTAGTCACCGCCGGAGCACTGCACCACGGTCCAGTCGCGTGCCATACCCTCCAGGGTAGGCACCTGCGACCGGCCCGGACCGTCCCTTCTCGGAGTGCCCCGGCGCGACACCGTCGGATCGGTCGACGCCCGGGAGGAAGGGAGTCCTGATGAACGGCGAGGCGGTGTCAGCGTGAGCCCGTAGGCTGTCCGGTTGTGTACGAAGGTGTGGTCCAGGACCTGATCGACGAGCTCGGCAGGCTGCCGGGCGTCGGTCCGAAGTCGGCGCAGCGCATCGCGTTCCATCTGCTGCAGGCCGACCGCGCCGACGTGCAACGTCTCAGCGAGGTGCTGGCCGTGGTCAAGGACAAGGTCCGCTTCTGCGACCTGTGCTTCAACGTCTCCGAGGACACCCTGTGCCGCATCTGCGGCGACTCCCGACGCTCGATGAGCCTGATCTGCGTCGTGGAAGAGCCCAAGGACATCATGGCCATGGAGCGCACCCGCGAGTTCCGGGGCCGCTACCACGTGCTCGGCGGGGCCATCAGCCCGATCGACGGTATCGGCCCGGACGATCTGCGCATCACCGAGTTGATGCGACGTCTCGGCGCCGAGCCGATCGAGGAAGTCATCATCGCCACCAACCCCAACCTCAACGGCGAGGCGACCGCGACCTATCTGTCGCGGCTGCTGGCGCCGCTGGGCATGCCGGTCTCGCGCCTGGCCTCGGGGCTGCCGGTGGGCGGTGACCTGGAGTACGCCGACGAAGTGACGCTGGGCCGCGCCTTCGAAGGTCGCCGGTTGATCGGTGGCTGAGGTAGACGCCCGGACCCGGGCGGAAGTCGACGCCGGCCAGGGGGCACAGGCGTCCGACCAGTGGCGGGAGATCGCGCGGCGGTACGCCGGGATGGCCGGCGGGTTCTTCGTCTTCGCCCTCCTGGTGCACGTGCCCGGCTACTTCCACCAGCTCTACGACCCCGACGAGGCCACGATCGCCGACCAGGCGATCACCCTGCAGCACGGTGGGCGGCTCTACATCGACGCCATCGACCGCAAGCCGCCCCTGCCGACCTACCTCTACCACGCGGCGTTCGCGATCTTCGGCAACGTCGACCTACGCCCCGTGCACCTCGTGGCGGCCCTCCTGCTGGCCGTGGCGGCCTGCGCCGTCGCCGCCGACGTCAGCCTCCGCACCCGTGCGCAACGTGTGTGGGCCGGGGTGCTGATGATCACCGCCGCGGTCGCGTTCCTTCCCGACGCCGGCCAGGCGGCCAACTACGCCCACTTCGCGCTCGCGCCCGGAGCGGTGGCGATGGTCCTGGCCCGGCGGCGTTCCAAGCGCGCAGCGGCCCTCGCCGGGCTGGCGCTCGCGGTCGCGGTCCTGTGTCGCCAGACCTGGCTCATCGGGTTGCTCCCGGCAGGCATGGCCGTGGCTCGTTCGCGCCGCTGGTCCCACCTGGGGTGGATGTTCGGTGGGTTCGCGGTCGGCATCGGCGTCGTCGTCGCCTGGCTGCCGACGGCCGATGTGTGGCACTGGGTGTTCGCCTCCAACGAGGGATTCCTGCTGACCGGTCCGAACTGGTCCATGGTGGCCGTCAGCTTCTTCGGTGGCCTGGCCCTGCTGGTGGGACTGCATCTACCGCTGCTGATCCCCGTGGCGCTGCGCATCAGGGCGGCCGGCTCCCTGCGACAGGCGGTGCAGGTGGATCGGGACCTGTGGATCTGGTGGGCGACGGCGACGGTCGCCTGGATCTCCGGCTTCCGCTTCTTCGCCCACTACTGGATCCAGTCGCTACCGCCGCTGGTGCTACTGGCCGCGCCCACCGCGGCCCGCATCACCGGCCGCCTGCGCACCTGGATCCTCGCGTTGCTCGTGGTGGTCACCACGGCCGCCGTGGTGGCCGGATTCACCCCTGGCACCTTCCGCACCCTGCCCAACACGACGCCGCTGGCCAAGTACGTCGCGGCCCACTCCCGTCCCGACCAGCCGATCCTCGTCTGGGGCAACCTGCCACAGGCGCAGTGGGAGTCCGACCGGCCGCTCGGCGGGGCGTTGGTGCACTCCGACTTCGTCACGGGGGTGTCGGGCAACCGGACCGCCGACCCGAGCACGGTGCCGGCGACCACGCCCGGCGCCTACAAGGCCGTGCTGCGCTCGGTATACACCCACCCGCCACAGCTGGTGCTCGACACCTCGACCGCCGACCTGCGCGCGTACGGCGGGCAGTACTACGACGGCAAGTACCCGCTGTCGGTCTTCCCGCAGCTGAAGTACTTCGTGGACACCTACTACACGCTGGCGGCCCGGGTGAACGGTGTGACGATCTACCGGTTGCGTCAGGAGTACTCGGGCAACAACGGAGCCGGTTCGTAGGCTCCGCGGCCCTGCAGCGTGCGGTGGATGCCGTAGGCGAGGCCGAGCACCGCGGCGCCGGCGACGCCGTCGATCGCGAAGTGGTTGGCCGTGCCGATGACCACGGTGAAGGTCAGCAGCGGGTAGAGCATCGCGGCGTACCGCACGATCCGACGCTTGGCCAGGTTGAAGACCGTCAGGCCGCACCAGAGTGCCCACGCGCAGTGCAGGCTCGGCATCGCCGCGTACTGGTTGGTCACGGCGGCGACGGAGGCGTGCCCCCAGGATCCGAAGGTGTGGAACTGCACCAGGGTGTCCACGAAACCCGCGCCCAGCAGACGCGGGGGCGCCATCGGGACGAGGTAGAAGCCGCACAGCCCCAGCACGGTCGTGGTCACCAGCACCGTGCGCGCCGAGCGGTAGACGCGTCGCTGCCAGAAGAAGAGCCAGATCAGGACTCCGCCGGTCATCGGCAGATGTAGGAAGGAATAGTAGCCGTTGGCGAGGCGGGCGATCTCATCGTGCGCGGCGACGAAGTGGTTGAGGGACAACTCGAAGTTGATGTGCAGCTTCTGGGTCAGGTGTAGCACCCGCAGACCGCGGTCGATCGCCGCCGTCTCGTGGTCGGGCACGAGGTTGCGCAGACGCTCGTAGATCATGTCCAGGATGACCAGGATCGCGATCTCGTGCCACCAGACGGGCGCCCTGAAAGTGCGCAGCGAAGCAGGCAACAATGCACGATGCCCGACTTCAGGCACAGTGGTCACCAACCCCGGGGTGCGACTTGACATCCGACAAGGATGCCACCGGCGGCCGACGAACGCACCTTTGCCCCAACCGTCAGCGTGTTATAAGTGCGCTGTGAGCCGTGTCACGCCTGCCTCAGGGTGGTCGGCGTAGGGGGGTGCCGTCCCGCCATTCGGGCATCGCGCGTCTCGGATTCTGGGCTCACTACCCTTGTGGAGCGTGAGTCTCGTGGTCCAGAAGTACGGCGGGTCGTCGCTGGCCGACGCCGACAGCATCAAGCGCGTGGCGCGCCGCATCGTCGACACCCGCAAGGCCGGCAACCAAGTCTGCGTGGTCGTCTCCGCGATGGGCGACACGACCGACGACCTGCTCGAACTGGCCGACGCCGTCTCGCCCGCTCCGCCGTCCCGCGAGCTCGACATGCTGCTGACGGCCGGTGAGCGGATGTCGATGGCGCTGGTGTCGATGGCCATCGCCAATCTCGGCGACTCGGCGCGCTCGTTCACCGGTTCGCAGGCCGGTGTCATCACCGACGACGTGCACGGCAAGGCCCGCATCATCGACGTGACCCCCGGCCGCATCGAGGAGGCCCTGGGCGACGGGCACATCGTCATCGTCGCCGGCTTCCAGGGCGTGAGCCAGGGCAGCAACGAGATCACCACGCTCGGTCGCGGGGGCTCCGACACCACCGCCGTCGCGCTCGCCGCCGCGTTGAAGGCGGACGTCTGCGAGATCTACACCGACGTCGACGGCATCTTCACCGCCGATCCGCGGATCGTGCCCACGGCGCGCAAGATCGACCGCATCACCAACGAGGAGATGCAGGAGATGGCAGCCTCGGGCGCCAAGGTGCTGATGCTGCGGTGCGTGGAGTACGCGCGGCGCTTCGGTCTGCCGATCCACGTGCGGTCCTCGTTCAGCCACCGCGAAGGCACCTGGGTCGTCGACCCGTCCTCCGCCCCAGAGTCAGAAGGAGCACCCGTGGAAGACCCGATCATCGCCGGCGTCGCGCACGACCGCAGCGAGGCCAAGATCACCGTCGTCGGGGTCGCCGACTCCCCGGGCAAGGCCGCTCAGATCTTCCAGGCGATCGCCGCCCAGCAGATCAACATCGACATGATCGTGCAGAACGTCTCCGCGCTCGCGACCGGTCAGACCGACGTGTCCTTCACCCTGCCCAAGACCGACGGCCAGCGTGCCGTGCAGGTCCTGCAGGCGGCCCGTGAGCACATCGGCTTCGAGTCGCTGCAGTACGACGACCAGGTCGGCAAGCTGTCCCTGGTCGGGTCCGGCATGCGCAGCCACCCGGGGGTCAGCGCCACCCTCTTCCAGGCTCTCGCCGACAACGGCATCAACATCGAGATGATCTCGACCTCGGAGATCCGGGTGTCGGTGGTGACCCGCGACGACCAACTGGACGACGCGGTCCGGGCGGTGCACACGGCGTTCGGGCTGGACGACGCCGACGGCGGGGCCGTCGTCTACGGGGGGAGCGGACGATGAGCGCCGCACCGCAGCGCGCACTGCACGTCGGGGTCGTCGGGGCCACCGGTCAGGTCGGGGCGGTCGTCCTGCGGCTGCTCGCCGAGCGCGATTTCCCCGTCGCCTCCCTGCGCCTCTTCGCCTCGGCGCGTTCGGCCGGCAGGTCGCTCACCTGGCAGGGACGCGAGTACGTCGTGGAGGACGCCTCCGAGGCCGACCCGAGCGGACTGGACATCGCGATCTTCTCCGCCGGCGGATCGACGTCCAAGGCACTGGCGCCGAAGTTCGCCGCGGCCGGCGTCGTGGTCATCGACAACTCCTCCGCCTGGCGCGGCGACCCGCAGGTGCCGCTGGTGGTGAGCGAGGTCAACCCGGCCCGGATCGCGGGCCCTGCCAAGGGCATCATCGCCAACCCGAACTGCACCACCATGGCCGCGATGCCTGCGCTCAAGGTGCTCTCCGACGAGGCGGGCCTGCAGCGGCTGACCGTCGCGACGTACCAAGCGGTGTCCGGATCCGGACTCGCCGGCGTAGAGGAGCTGGCCGGCCAGATCCGGCAGGGCGTGCAGGCCGGCGACATCGAGGGTCTCGCGCTGGACGGCGGTGCCGTCGAGCTCGGGCCGGCCCAGACGTACGTCGCGCCGATCGCCTACAACGTGCTGCCGATGGCCGGCTCGCTCGTCGACGACGGGTCGCTGGAGACCGACGAGGAGCAGAAGCTGCGCAACGAGTCGCGCAAGATCCTCGAGCTTCCCGACCTGCGGGTCTCGGGCACCTGTGTGCGCGTCCCGGTCTTCACCGGACACTCGTTGGCCGTGCATGCCGAGTTCGAACGGCCGATCAGCCCGGCCCGCGCGACCGAACTGCTCGCGAAGGCCCCGGGGGTGGCTCTCGCCCAGGCGCCGACACCGTTGGACGCGGCAGGTCGAGACGCCACATATGTCGGTCGCATCCGGCAGGATCAGGCAGTGGAGGACGGGCGCGGGCTCGTGTTCTTCGTGTCCGGCGACAACCTGCGCAAGGGAGCCGCCCTCAACACGGTGCAGATCGCCGAGGTCATCGCCGCGGCGCAGTGACGGGGGAGGGCACGTCTGACATGACGCGCGACGGAGCGACCCTTGCCGTGGTCGGGGCCACCGGACTGGTCGGCCAGACACTGCTCGGCGTCCTGCCGATGGGCCGCGACGTGTGGGGCGAGGTGCGGCTGCTCGCCTCGTCGCGTTCCTCCGGGCGCACCGTCGACGCCGCCGGTCGCGAGCTGCAGGTGCGCGGCCTGGACGACCACGCGTTCGACGGTGTGGACGTCGCGGTATTCGCCGCACCGCCGGAGGTCGCCCTCGAATGGGCGCCCCGCGCCGTGGCGGCCGGTGCCGTGGTGGTCGACAGCTCCGGCGCCTTCATCGACCACGACAACGTGCCGCTGGTGGTCCCGGAGCTCAACCCGGCCGCCACCAAACGCACGGGCGCGCGCATCCTCGCCAGCCCGTGCGCGACGACCCTGACGATGATCGGGGTCCTCGCGTCGCTGCACCGCAGGTGGCGCCTGCAGGAGCTGGTCGTCTCCACCTACCAGGCCGTGTCCGACGCGGGGTCGCTCGGCGTGCAGCGGCTCTACGACGAGGCGAACGCTCTCGGTGGCGACCGCAGTGTCGGGCAGTACCCGGGCGACGTACGCCGCAAGCTGTCCGACCTGTCCGGCGCGAGCCCGTTCCCCGCGCCGGTCGCGTTCAACGTCATCCCGTGGGTCGGCGGGCAGGGCGACGGCGAGTCCTCGGCGCAGGAGCTCGCCGTACGCGCCGAGCTGCGGGCGCTGCTGGAGACGCCCGCGCTCAAGATCGCGACCACATGCGTGCAGGTGCCGGTCACCACGACCCACTCGATGACGGTGCACGCGACGTTCGAGCAGCGGGTGCACCGGGAGGACGTCGTCCAGGCCCTCACCCAGGACGCCAACTCCGTCGTCGTGCTCGACGACCCGCGCTCCGAGGAGTGGCCCACGCCGGTCGACGTGGTCGGTGCCGATCCCGTCTTCGTCGGTCGGGTGCGTCAGCTGGAGGACTTCCCGCGGTCGGTGCAGTTCTTCGTGTGCGGCGACAACCTGCGCCGGGGGTCTGCGCTCAATCTCCTGGAGATCGCCGAGCTCGTCGTCAGCTGACGGGTCCACCGCCGGGCCCCCTGAACCCGGCGGTGGCTGCGATGTCAGTCGGTCGCCCGCAGCGCCACCACCGGCGGCACCGAGACCGCCCGTCGGGCCGGCGGGCGCGACGCGACCAGCACCAGGGCACCCCCGGCGACGGCCACGGCCGCGAGCGCCACCCACGGGACACCCCAGACGAAGCCGCTGCTCATCGCACCGACCAGGGACTGCGCCCCCACGGATCCGTAGACGACCCCGATCGCCGCGCCGAGGATGACGGCGGTCGCGGACAGGGCGATCGACTCGCGGGTGATCATCGCGCGTACCTGCACGGCGGTGAACCCCAGCGACCTCAGCAGACCGATCTCGCGACGTCGCTGGATCACGGTCAGCGACATCGTGCTGACGAAACCGACCGCCGCGATGATCGAGGAGATCACCACCAGGCAGACGAGCACGGCCGTGATGATCGCCATGACCTGGTCGGTGTGATGCCGTTGCGCGGCGCTCAGGCCCGACGCGGCATCCATCGCAGCACGCAGTGCCGACATGCCGGAGGCGATCGTGGTGATCAGCACGACCCCGACGATCAGCCCGATCGTCGAGCGGGTGGTGCGCGACGGGTCGGCGACGGCGTTGCGCCGGGCGATGAGGCTGGGCGGTCCGCCGCCGAGCAGCCGGCCGAGGGCGGTGACCACCCACGGGATGAGGAAGCGGGCGCCGACGATCACGCCCGTGCCCGACACTGCCGCGCCGAGGAAGGCGCAGAGGAACCCGGACGTCGACATCCGATCGCCCAGTGCCACGGCCATCATCAGGAGGACGACGCCCACGCCGATCAGGGTCACGGCGAGCGCGGCCCGCACGACCGTCGTACGGCGTGCCGGGTCCACCTGTGCCTGGACCGCGCTCAGCGCCTGGACCGGAGCGACGTGCAGCACGGCTCGCGACCCGATCCAGCCGGCGCCGACCGAGCACAACGCGACCGCGGCGATCGGCAGCGCCAGCGGGGGTACGGCCCACCGGTAGGGCAGGTCCGGAAGTGCTCCGCGGTGCACGAGCACGACGCGGACGACGTCGGTCAGCAGCACACCGGCCAGCACCCCGAGGCAGGCGCCGATAGCCCCGGCGCGCGCCGTGCTGCGGCGTACCGACCGGCGCAGGCTGAGGCCGTCGGCGCCCAGCAACCGCAGCAGCGCGATGTGCTGCAGCCGCCCGGCGATGACGGTGGTCACGCACCCTGTGATGACGACGGCGGCGACGTAGAGCGCGATCCCGATGAAGACCGGCGAGACGATCCCGAGCAGCATGGCGACGTCTCCGTCGCCCTGGGTCGAGCTGATCGAGGCCAGGATCGAGGAGGTCATGATCAGCGTGGCCGCGTAGCACCCGCTGAGACCGGCCACCAGGGTGACCGTGCCCAGCTCGCGCACCGAGCCCAGCACCGGCGGCACCCGGGTCATGCCACACCCTCTTCGACGTCGATCAGCAGCTGCGAGATCTGCTGCGGGGACAGGGCCGCGTGGTCGGCGATGATGCAACCGTCGGCGATCACCAGGATGCGGTCGGCGTACGACGCGGCGAGCGGGTCGTGGGTGACCATGGCGATCGTCTGCCCGTACTCCCGTGCTGCGGTGCGCAACAGCGCGAGCACCTCGCGTGAGCTGCGGGAGTCCAGGTTGCCGGTCGGCTCGTCGGCGAAGATCACCTGCGGTCGTGAAGCGAGCGCACGAGCGATCGCGACGCGCTGCTGCTGTCCGCCGGACAGCTGCGCCGGGCGGTGGGAGGTGCGCTCCCTCAGACCGAGGGTGGTCAGCAGGTGGGCGATCCACTCCCGCTGGTCACCGTCGATGGTGCGTTGCGCGAGACGGAACGGCAGTTCGACGTTCTCGACCACGGACAGCGTGGGCACCAGGTTGAACGCCTGGAAGACGAACCCGACCCGGTCGCGCCGCAGGACGGTCCGACCCGCGTCGTCCATCGCGTGCAGTGCCTCGCCGGCGAGGTACACCTCCCCCGAGGTGATGTCGTCCAGGCCGGCGGCCACGTTCATGAAGGTGGACTTGCCCGAGCCCGAGGGTCCCATGATCGCGGTGAAGTCGCCGTCGAAGATGTCGACGGTGACCTGGTCCAGAGCGCGCACGGCGTCCGGGCCGGTGCCGTAGTGCTTGTCGACGCCGCGGAAGGAGACGACGGCTCGGCGTGGCTGGGTGACGGGGTGGATCGACCGGGTCGGGTTCATGACGACGACCCTGCCGCAGCCGCCGGCCGCGGACATCCGCCTGACGGGCTATCTGTCTACATCTGCGGAGGTATCTCGGACGAGCCGCGGGACGCGTGACGCTCGCGGTACGCCGCGACCGCGGCCGCACTGTCCTCGACCATCAGGTCCATGTGGATGGCGGCCCCTGCCGCCGAGCCAGCCGAGGCGGAGGTGACGACCTGGGCCATGAGATTCGCCAGGTTGCCCGCCGCCCACACACCGGGAGCCCCGGTCAGTCCCGTCGGGTCGGTGGGCACGTAGGTACCCACCGACACCCCGCCCATGTCCAAGTCGCTCGTCCGTAGGTCGAGATCCGCCAGCAGATCGCTGCGACCGCGCACGAACGGAGCCACCGCGAGTGCGTCGCGGGCCACGACGTCCCCGGTGGCCAGGCGCACTCCCGTCAGGGCGTCGTCAGCGGTCTCGACGCGCTCGACGGAGCCCACCACATGAGGCACCGAGAGGGCCGCCAGCAGCTCCAGCTGCTCCTCGGTGGGGTCCGGTGCGGTGTGCTGGAAGTAGACGACATCGTCTGTGAGGGTGCGGAAGAGCTGTACCGCGTGCAGCGCGGTCGGACCGGATCCGATCACACCGATCGCCTGGTCGCGTACCTCCCATCCGTGGCAGAACGGGCAGTGCAGCACGTCTCTGCCCCACCGCTCCCGCAGGCCGGCGATATCGGGCAGTACGTCCACGACGCCCGTGGCCAGGAGCAGTCTGCGGGCCGACACGGTCCTGGTGCCGCAGTCCTGCACGTCGACGGTGACGGTGAAGCGCGGACCACCCGCCCCCGACGCTGGCACGACCGCAGCCGAGACGGCCGTGCCGTTGATGATCTGCACCCCGTATCCCGCTGCCTCGGCGCGTCCGATCTCACCGAGCCGGGCCGGTGCCGCGCCCTCGGCGTAGAGGTAGTTGTGCACTCCCGCGGCCGGACCGTTGCGCGGAGCGCCGGCATCGACCAGCAGCACCGTACGCCGGGCGCGCGCCGCGATCTTGGCACCGCTCAGCCCTGCGGCTCCGCCACCGACCACCACGAGGTCGAGGACATCGGTCTGATCGAAGGATGCGGTCACGCGGGGACTCCTCGGCGAAGGGTGCCGGAGCGGGTGTCGCATCCGGTATCGCCAGCATGGAAGCCGCCCGGCCGTAAGAGCAAGGTGGTTTGCCACTACGGCAAAGAGCAGAGCGCGCTACGGTCGTCCCGTAGCGCCGTTGCTCACCACGCCGCGGCGACCTGACGTGCAGCGTCAGAGCAGGCCGTGCTCGTAGGCGTAGACCACCAGTTGCACGCGGTCGCGCAGCTGCAGTTTGGCCAGGATCCGGGAGACGTGCGTCTTGACGGTCGCCTCGGACAGTGTTTCGACAGAGGCGATCTCGGCGTTCGACAGACCGGTGGCCGCCCGCAGGAGGATCTCCCGCTCGCGGGCGGTGAGGGCGTCGTACTCCGGGCCGGGCGCGGCGGCCGTCCTGGTCTTGAACCGGTCGAAGAGAGAGCGCGTGGCACCCGCCGCGACCACCTGGCTGCCGTCCGCCACGGCACGGATGGCCGCGAGCAGCAGCTCCGGCTGGGTGTCCTTGAGGATGAAACCGCTCGCGCCGGCGTCGATCGCGTCGGCCGCGGACTCGTCGAGGTCGAAGGTGGTCAGCACCAGCACCCGCGGGGAGTGCTCGGTGGCGTTCACACGGATGCGCCGGGTCGCGGCGACTCCGTCGACTCGGGGCATCCGCACGTCCATCAGCACCACGTCGGGCCGGGCACGTCGGACGAGGTCGATCGCGTCCGCGCCGTCACCCGCTTCGCCGACCAGCTCCAGGTCCGGCTGGCTGCGCACCACCATGGCGATGCCTGCCCGGAACAGCACCTGGTCGTCGACCAGTGCGACCTTGATGGTCACCGGCTCTCCTTCTGCTGTGCCGGGATGTGCGCCACGACCCGGTGCACGCCGCCTGAATGGTCGATGGTGAGCGTGCCGCCGGCAAGGCCTGTGCGTTCGGACATCCCGATGATGCCGTGGCCGGTCTGCGACGGGGGACCGGCGTCGGGGCGGATCGCGTTGGAGACGCGCAATCGGTAGTCAGTCGACCAGTCCTGCTCCACCAGCACGGGGCGGGACAGATCTCCGTGCTTGAGCGCGTTCGTCAGGCATTCGCTGAGGATCCGATAGGCCGTCAGCGCGATGAGCTCCGAGGGCCGGCGCACGCCCGTCTCGCGCACCTGCAGCCGCATCCCGGAGGCCCGCATGCGCTCGAACAGATCCTCCTGCTGGCCGTATCCGAGCTGGGCGCCGGGCGCCTCGCGGTTGCGCAGCTCGGTGAGGATGGTGCGCACGTCGGCCATCGCCGACCGGGCCGTCTCCCCGATGACCTCCAGGGCCCGTGCGGCCTCCTCCGGAGAGGACTTCATCGTGTACCGCGCACCGTCCGACTGCGCCGCCACCACGGCCCACGAGTGCGCCACCACATCGTGCATATCGGCGGCGATCCGCGCCCGTTCCTGCTGTTGGTCCAGCGCCTCGGCCAGACGCAGCCGCTCGGACTCCTCCAGCCGGGCGTCGATCCGGGCCTGCACCCTCTGCCGGCCCTGGAAACGCAGGAAGCCGACGATCCAGCCGCCTCCGCAGACCACGGCGGCCGACATGGCGATCGCGAGGACCGCGACGGGTTCGAGACCGAGCCGGGTGCCGCTCCCGAAGCGCATGAGCGGGGCGGCGATGCCGGCCACCACGGGGGCGACGGCCGAACCGACGAGACCTGTGCGCCGGAACACCGCACGACGGTCCGCGCCGAGTGTGAAGTAGAGGGGCGCGTACGCCAGGTCGGCGAGCGGGACGAGCTCCGCTCTCCCCAACTGGATGACAGCTCCCAGCACCGCGAAGCCGATCATGAGTGGCAGGGACAGTCGGCGGGTCACCAGGGCAAGGGCCATCACAACGACCGTGGCCCACGCCGAGGCGCCGTAGGTGCCGGCTGCGGCCGCGCAGACGACGACGAAGAGGGCGGCCGTCAGGAGGTCGGCCTGCACGCGCCGTGGAGACACCCCGCCGTCTCCCCACACGTCGGCCGTGCTCATGGATCGCTTCCCGTTCCTCGATGGTCTCGGCACGACGCGGTCGCCCTGCGAGGTACGACCGTACGCGAGCAGCGCGGTGGGGCACCCGGGTCGGTGCACCGGGTTAGCGTGTGCGGATGGGGACCTGGGACGCCGGTGTGATGTATCGATCGAGCCGTCGGGCGGTGCTGGCGGCGGGGGTCGTCGTGCCGATCACCGCGCTCGCGAGCTGCACCGGCTCCGGCAGCGGTGGTGACGGCTCGAAGGACGCCGCCGCGAAGCTGGCCGCGGCGCTGCAGTCGGGGCACTTCACGGGCAGCCCGGTGACCGGCCAGGACGTCGACACGTCGTACGCCGCGGTCGTCCGCGGGCTGGGCGCCACCGCGCACACCGTGCGGGTCGTCAAAACGGTTGCAGGAGCTGCGAAGTCGTCGAAGACGGTGACGCTCGCGACGCAGTGGACGCTCGCCGGCGGCCGTCGATGGTCCTACGAGCAGCAGGTCACCATGACGTCCGCGGACAAGAAGTGGACGACGCCGTGGTCCTCCACCCTGGTCCATCCGCAGCTGCGCACGGGCGAGCACCTGACGGCGGCATCGGTCGCGCAGGATCGCGGCGACATCACCGACGACAACGGCGACGCCATCGTGACCTACCGGCCCGTCTACCGGGTCGGCATCGACAAGACCAAGACGGCTGCCGCGACCGCGACGGTCTCGGCGACGAAACTCGCTGCGGTCGTCGGCGTGGACGCCGCGTCGTACGCGAAGAGTGTTGCGGCGAGCGGTCCCTCGGCGTTCGTCGAGGCCATCGTGCTGCGGACGCAGGCGGCGTCGGCCGCGGAGCAGTCCCGGATCCGGGCGATCCCGGGGGCGGTGCTGATCTCCGACCGGCGCCCGCTCGCGCCGTCCGCGACCTTCGCCCGCGCGGTGCTCGGCACGGTCGGCCCGGCGACCGCGGAGATCATCAAGAACAGCAAGGGCGCCAAGGACCCGGTGACCGCGACCGACCTGGTGGGCATCGGCGGCCTGCAGCAGCAGTACGACGCGCAGCTGCGGGGGACCGCCGCGTTGCAGATCAGCGCTGTGCTGCCCGGCGCCAGCGGACCGCAGTCGGTGCGCACCCTCGCCTCGCTCGGCGCGGTCGCGCCGAAGCCGCTCCGGACCACGCTGCGTCAGGACCTGCAGTCCACCGCGGAGTCCTTGCTGCAGGGCCAGAAGAGCCCGTCGGCACTCGTGGCGATCCGACCGTCGACCGGCGAGGTGCTGGTCGCGGCGTCCGGCGCGGGCTCGCAGGGATACGACACGGCGTTCCTCGGCCGCTACGCCCCGGGGTCGACCTTCAAGGTGGTCTCGTCGCTGGCGCTGCTGCGGTCCGGGCTGAAGATCACCGACACCGTCGACTGCACCCCGACGATCTCGGTGCAGGGCCGGATCGTGAAGAACTTCCCGGACTATCCCAAGGACAAGCTCGGGATGATCCCCTTCAAGACCGCTGTGGCCAACTCGTGCAACACCGTGATGATTCGCGGAGCCGACCGGGTATCGCAGAGTTCCCTTGCGGTGGCTGCGGATTCGCTCGGCCTGACGCAGAACCCGTCCGACGGTCCGTTCTTCGGCAGCGTGCCGCCCGGGGACACCGGAGCCGACCATCAGGTGTCGATGATCGGGCAGGGCAAGGTGCTCGCGTCACCACTCGGGATGGCGACCGTCGCAGCCTCGGTCGCGCACGGCGCTCGCGTCACGCCGTTCCTGCTGCCCGACCACAAACCGACCGTGTCCGAGCAACCGGCCACTCCGCTCACGGCTGCGGAGACGACGTCCCTGCGCGCGCTGATGCGCGCCGTCGTGACCGAAGGCGGCGCGACGGGCCTGCAGTCGGTGCCCGGCGGGCCGGTGATGGCCAAGACCGGCACCGCCGAGTACGGCACCGGCAACCCACCCCAGACCCACTCGTGGATGATCGCGATCCAGGGCGACCTCGCGCTCGCCGTCTTCGTCGAGACCGGTGGCTACGGCGGCGTGACCTGCCTGCCGATCGTGAAGAGCTTCCTCACCGCGGCTGCGAAGGCCTGACCCGGGACCATTAGGGTTTCGGGCGTGCTCCATAACCTTCGCTTACCGACTGCTCGATGGCTGGGCGCGCTGATCGTCCTCCTCTTCGGAGCCATGGTCGCGCTGCCCGCGGCAGGAGCCGCCACGTCCGTCGGTCACCCCCAGAGTGTCGGGCGGGCCTCGACGGCATCGGTCCCCAAGGTGCTGCGGGTCGGCACCGAGGGCACCTACCCGCCGTTCGACTTCAACCAGGACGGCAAGCTCACCGGCTTCGACGTCGAGGTGGTCAAGCAGATCGCCCAGCGCCTCGGTGTGAAGGTGCAGTTCGTCCAGGTGCCCTTCGACTCCCTCTTCGCGGCTCTCAGGGCCGGGCGCATCGACATGATCGCCGACCAGATCACGATCAACCCCGAGCGGCAGTCCCTCTACGACCTGTCCTCGCCGTACGTCGACACCACCGGGGTCATCGTCACCCGCAAGAGCGAGAACGACATCCACTCCCTCGCGGACATCAAGGGCCGGAAGGCCGCCGAGAGCAGCACCAGCAACTGGGGCGACATCGCCCGCAAGGCGGGCGCCAGCATTCAGACGGTGGAGGGGCTCGACCAGTCGCTGAAGTTGTTGCAGGAGAAGCGCATCGACGTGCTGGTCAACGACCAGCTGGCCGTCAAGTACGCCCTGCGCGTCACAGGCGCGAACGATCTGAAGATCGTCGGCACGACGTCCGATGCGAGCCAGTCGGCGTTCGCGGCCCGCAAGGGCAGCGGGTTCATGACCCAGATCGACTCCCAGATCGCGGCCATGAAGGCCGACGGCAGCCTGAAGAGGACCTACGACAAGTACTTCACGGTCGCGCCGAAGGTGCCGAGCACCTGGGACAACATTCGCACCAACCTGGTGCCGATGCTGAAGAGCCTGGTGACCGGCACCCTGCCGCTCACCGCGATCAGCTTCGTGGTCGGGCTGGTCATCGCGCTCGGCGTGGCCATGGCCCGGATGTCCAACCGGCTGGTGCTGTCCGGTGTCGCCCGCGCGTACATCGGACTGATCCGCGGCACACCGCTGCTGGTGCAGCTGTTCATCATCTTCTTCGGCCTGCCCGAGCTCGGTGTGAAGTTCAACCCGTTCCCGGCGGCGGTGATCGCCTTCAGCCTCAACGTCGGCGGGTATGCCGCCGAGACGATCCGAGCTGCCATCCAGAGCATCCCGCGCGGGCAGTGGGAGGCAGCGTCGACCGTCGGGATGGACTATCGGACGTCGTTACGGCGGGTGATCATCCCGCAGGCCGCCCGGACCGCCGTACCACCGCTCTCCAACGAACTCATCTCGCTGGTCAAGGACACGTCACTGGCATCCACGATCCTGGTGACCGAGGTCTTCCGCAGGGCGCAGACCGCCGCGGCGACGAGTGGGAAGTATCTGGAGCTCTACTCCACGGCGGCGGTCTACTACTTGGTGGTCTGCCTGATCCTGGCGTTCATCCAGGACCGACTCGAAGGACGACTGGGCAGGTTCGTGGCGCGATGAGTGATCTGGTGCAGGTCAGCGGTCTGGCCAAGTCGTTCGGCGACCACATGGTGCTCAAGGACATCGCCCTCAGGGTGCCTGCGGGATCTGTGACGGTGGTGCTGGGACCGTCAGGTTCCGGCAAGACCACGCTGCTGCGGGCGCTGAACGCGCTGGAGATCCCCGACTCCGGCACGGTCCGGATCGCAGACGTCGAGGTGGACTTCTCCAAGATCACCCCCGGTCGCGGCGGGCGGGTGCCGAAGCAACAGGCACGGCTGCTGGCCCGGTACCGCGCGCAGAGCGGGATGGTCTTCCAGAGTCACAACCTCTTCCCCCACCGCACGGTGCTGCAGAACCTCACCGAGGGTCCGGTCGTGGTGCAGAAGCGGCCGACGGCCGAGGCGACAGCGTCGGCCAGGGAGCTGCTGGCGAAGGTGGGTCTCGCCGATCAGGCCGACAAGCACCCCTTCGAGCTGTCCGGCGGGCAGCAGCAGCGGGTCGGCATCGCCCGCGCGCTGGCGCTGCGCCCCGAGCTGCTGCTCTTCGACGAGCCCACCTCGGCCCTCGACCCGGAGCTGGTGGGGGACGTGCTCGGCGTCATGCGGGATCTGGCGGAGGAGGGCCGCACGATGATCGTGGTGACCCACGAGGTGCGCTTCGCCCAGCAGGTCGCCGACCAGGTGCTCTTCATCGACGGCGGCAGCGTCGTGGAGTCCGGACCGCCGAGTCAGGTCATCGCCGATCCTCAGCAGGAGCGCACCCGCACCTTCCTGCGCCGCATCCTCGACCCGCTCTGACCTGAGGATCAGCGGAAGGCTGTCTCGCCGGTGAGTGCCTGACCGACGATCAGCTGGTGCACCTCGGAGGTGCCCTCGTAGGTCATCACCGACTCCAGGTTGTTGGCGTGCCGCATCACGGGATAGTCCAGCGTGATGCCGGCGGCCGCCAGGATGGTGCGGCACTCACGGGCGATCTTGATCGCCTCGCGACAACTGTTGAGCTTGCCGACGCTGACTTGGGCGGGAAGCAGGGTGCCGGCGTCCTTGAGGCGGCCGATGTGCAGGGCCAGCAGTTGACCCTTCATCAGCTCGAGCGTCATGTCGGCCAGCTTGGCCTGGGTGAGCTGGTAACCGGCGAGCGGCTTGTCGTAGATGACGCGCGAGTCGGCGTACTCCAGCGCGGTCTCCAGGCAGTCGCGAGCCGCTCCCATGGCGCCGAAGATGATGCCGAAGCGGGCCTCGGACAGGCAGGTGAGCGGGCCGCGCAGACCCGAGACCTCCGGCAGCAAGGCGTCGTTCGGCAGTCGCATGTCCTCGAACGCCAGCCCTGCGGTCTTGGATGCCCGAAGGGACAGCTTGTGCTTGATCTCGGTCGCGGAGAAGCCCTTGGTGTCGGTCGGGACGACGAAGCCGCGGATCTTCTCGTCGGTCTGCGCCCAGACGACGGCGACGTCGGCGACGGTGCCGTTGGTGATCCACATCTTGCTGCCGTTGATGACCCAGTCGTCGCCATCGCGCCTGGCGCGGGTGCGCATGCCGGCCGGGTCGGAGCCGAAGTCCGGCTCGGTGAGCCCGAAGCAGCCGAGCGCCTCACCGGCGGCCATCCGGGGCAGCCACTCCTGCTTCTGCTCCTCGCTGCCGAAGTGGTGGATCGCCGTCATCGCGAGCGAGCCCTGCACCGACATCAGGCTGCGCAGCCCGGAGTCGGCGGCTTCCAGCTCCTGGCACGCCAGGCCGTACATCGTGGCGGAGGCGCCGGCGCACTCGTAGCCGTCCAGGTGCATGCCGAGTACGCCGAGCGCCCCCAGCTGCTGGGCGATCTCGCGCACCGGGATCTCGCCGGCCTCGAACCAGTCGGCCAGGTAGGGGCGCAGCTTGTCGTCCGCGAAGGACCGGACCGTCGTGGCTAGGTCGCGTTCCTCCTCGGAGAGGAGCGAGTCGAAGGCGGTCAGCTTGTCCAGGGCGGGGTGCGCGGTCACCCCTCCATCATGACGCCCCGCTCGGACGGCGTCAGGTCCGCGGGCCCTGCTCGCGCCCCTCGATGCTCTTCGGGTCGGCGCTGGCGCCGGCGCGCCCCGAGTCCTGGGACCGGTTGTTCTTGTCGTGGTCGGAGCCGACATCGCCCTTCAGCGCGTTGAAGATCGCCACACCCTGCCCGGCGAGACCGGTGACCAGGTCGGACAGCCCGTCCGAACCGTTGACCACCGTCATGTTCGCCCCCGCCAGACCGGCGGCGGCCTTCTCGACGATCTGCGGTAGCTGCGCGATGAGCGCCTGGTCCAGTGCGACCCGGTTGCTGGAGGCTGCTGCGGCCGCCTGGATCTGCACCTTCTCGGCGTCCGCGCGCGCCAGGATCCGCACGCGCTCGGCGTCAGCCTCGGCCGGCTTGACCACTTCGGCGACGAGCTGCTGCTGGCGCAGCTCGGCGTTGCGCTGGGCCAGCTCGGTCTGCGCGGCGATGACCTCGCGCTGGGCCTGCGCCTGCGCGAGGGGCCCGGCCTGCGCCGACTTCGCCTGTGCCGCCTGGGTTTCAGCGGTGTATCCGGCCTGGGTGACGGCGGTGTCGCGCTGGAACTGGGACTGCGCGCGCAGCGACTGCTGCTCGGCCTCGGCCGCGGCCTGGTTGGCGTTCGCCTGGGCGATCTGCGCCTGCTGCTGGATGCGCGCGTTGTGCGGCGCGGCCATCGCCTTGATGTAGCCGAGTCCGCCGTCGTCGATGTTCTGGATCTGCAGCGCGTCGACGAGCAGACCCATCCGCGCCATCTCCTCCTTGGAGCCCTCGAGCACCTCGCCGGCGAGTTTCTGCCGCTCGGTGATGATCTCCTCGACGGTCATCGAGCCGATGATGCTGCGCAGGTGCCCGGCGAAGATCCGCCCGGTGAGCGTGGCCATCTGGGTCTGGTCGGACAGGAAGCGCTGGCCGGCGTTCACGATCGAGTCGTTGTCGGAGCCGATCTTGGCGGCGATGACCGCCTTCACGGTGAGCGCGATGCCCTGCTTGGTGACGCAGGGCTCCTCGACCTCGGCCTCGAAGAGCGAGAGCGTGAGGAACTGCACCTTCCGGAAGACAGGCAGCACGAACGCGCCGTGGCCGGTGACGACGCGGAACGGGGACACGCCTGAGCCCTTGCCGCCCGAGATGAGCATGGCCTCGTCAGCGCGAGGGACCCGGTAACCGAACATTTCTCTCCTTGATGAGTGGGTGGTACGCGCCGAACGTCGGCGAAGGATCGGGGGTGAGGGACGATCTAGAGACGCAGCAGGGAGTCCAGGCGTTCCCCCCAAGGGGCGACCTCGACGGTGCGCGGCCCGATCTCGCCGGTGCAGACGACCTGCTGCCCGCGGCGCAGGGGTTCGGGGGAGCGCGCGATGAACGCCTCGGTGCCACCCCTGATGCGGAACACCGCTTCCCCCGGTCCGTCGTCACCCTGCGTCGCCACCGTGAGGTGGCCGATCAGGCCGACCGGCGACAGATCAGACGTGCTCATCCGGACTTCCCGATCGGGCGGCTCCCTCGGCCGCCGTACTCCGTGAAAACTACACCTGCGCACCGAAGTACGACGGCGTACCGGTCGATCGGGAGCACGACTGCGGCTGCGTTCAGGGGGTGCGCTGCGACCACGCGGCCCGGACGACGTCGGCGAGCGGAGTGACGGGTCGCCCGATCAGCTCGGCCAGGGCGTCGCTGTGGGTCTCCAGGTCGCCGTGGGCGATGGAGCTGTCGATGTTCGCGACGAACTCCGCGGTCCCTTCATCGAGGCCGTTGCTGCGCAGCACCGCGACGTACTCGGCCGCGGGGACGTCCCGGTAGGCGACGGTCCTGCCGGACACCTCGCTGATCACGGCGGCCAACTCGGACATGTCGAACGACGACCCGCCCAGCTCGTAGGTGCGGTCGCCGGACTCGTCCTGCAGCAACGTGGCCACGGCCGCGACGGCGTAGTCCTGGCGGGCGGCCGCGGAGATCCGGCCGTCGGCCGCGGCGCCGACGATCTCGCCGTGCTCGAGGTACTGGTCCAACTGCCCGGTGTAGTTCTCGTCGTACCACCCGTTGCGCAGCAGCACGACCGGCACTCCGGACGCGCGCAGCAGGCGCTCGGTCTCCTGGTGCTCGCCGGCCAGCGGGTTGGTGGTGTCGTCGGCGTTGAGGATGCTCGTATAGACGATGCGCTTCGCGCCCCCCGCCTTCGCCGCCTCGATGACGTTGGTGTGCTGGGGGATCCGCTGACCGGCTGTCGGACCCGAGATCATCAGCACACGGTCGGCGTCGTGCAGAGCGGCGGTCATGGTCTCCGACCGGTCGTAGTCGCCCTCGCGGACCTGGACCCCGCGGTCGGCGAGATCGGCTGCCTTGCTCGGTGTCCGGACGACAGCCACGACGTCCTGGGCCGCCACGCCCCGGGCGAGCAACTCCTCGACGGCGAGGCGCCCTAACTGGCCGCTGGCGGCGGTGACGGTGTACGTGGGCATGGGGATCCTCCTGGTACGGAGCCTGGCCCGACGCGGGCGCGTCGTGTCTCCGGTGGCAACACCGCAGCGGGCTCGATCCATACCGCGCGACGTACGCCATTCGGGATGTCAGTCGAGCCCGGGGGAGACCAGTACCTCGGTGGCTACGGGCAGGGCGGCGGCCCGGTCGGCTGGGACCAGCCCGATCCGGGTGCGACGGTCGAGCAGGTCATCGACGTCGAGGGCACCCTCGTGGGTGACGCCGAAGGCCAGTTCCGCGCGGGTGACGAGTTGGCGCCCGTCAATCGGGGCGAGCAGGTCGGGGTCGGCGGTGAGCGACGGCGCCTCGGTGCCGTACTTGTGGACGAGCCGGGCGGGTGCAGCGAGCCGGTCGAGCACAGCGGGTGCGGCGGCGCCGACGAGCGGCAGGTCATGGGTGCGGCACGGGCCCGCGACCAGTCGGCGTTCGCGGACCGCAGCGTCGACCGCGTCCTGGGCCATCCGGCGGTACGTCGTCAGCTTGCCGCCGATGACGGTCACCACCCCGTCCGGCGAGGTGAGCACCGCGTGCCGCCGGGAGATGTCGGCGGTCGATCCGCCGGCGTCCAGCAGCGGGCGCAGACCGGCGTACGAGCCCACGACGTCGGCTCGGGTCAGCGGTCGCGCGAGCACCCGGCTGAAGGTCTCGAGCAGGAAGGCGATCTCACCATCGGTGGCGACCGGCACATCCGGCACGGGGCCGTCGGCGGCCTCGTCGGTGAGTCCGAGGTAGGTGCGGCCGTCCGGCTGCGGCAGCGAGAAGACGAAACGGCCCACAGAGCCGGGGACCGGCGCGTTGAGGATGACCCCGCTCCCGCCGAGCGTCTCCGAGCGCAGGACGAGGTGGGTGCCGCGCGACGGCCGGAGGCTGACCCCTGGCACGAGGCCGCCGGCCCAGACGCCGGTGGCGTTCACCACCGCCCGTGCCGTGATGTCGTAGGCGGTGCCGGTCAGTTCGTCGCGCACCCGGGCTCCGTCGCCGGCCACGTCCAGGGCGCGGACGCGGGTCAGCACGCGGGCTCCACGACCTGCTGCGGTGCGGGCCAGCGCGATGACGAGCCGGGCGTCGTCCTCGATGCGGGCGTCCCAGGCGGTGATCCCACCCCGCACGTCGTGTCGAAGCGCGGGTGCGAGTTCGCGGGCGCGGGCGGCACCGACGCGGCCCGGCCGGGGCAGCAGGCCGCTCGGCGTACGGACGACCCGGCGCAGGACGTCACCCGCGACGAAACCGGCGCCGATGACCGCGGCGGTGCCGCGGGAGATGTCCGGGGTGAGCGGCACCAGCCACCGGGAGGGCCGCACGAGGTGGGGCGCCGTGCGGCGCAACAGGATCCCTCGCTCGGCCGCGCTCTCGTGGGCGATGCCGACCTGGCCGTGGGCGAGATAGCGCAACCCACCGTGGGCGAGCTTCGAACTCCACCGCGACGTGCCGAACGCCAGGTCGTGTGCGTCGACGGCCACCGCGCTCAGCCCCCTGGACGCCGCGTCGAGCGCCACACCCGCGCCGGTGGCGCCGAGTCCGATCACCAGGAGGTCGACCTGGCGTCCGTCGGTGGCCTCGGCGAGCTCGCGCGCCCGACGGGGGCGGTTGAGGGCGGTGTCGCCGGACATGGATGCCTTCCGAGAGTGCCCTTCGCAGGCGGATGCTGTCGAGTGGCTGAGAGCATTGACGTTGCAATGTTACGGGTCAAAGCACTGTGTCACACTCTAGCCCATGAGTGATCGGATGCACTGGTCCCGCTGGGGAGACCCGGCTCGCACGACGACCCTTCCCGCGAACGCCCTGGCAATGCTCGAGCTCGCGTTCGGGCCGCCCGCGCCGCGGCCCGCCGTGGATCAGCAGGCCGTGCAGCTCCCAGCCGTCGGACTGCCGGACGACGTCCTCGAAGCCCTGCGGGACGCGATCGGTGCCGAGCACGTCGACACGAGCGATGAGGCGCGGCTGCTGCACACAGGTGGCAAGTCCACCCCTGACCTGCTGGCACTGCGCGGTGGCGACGCCGCAGCCGCCCCGGACGCGGTGCTGCGACCCGCCGACCACGACGAGGTGCAGGCGCTCGTGACCCTCTGCTCCGAGCGGCGGATCGCCGTCGTGCCGTACGGTGGCGGCACGTCCGTCGTCGGCGGCCTCACCGCCTCGAAGAGCGGGCTCGTCGCGGTGGTGGCGGTCGACCTCGGCCGGCTCGACCGGCTAGCCGACGTGGACGACCTGTCCAGCACGGCGGTACTCCAGGCCGGGGTGTCCGGGCCACGCGCCGAGCAGCTGCTAGGCGAGCACGGGATGACGCTCGGCCATTTCCCCCAGTCGTTCGAGTTCGCGACCGTCGGCGGCTTCGCAGCGACCCGCTCGAGCGGCCAGTCCTCCTCGGGATACGGCAGATTCGACGCGATGGTGGTCGGACTCAAGATCGCGACGCCGCTCGGCACCTGGGAGCTCGGCGTCGCGCCGGCGAGCGCCGCGGGGCCCGATCTGCGTCAGCTCGTGCTCGGCTCCGAAGGCACGCTCGGGATCGTCACCGAGGTGCGACTCGCCGTGCGGACGAAACCCGCGACCGCGGTCTACGAGACCTGGCGCTTCCCGACGTTCGTCGACGGGGCGACCGCGATGCGCACCCTGACCCAGGACGGCATCAACCCCACAGTGCTGCGGTTGTCCGATGAGACCGAGACGTCGTTGAATCTCGCGAAGCCGGAGAGCATCGGCGCCGAATCGGGCGGCGGTGCGCTGATGGTCTGCGGATACGAGGGCACGGACGACCGGGTGGAGCGGATGCGCCGTGAGGTCGGCGAGGTGCTGCTGGGTCTGGGCGGCACCCCGCTCGGGGCCGAGGACGGCGAGCAGTGGGCCGAGGGCCGGTTCAACGCGCCCTACCTGCGCGACGCGCTGCTCGACGAGGGCGTCCTGGTCGAGACGCTGGAAACGGCGACGTTCTGGGGCGACCTCGACCGCCTGTACGCCGAGGTGAAGGCGGCGCTCGAGGGCGCGCTGAGCGCTCAGGGGACGAACCCGATCGTGTTGTGCCACATCTCGCACGTCTACCGCACGGGTGCCTCGCTCTACTTCACGGTGGCATGCCGGGAGACCGATGACCCGCGCGCCCAGTGGTACGTCGCCAAGCAGGCCGCGTCCGACGCGATCGTCGCGGCCGGCGGGACGATCACCCACCACCACGCAGTCGGCCGGGATCACAGGCCCTGGTACGCCCAGGAGATCGGCCCCATCGGCACAGACGTGCTGCGCGCGGTGAAGCGGAGCGTCGACCCTGCCGGGGTCCTGAACCCAGGTGTACTGATCCCATGACGCGGGCCTTCCATCTCCTCGTGAATCCGAACTCGGGAGCGGGACGCGGCGCCCGCATGGCTGCCGAGGTCGGTGCAGCCCTTCGGGCGCGGGGTGCCGAGGTGCGGTCCACAGTGAGTCCCGGCGTCGAGGCGGCCGACGACCTGGTCGCCGACACCGGCGAGGGCGAGGTGTGCGTTGCGGTCGGTGGTGACGGGATGGTGAGCTCCGTGGCCGCCGCCGCGGTCCGTCATGGGGTCACGCTCGGGATCGCGCCCGCGGGCCGGGGGAACGACTTCGCCCGCCAACTGGGCATACCGAGGCACGGGGAGCTGCTCGCGTCGCTTCTGCGCGACGGCGACGTGCGTCCCGTCGACGCGATCGGTGTGGGCGACAGGGTCGTGGTCGGCAGCGTCTACGCCGGTGTCGACTCCCTCGCGTCGCAGCTCGTGAACGAGATGAAGCGGGTGCCGGGAGCTCTGCAGTACCCGCTGGGGGCACTCCGTGCGATGGCGACGTTCCCGGTCACGACGTACCGGGTCACGGTCGACGGCGCCGAGCACACCTTCGAGGGGTTCACCGTCGTGGCCGCCAACTCCGGCTACTACGGCAAGGGCATGCACATCGCACCGGACGCCGACCCGCGCGACGGGCTGCTCGACGTCCTGCTCCTCGGAGCGGGCAGCCGGGCGAGCTTCATCCGCAAGCTGCCGCAGGTCTACCGCGGCACCCACACCGCCAACGCGGAGATCGTCGTGCTGCGCGGGCGCGAGGTGCGCATCGAGGCCGACGGCGTCCAGGCGTACGCCGACGGCGACCCTCTCGCTCCGCTACCGATCACGGCGACGGTGCTGCCGGGCGCGCTGCGGATCATCTCGCCCGACCCCTCGGCCGTAACGCGCTGAGCACTATGCACGAAGAACGGCCCTGATCCGCGTTTCCGCAGGTCAGGGCCGTTCTGTGAGCTGGTCGGGGTGACAGGATTTGAACCTGCGGCCTCGTCGTCCCGAACGACGCGCGCTACCAAGCTGCGCCACACCCCGTGGCTGCTGCACCCGTCGTGCGGATCGCGCACGAGCCGGATGCAGCGCGGCATACGTTACCGGTAAGGCTCGCGCATCTCCCAATCGGTAGGCGCGTCAGGCGATGTGCAGCGCCGCGATCAGAGCGTGCGGCCGGAGTCCCACGAGGCGGGCGCCAGGGTGAGCAGGGTGGCCTCGGGGCGGCAAGCGAAGCGCACCGGCGTGTACTTGTTGTGGCCGAGGCCCGCCGAGACCTCCAGCCAGGCCGCGTCGCAGGGCGCGCTGGTGGACCGCTGGCCGTTGGCGACGGGCCACCAGCGCGAGACCCCCTTGGCGCGGCGCCGGTCCAGATCGCAGTTGGTGACCAGCGCGCCGTATCCCGGCACGCACAGCTGTCCGCCGTGGGTGTGCCCGGCGAGCAGCACGCGTGCCCCGTCGGCCGCCATGGCGTCCAGGACGTGCGTGTACGGCGCGTGCAGCACCCCCATCGTGAGATCGGCCGCGGGATCGGCAGGCCCGGCCACGGCGGGGTAGCGGTCGTAGCCGAGGTGCGGGTCGTCGACCCCGACCAGCTCCAGGTCGAGACCGCGCACCGTGACGGACCGGCGTGCGTTGGTCAGGTCGGTCCATCCGCCGGAGGTGAAGCCCGCGACGAGCTCGCGCCACGGCAGTTCGTCGGCCTGCGACTCCGACCCGCGCGGATGCGAGCGGTTGAAATAGAGGAGCGGGTTCTTGGCGGTCGGAGCGAAGTAGTCGTTGGAGCCGAGCACGAACGCCCCCGGCAGGTGCATCAGCGGCTCCATGGCGCGCAGCACGGCCGGCACTGCGTTGAGGTCGGAGCAGTTGTCGCCGGTGTTGACCACGAAGTCCGGCTCGAGGGAGGCCAGCCCGCGCACCCACGCGATGCGCCGCTCCTGGCGGGGGACGAGGTGCAGGTCGGAGACGTGCAGCACCCGCACCGGCGGGGCGCCGGGGGGCAGCACCGGCAGCGTGGCGCGGCGGACGGCGTACCAGTTGCGCTCGACGAGCGAGGCCCAGGCGAGCGCTCCCGCTCCGGCGGCGGTCACCGCGGTGGCGGCGCGGGCGGCGGGATGCATCCGCACATCCTCACACGCGAGGGTGAGTGAAAGACTGCCCCGCATGAGCCTCAAGGACACCCTGCAGACCGACCTCACCGCGGCGATGCGCGCCAAGGACACCGTGCGCACCCAGACCCTGCGGATGGCGCTGGCGGCAGTGCGCAACTCCGAGGTCAGCGGCGACACCAAGCACGAGCTGACCGACGACGAGGTGCTGGCCTGCGTGACCAAGGAGGCCAAGAAGCGGCGCGAGGCGGCGACGGCGTACGACGATGCCGGGCGGCCCGAGCTGGCCGACGCCGAGCGCGCCGAGCTGGCCGTCCTGGAGCACTACCTCCCGGCCCAGCTCAGCGATGAGGACCTGACCACGATGATCCAGCAAGCGATCTCATCGACCGGCGCGTCCGGGATGTCCGGCATGGGCCAGGTCATGAAGGTCCTGCAGCCGCAGATAGCCGGCCGTGCGGACGGCAGCAAGGTCGCCGCCGCGGTGCGCCAGGCGCTCAGCGCGAGCTGAGGCTCAGCCCGAGCTGGGGTAGATGAAGATCGTCGTGCCCTGGCTGGCCGAGCCGCCGGATGCGGACATGGCGGTGATCTGACCCCGCGGCTGCGGACCGGGACGGTTGGGACCGACCTGGACATGGAAACCGGCGGCCTGCAGCGTGGCGATCGCCGAGTTGATGTCCTGCCCCACGACGTTCGGCACGGAGATCTGGGTCGAGGTCGATGAGGACGAGGGCGACGACGGGCCGGAGCTGGGTGTGTCAGTGCCCGTGTTCATGCCGGGCACCGTGGGGAACTGCTTGATGGGCTGGCCCTTGAGTGCGGCATCCATGATGTCCTTCCACATCGGGGCCGCGAGGTCTCCGGCGAAGATGTAGTTGCCGCTCCCGATCTTCTGCCCGTTGATCGGGACGTTGCGGAGCGGCCGGTCGCTGCCCGAGCCATGGCCGACCCACACCGCTGTGGCGAGCTGCGGGGTGTACCCGACGAACCAGATGTTGTTCGCTCCCGACACGGTCCCGGTCTTGCCGGCAGCCGGGCGGTTGTTCGCAAGCGCGGCCTTGTAACCGGTGGCCTTGTGGTCGTCCGGATTGAGCACGGCCCGGAAGATCTGGGTTGTCTCGGCCGCGACCTGCTGGGACATCACCCGCTTGCACTTGCCGACCGAGATGGCGAGCTTCTTGCCGTTGCCGTCGATCATGGAGTCGACCGGCCGCGGCGGGCAGTACATGCCGCCGGCGGCGGCCGTGGCATAAGCGCTCGCCAAGCCGATGGGCGAGGTCAGGCCCACGCCCAGCACGACCGATGCGGGAGTGATCTGCAGGTCTTTGCGGTTCAGGCCGAGTTTGACCATCGTGTCGACGACGTTGCACATGCCGACGTCTTCGGTGAGCTTGGTGAACGCCGTGTTGACCGACCAGGCGGTCGCGCGCGCATACGTCATCTTCCCGGTCGGCACCACGAAGTCGTTACCGATGACGAACGAACCCCTGGCGTTCTGGTAGCACGGCCCCTGAAAGTCCGCGTACCTGAACGAGGTGCCGAGCTCGTTGTCGGCATTCTTCGCAGTCTGCGGCGCCACGTCGATGGTCATGTCGGGCGACGCGTTGCGCTCCAGCGCCGTCACGATCTGGAAGAACTTCGTCGAGGATCCGAAGGTGAAGCCGCTGTTGGCGAGGTTGATGCCCGACTTCCCGAGGCCGGCAGTGGTGCTGTACGAGGTGTTCTGTCCGGTCGCGATGATCTGCCCGGTGCCCGGCTTGATCATCGCGGCGGCGTCATTGATGCCGTACTTGTTGTTCGAGGGCACCCGGGCGCGCAGCTTCGCGTCGAGGATCGCGGCCATCTTGGGCTGGAACGACGTCTTGATCGTGAGTCCGCCGCTCTCCAGCGCTGCCTGGCGTGCCTTGACGGTCTTGCCGAGGGAGGGTTGCTGGCTCAGCCAGTTCTCGACGTAGTTGCAGAAGTAGGGGTACTTCGAGGATGCGCAGTTGCCGCTGATGTTCTTCAGCTTCAGCGAGATCGGGGAGACCGACGCGTCGGAGTACTGCTTGAAGGTGATGATCTTCTGCTGGTACATCTTCTGCAGCACGATGTTGCGCCGCGCCTTGGAGTCGTTGGGGTTGTTCACCGGGTCGTACGCGGTCGGCTGGTTGACCACGCCGGCGAGCAGGGCGGCCTGCGGCAGGTTCAGCTTCGAGGCGGGCACGCTGAAGTAGTGCTCCGCGGCGGCCTCGATGCCGTACTGCTGGTCGCCGTAGTAGACGAGATTCAGGTAGCCATCCAGGATCTGGTCCTTGCTGTACTTCTGCTCGAGCGCGGTGGCGTACTTCAGCTCCTGCAGCTTGCGGACGTAGCCCTGCAGCCCCTCGCGCGCCACGGCGTTCCTCGCGGCCGTGGTGTTGCCGGAGCTGAGCGCCTCGTTCTGCAACGACACCTTGACGTACTGCTGGGTCAGCGTGGACGCTCCCTGGACTCCGCCACCCTGCGCGTTGCTGGTGAGCGCGCGCAACAGGCCCTTGGGGTCGATGCCGCCGTGCTGGAAGAACCGCTCGTCCTCGATCGCCACCTGCGCCTTCTGCATGATCGGCGCGACCTTGTTCAGCGGCACCACGATGCGGTTCTCGTTGAACGGCGTGGCGATGGTCGACCCGTCCGCCGCGAGGATCCGCGACTGCTGCGCCAGCGGGTTCATCGCGAACGTCGACGGCAGACCGTTGAAGAGGTCGATGCTCTTGTTGGTGGCGAGACCGGCCCCGCCGACGGCGGGGATCAGCAGGCCGGCGGCGAGCAGGCCCATCACCATCGCGGTGGCGAGCAGGGCGATGAGCAGGGAGAGCACGGAGCCGAGCCGGCGGGTGGCACGCATGGGCACGAGGGTAACCAGGTCGACTGTGGGAGGCCTTGATGCCGCGCTGATCCGTGCGCGAGGGCGTTGTAACTTACCCAATCGTCGGTACGGTTGAAATAGTTATAAAGAGCTACGTTTAAATGGTCCTCGGTAGGCCTACCGGATCAATTACCATTTACTTACCCTTCTGACACAACTTAGGGGAAAGCACGACACGATGGGGAAGGATTCATTCGATGACTGCAGTGGCTCCGGAGCAGACCGGCTGGGATCAGAGCTGGGCGGCTCGCGCCGCGTGCCGTGGGGGAGCTCCGGACGAACTCTTCGCCAGGGGCGCTGCTCAGCAGAGCGCCAAGCTGGTCTGTCAGGGCTGTCCCGTCGTGGCCGAGTGCCTGGCCGACGCGTTGGACAACCGCACCGAGTACGGCGTGTGGGGCGGTATGACCGAGCGTGAGCGCCGTGCGCTGCTGCGCCGGCGACCGGACGTGCAGTCCTGGACCGCACTCTTCAAGGCGGCCCGCGCCCGCGAAGGCGCCTGACCTACGCAGGACGCGCTCCGCGCCCGGACGGCTCCGGCTAGCCACTGCTGAGCGCCGCCCCGATTTCCCGGAGCTGGTCGACGTCGTTCACGTCGCTGCCGGATGTCGGCACGTGGACCTGGGGAATGTCCTCGTGAGCGGCTGTGAACCGCGCGACCGCTGCACGGTGTCGTGCCGCCTGGTCGGCAGCCTCAGCGTGCACCTGCAGCAGGGCCGCGGTGTCCGCCGGCCGCCATCCCTCGGCGCGGGCCGGTAGGTCCCGAATGGCCTGCGCCGTCTCCGTCGCCCGCGCCGCGGACAGCGACGGGATGGTGATCGACTGCAACCGGTTGACCACGAGCCCGGCCAGTGGCATCCCCTCCGACGCGAGGCGATCCACGAAGAACGACGCCTCGCGCAGGGCGTCCCGCTCGGGGGACGCGACGACGAGGAACGCCGTGCTCGCATCGCTGAGCGCCGCGTACGTCACCTCGGCACGCTCCCGGAAACCGCCGAACATGGTGTCCAGCGCCGCGATGAACGTCTGCGCGTCCTTCAGCATCTGCGCGCCGAGGATCTTCGACATCACCCCGGTGACACCGCTCACCCCCACCGACACGACCTTCAGGTACGCCCGGCCGCCCACCTTGGCGGGTGCGGTCATCAACCGGATGAATCGCCCGTCGAGGAAGGAGCCGAGCTTCTTGGGCGCGTCCAGGAAGTCCATGGCCGACCGCGAGGGAGGGGTGTCCACGACGATCAGGTCCCACCGCCGGTCGCCGTCGACCATCTCCTGCTGCAGCTGACCCAGCCGCTCCATCGCCATGTACTCCTGGGTGCCGGCGAACGAGCTGGACACGGCCTCGTAGAACGGGTTGGCCATGATCGCGGCGGCCTTCTCCGGCGTGGAGTGCGACATCACGACCTCGTCGAAGGTCCGCTTCATGTCCAGCATCATCGCGTCGAGCGACCCACCGGCCGAGGCGTCGATGGTGTGCACGGGCGCCGGATCGTTGTCCAGATGCTCCAGGCCGAGCGCCTGCGCCAGACGGCGCGCCGGATCGATGGTGAGGACGACGACCGACCGGCCGGCCTCCGCGGCACGGATCGCCACGGCGGCCGCGGTCGTGGTCTTGCCCACGCCTCCGGACCCGCAGCAGATCACGGTGCGAATCGTGGGGTCGTCGATCAGGTCGTCGACGTCCAGCTTCGGAGTCGTCATCACACCCCCTGCCGGTGCAGGTCGGCGGCGAGCTGGCGCAGCCCGCCTGCATCCATGCCGTCCAGCAGCGCGGGCAGCCGCACGATCGGCAGGTCGAGGGAGGTGAGCCGCGCGCGTTCGCGCTCCTCCAGGGAGAGCCGCTCGTCCAGGCGGCGGCCGGACTCCACGAGCCCGTCGACGAGCGTGGGCCCCACCCGCAGTCCGCCGGCGGCAAGGTCGGCGCTCAGCGGCTCCACGTCGAAGTCGGCGCCCTGCAGCAGAGCGCGGGACCGTTTGCCGAGCAGCGCCGCGCGTTCCTGATTGACGATGATCGACCCCATCGGCAACCCCTCGGCCCGCAGCTCGGCCGTGGCGTCGATCGTCTCCTGCACCGGCATCTCCTCGGCGACCGCCACCAGGTGCACCCGGCTGCGGCCGGAGGTCAGCATCTGCATGATCGAGTCGGCCTGCTTCTTGATCGGACCCATCTTCGCCAGCCCCGACAACTCCCGGTTGACGGCGAGGAACTTACCGATCCGACCGGTCGGGGGAGCATCGACGACGACGGCGTCGTACTGCTGGAAACCGCGCCGCGCGTGGTGCTCGTCGCGGCGTACGACCTCGTAGACCTTTCCGATGACCAGGACGTCGCGCATGCCCGGCGCGATGGTGGTCGCGAAGTCGATGGCACCGAACTTCTCCAGCAGGCCACCGGCCCGGCCCAACTTGTAGAACATCTGCAGGTATTCGAGCAGTGCGGCCTTCGGATCGATGGCGAGCCCGCGCACCTCGCCGCCCTCCAGTCCGCGCGCCACGTGGGTCTCCTCGTCGCCGAGCGGTGCGACGTCGAAGACCTGGCTGATGCCGCCGCGCCCCTCGACCTCGACCAGCAGGACCCGCCGGCCGTCGTGCGCCAGGGCGAGCGCCAGGGCGGCGGCGACCGTCGTCTTACCGGTGCCGCCCTTGCCCGAGACGATGTGCAGCTGTGCGGTCACCGGTCGCGCCCGCCGGTGTCGGCCAGTGCGGCCAGGTCGGCGACGGTCTCGCGAACGATCGCGAACGCCGCGGACTGCGGGTCGATGACGTCGAAGTGGTCGGCGTCGTCGACCACCCGCAGCCGAGCATCGGGTACGGCGTCCGCGTAGCTCCGCGAGATCTCCAGCGGCACCTGCTCGTCACGCGTGCCGTGGATCGCGACCACCGGGGCCGCGGGCGCGCCGAGCCGGGCCGGATCCGCCTGCTCCCACGCGGCGGGGTCCTCCTGCGGCGTGCTGCCCATCAGGGCCTCCGCGGCGCCCCCGCCCAGGCCGAGCTCGTGCACCAGGTGCAGGTCCACGCAGCCCGCCAGAGCGACTGTGCCGATCACGGCGCTCGCGTCGGGCTGCGCCGCGAGCCAGGAGACCAGGTGCCCGCCGGCCGAATGCCCCACCAGGACGACTGGATCCGGCAGATCGGTGCGTGCGCTCGCGGCGGCCAACACCCTCAGCAGGTCGGCCCGCATGTCCGGCCACCCGCCGCGCGGCGCCCGCCGATACTCCGGCACCACCACGTGGAAGCCGTCCTGCCTGAAGGCCTCGGCCTCGCTGCCCGTGTGGGAACGGTCGGTGGCAGGTCGCCAGAATCCGCCGTGCACGACGATCACGGTCACCCCGCGGGCCGGCCCGGCCGGTCGGCGTACGTCGTAGACCTGGTCCGGCTCGACGCCGTACGCGGTGGTCTCGTCGGGAGGCGCCGCGGCGCGGTCCAGCACGGAAGCCATGCTGGGAAGCCTACGCAGCCCACTGTCGGGTTCGCACCGACCGGTCGTGCCCTGCCAGACTGCGATGGAATCCGTCCGCTCCACGAGCGGACCAGACCCGAACGACGACGAGGAGAACCCGTGACCACCTGGGAGTACGCCACCGTTCCGCTGATCGTGCACGCGACCAAGCAGATCCTGGATCAGTGGGGCGAGGACGGGTGGGAGCTCGTGCAGGTGCTGCAGAGCCCGGACGGCGGCAACCTGGTCGCCTACCTGAAGCGGCCCAAGACCGTCTGATGTCGCAGGTCGAGGACCGGCTCGCGGCCATGGGACTGCGGGTACCCGACGTGGTCGCGCCCCTGGCGGCGTACGCGCCGGCGGTGCGGTACGCCGACACCGTGCAGACCTCGGGCCAGCTGCCGATGGTCGACGGGTCGCTCGTGACCACCGGCAAGGTGGGCGCGCAGGTCAGTCCGCAGGAAGCGGCGGATCTGGCGCGCATCTGCGCGCTCAACGCCATCGCCGCGGTGAAGTCGCTGGTCCCCGACCTCGACACCGTGCGGGTGGTCAAGGTCGTCGGGTTCGTCGCCAGCGACCCGTCCTTCACCGGGCAGCCCGCGGTGGTCAGCGGCGCGAGCGAGCTGCTCGGCGCGGCGTTCGGCGAGGACGGCGTGCACGCCCGATCCGCGGTGGGGGTGGCCGTGCTGCCGCTCGATGCCCCCGTCGAGGTCGAGATCACCGTCGTCGTGCGTGGCTGAGCGCGTGACCGGTTCCGCGGTCCCCACCCGCGAGCAGGTCTTCGTGGCCGGTGGGCCGGTCGGGGAGTCGGCCCGTCTGTGGCTGGACGCCGGATCGCCGGCCGGCGTGCCGCCGCGGCGCGCCTCGACGGTGATGGTGCTGCGGCACGGCCGGTCCGACGGCGGCCCGGAGGTGTTCATGCTGCGCCGGGTCGCGTCGATGGCCTTCGCGCCCTCGATGTGGGTCTTCCCCGGCGGCGGGGTCGATCCACGCGACGCTGATGTCGATGTCCCCTGGGCGGGTCCGACCCCGCAGGAGTGGGCGGTGCGTCTCGGAGTGCCGCGCGAGGAGGCGGTCGAGCTGGTGTGCGCCGCCGTCCGCGAGGTCTTCGAGGAATGCGGCGTCCTACTCGCCGGGCGCGCTGCCGACGAGGTGCTGGCCGACGTGACCGGCCCGACCTGGCAGGGGCACCGGGCGGCGCTGCTCGCCAAGGAGCTGTCCATGTCGCAGCTGCTGTCCCATGAGGGGCTGGTGCTGCGCTCGGATCTGCTGTCGTTCCAGGACCATTGGCTGACACCGGAGTTCGAGAAGCGGCGCTACGACACCTACTTCTTCGCCGCGCTCCTGCCCGAAGGTCAGCGCGCCGACGACCAGACCAGCGAGGCGGACATCTCGCGCTGGGTCGCACCCGCTGATCTGATCGCCGACGTCGCATCCGGCGAGGCATCGATGCTGGCGCCCACCGTCACCAACCTCGAACGCCTCGATCAGGCGAGCGGTCCGGAGGACGTCATCGCCTCCACGCCGCCCGTCGTACCCGTGATGCCCGTGGCCGAGTACGACGGGGCGCGCGTAGTGCTGCGGGCGCGACTGCCGATCCGCTGAGCTTCAGCGCAGGGCGAGCGACCGCAGACCGGCGATGGTGCCGTTGAACCGGTTCTTGTCCAGGCCACCGCTCTGGCTGTACTGCCAGATGTAGGAGGACTTCGTGCCGGCCGGGAGCTGCGTCGGCACGTGGCTGTACTGAGCGATCCAGAACGGCGTCAGCCCGGCAAGCGCCGAGGTGTTGCCGGTGCAGGTCGCCCACCAGTCGTACGTCGTGTAGACGACGGGGTAACGGCCGGTGCGGTAGTGGTAGCGATTCACGAACGACTTGATCCAGGACGTCATCCCGGACCAGCCGTAGCCGTAGCAGGACGAGCCGTACGGGTTGTACTCGATGTCGAGCGCGCCCGGCAGGGTGCGGCCGTCCCGGGACCAGCCGCCGCCGTGTGCGATGAAGTAGTCGGCCTGGTAACTGCCGCTCGACTGGTTGGGCAGCGCGAAGTGGTAGGCGCCACGGATCATCCCCGAGGAGTAGGAACCGGAGTACTGCGACCCGAACCGGGAGCTGGTGTAGTTGGTGCCCTCGGTCGCTTTGACGTAGGCGAACTGGAAGCCCTCGGCCCGCAGCGTCCCCCAGGCCACCGAGCCCTGGTACGCGGAGACGTCCACCCCGTAGGCGTTGCCGCTGGTGTACATCGGGGCCATCTGCTGCGAGGCCTGCCGGGTGGAGGATGCCTTCTTGGACTCCCAGCCGGGGTAGGCACCGCCGGCGGTGGTGATTCCCGCGGCGCGCGCCGCAGCGGTGGGTGTCGGGAGCGCGGGCTTGGCGTGGGCCTGCGCCATCGGCATGGCAGCCGCCATCCCGAGCGTCACGATGGAGGTGCCACACAGGGCACGCAGCACGTTCTTCATGGTGGGGGGTCCGTTCATCGGGGGAGAGGCGAGCGTCACCGACACAGGTGAACAACGGGTGCGGCGTAGCCCAGGAGTTCTCCAGTTCTCCGTCAAGATGTACCAATGGCAGACACGATATGGCGTGGTGGTGCTGTTACGCACGGGGCAGAAGTGATTCTCTGCCCCAACCCGGGCCCGATGACACTGGACGGAACCAACACCTGGGTGCTGCACACGCCGGGTGGCGACGAGGCCGTGGTGGTCGATCCGGGGCCTCTGGAGGAGGGGCATCTGCAGGCGGTCCTCGAGGTCGTCCGGGCCGCCGGGGCGCGGGTGGCGCTCACCCTGCTCACCCACGGTCACTTCGATCACGCGGAGTCCGCGGACCGCTGGGCGGAGCTGACCGGGGCGCCGGTGCGCGGCGCCGGGCACGGGCGCGCGTTCACTGATGATGAGTGGATCACGGTGGGGGATCTGCGCATCCAGGTGCTGCTCACGCCTGGGCACACGAAGGACTCGGTGTCGTTCCTGGTGCCCGACCAGCAGTTGCTGCTGACCGGCGACACGGTGCTCGGCCGCGGGACGAGCGTGGTCGCGCACCCCGACGGGGAGCTCGCGGCGTACCTCGCCTCGCTCGACCGGCTCGCCGGCGTCGCCGGGGGTGTGACGCTCGGTCCCGGCCACGGGCCGACGCACGCCGACGCCGCGGCGGTCATCGCGCAGTACGCCCGGCACCGGCTGCAGCGGCTGGATCAGGTGCGGGCAGCGCTGGCGGCCGGAGCCGGTGATGCGGACGACGTCGCGCAGGCCGTCGTGGAGCAGGTCTACGCGGACGTGCCGCGCGAGGTGTGGCCCGCGGCGCACAAGACCGTGCAGGCGCAGCTGGACTATCTGGCCGCGAGAGGCTGACGCCGGCGCGTCAGTGGGTCAGCGCGCGCGGTGCTGCAGGCGTTCGACGTCGATCAGCGTGACGGCCCGCGCCTCCAGCTTGATCCAGCCGCGGGAGCTGAAGTCGGCCAGGGCCTTGTTGACCGTCTCGCGGGAGGCGCCGACCAGCTGGGCGAGCTCCTCCTGGGTCAGGTCGTGCGCGACGAGCACCCCGTCCTCGGCCGGCTGACCGAACCGGGACGACAGGTCGAGCAGCGCCTTCGCGACACGACCGGGCACGTCGGAGAAGACCAGGTCGCCGAGCGCCTCGTTGGTGCGGCGAAGCCGGCGAGCCAAGGCGCCGAGCATGGTCATCGCGACCTCGGGCCGGTCCTTGAGAAACTCGGTCATGTCCGCGTGGGCGAGGCCGGCCAGCTCGGTGTCGGCGACGGCCGTTGCGGTCGCCGTGCGGGCGCCGGGGTCGAAAAGGCTGAGTTCGCCGAGCATCTCGCCCATGCCGAGGATCGCGAGGAGGTTCTCCCGGCCGTCCATCGAACGGCGGCCGAGCTTCACCTTGCCGGCGGTGATGACATAGAGCGTGTCGCCCTGGTCGCCCTCTTTGAACAGCTCTCGTCCGCGAGCGACCTTGGTGCGCGACATCGACTCGAGGAGAGCCTCAGCAGCGCTGTCGTCGAGTGCGGCGAACAATGGCGCCTTGCGTACGGCCTCGGTTTCCACGGGGTTAGTGTGCCACGTCACCATCGCGTCGGCGCGTCGTCCGGACCCCCTTAGTCTCGGTCGGGTGAAACGTCTCGATGTCACCGCCGAGAGCGCCGTGTCGCGCACGCGCCGCGCTCGCAAGATGTACCGCGTCCTGCACGACACCTACCCCTACGCCCGGTGCGAGCTGGACTTCAGCACGCCGCTGGAGTTGCTGGTCGCGACGATCCTGTCCGCACAGACCACCGATGTCGGCGTCAACAAGGTCACGCCGACCCTCTTCGCGCGCTATCCGGACGCCGCGGCGTACGCCGGAGCGGACCGCGAACAGCTGGAACAGCTCCTCAGACCGACCGGTTTCTTCCGGGCCAAGACCAACGCCGTGATGACCCTGGGCCAGACGCTGGTCGAGCGGTACGACGGCGAGGTGCCGCCCCGCCTGAAGGACCTGGTGACACTGCCGGGCGTGGGCCGAAAGACCGCGAACGTGGTGCTGGGCAACGCTTTCGGCATCCCGGGTCTCACCGTGGACACCCACTTCGGGCGGCTCGTACGACGCTTCGGCTGGACCGTGCTGGACGACCCGGTCAAGGTCGAGCAGGAGATCGGCGCGCTGTTCCCCCGCAAGGACTGGACCATGCTCAGCAACGTCCTGATCTTCCACGGGCGCCGGATGTGTCACGCCAAGAAGCCTGCCTGCGGGGTGTGCCCGATCGCCCGGTGGTGTCCGTCGTACGGCGACGGCGAGACCGATCCGGAGAAGGCGCGCAAACTGCTGAAGTACGAGATGGCGCCTGCGTGACTGACATCCATCCGGTGCCGTCCTGGTTGACGGGCATCGAGGAGCAGGCCGCCGGCCGGATGCCGACCTTCCCCGTCGGCGAGGACGGCGAGGGCCGCCGGTCCGCGGTGCTGATGCTGTTCGGTCCGCGCGACGGCGGCGGTGAGGACATCGTGCTGACCCAGCGGGCCGACACGTTGCGCCAGCACGCCGGTCAGGTGTCGTTTCCCGGGGGCGGCGTGGATCCGCAGGATGCCTCGCCGCAGGAGACGGCGCTGCGCGAAGCGCACGAGGAGATCGGACTGGACCGCGCGGGGGTGCGGGTGCTCGGCACGCTGCCGGCACTGCCCTTGAGCGTCACCGGCTTTCACGTGACACCGGTGGTGGCCTGGTGGGAGTCGCCGTCGCCGGTGCACGCGGCGGAGGCGGAGGTCGCGAGGGTGGAGCGGGTGCCGATCGCCGATCTGATGGACCCGGCGAACAGGTTCACCGCGATCGCGCCGGCACGCCGGTTCGCGGCCCCGGCGTTCGAGGTGGACGGGCTCTACATCTGGGGGTTCACCGCGATCGTGCTGGACGCGCTGCTCACCCTCACCGGCCACACGCTGCCGTGGGACGAGAGCGACGAACGCGTCGTGCCCGAGAGGTACCGCCGCCGCTGAAGTGGCGGCGGGCGACCGGTGGGTGTGCCCTACGAGGCCTTGGGGGGCTTGACGGCGGCGATGGCCTTCTGGCTGGTGTCGATGGTGCGCTCGGGCTTGCCCTTGATCTTTTTTAGGGCGCTGATGCCGAGCAGTGCCAGCACGATGGTGATCAGCAGGAGCACGCCCCCGATGATCAGGAATCCCGCCCAGGTCGGCACGACGAGGGCCAGCGCCCAGGCGGCCGCGGTGAGCAGAAATCCGAGGGCGTAGAGACCGAAGAGGCCGGCGCCGGCGAGCAGACCTGCGCCCTTGCCGCCCTTGGCGACGTCCGCCTTGATCTCCAGCTTCGCCAGGGCGATCTCACCCTTGACGATGTCCTTGACGTCGGTCTGGGCGTCGGCGACCAACTGGCCGAGGGTGCGCTCGGTGCCGGCTGCGCGGCCGTTCAGACGGGTTGTCCCGGCGTCCTTGGTGCTCTGAGCCATCGGGTGTCTCCTTCGGTGCGGATCGGGTTCTCACCCATGACGTCTGTGGAGAGACTATCCACACCTCGCCCCCGCGCACGTGGTCGTCCCGATCTGCGGAGGGGGCGACCCCGGTGCTCCCGCCAGTAGGATTTCCCTCGGAGCGCCGGGAAGTCTGGTCGGCACAGTCTTTTCCGTGCCTACTAATGGGAGACCCATGACCGACACCATCCCCTTCGGCCGACTCGTCCTTCTCGCAGCTCTGGTGATCCTGTTGGCCCTTCTGGCGGGCCGGTTGACCGCGCGCATCAAGATCCCCGCCCCCCTGCTCGTGCTGAGTGCGGCGGCGATCGGGGTGCAGGTGATCCCGAGTTGGGACGCGCCGTCCGAGCAGACCGTCGAGCGGGTGGTCACCCTGGCCCTCGTCTGCATCCTGTTCGACGGCGGCATCGGCATGGGGTGGTCCAAGTTCCGCAGGACGGCGGCGCCGATCACGGTGGTCGGCGTGGTCGGAACGTTCCTCACCGTCGCCGGGATCGGCCTCTTCATCCATGTGGCGATCGGGCTCAGCTGGTACCTGGCGCTGCTCGTGGCCACCGCGATCTCGCCCACCGACCCCGCGGTGGTCTTCTCGGTGCTCGGGCAGCGGGAGATATCCGGTCGCAGCGGCACGATCCTCGAGGGCGAATCCGGAGCGAACGACCCGGTGGGTATTGCGCTCATGGCGAGTCTGATCGCGGCGGGCGGCGTCGGCGCGGGAGCGTTCGCGCACATCGCGGGAGCGTTCGCACTGCAGATGGGGGTCGGCGCCCTCGTGGGGGCGGTCTCGGCGTACGCGCTCGCGTGGTTCCTGCGATCGGTGACGCTGCCGAGCGAGAGCCTCTACCCCTTGAGGACGACAGCGTGCGCCTTCATCGTGTTCGGCGTCGCCACCGTCGCGCACGGCTCGGGATTTCTCGCGGTGTTCGTCGCGGGCATCCTGCTGGGCGACGTCGAAGGGCCGCACAAGCGCGAGATCGTGCGCTTCCACTCGGCGTTGGCCAGCCTGGCGGAGGTCGTGGCCTTCCTGGTGCTGGGACTGACGGTGAAGCTGCCGGAGCTCGCGCACCTGGACGTCTGGCTGCCCGGGGTGGTCATCGGCATCGTGCTCGCCGTCGTGGTGCGGCCGATCGCGGTCGCGCTCTGCCTGTCGCGCGCCGGGCTGGGCCGGGCCGAGCAGGCGTTCGTCATGTTCGCCGGATTGAAGGGTGCCGTGCCGATCCTTCTCGGAACCTTCATCCTGTCCAGCCACGCGCCGGAGGCCGAGCGGCTGTACGGGATCGTCATCGTCGTGGTCGTGGTCTCCGTGCTGGTGCAGGGCAGCTTCACGCCCTCGGTGGCCGAGCGCCTCGGTGTGACGGAGCCGGCATCGTGATCGACGTCGTCGAGCTCGGACCGGACGACTGGCGGGTGTGGCGCGACATCCGACTGGCGGCGTTGCGGGACGCGCCGGAGGCGTTCGGGTCGACCTCCGCGGACTGGAAGAACGCCGACGAGTCGCGCTGGCGAGGGCGGTTGACGGACATGCCGCTGCACGCGCTCGCTCGCCTGGACGACGTACCGGCGGGTGTCGTCAGCGTCACCGCGCCGGACGGGAGCGGACAGGTCGAGTTGATCTCGATGTGGGTCGCGCCGTTCGCGCGTGGACGGGCGGTGGGCGGCGCCCTGATCGAGTACGCGCTGCGCTGGGTGACCGACCGTCATCCCGACGTGCGCGTCGCGTTGCAGGTGCGCAAGCACAACGCGCCCGCCATCGGGCTCTACGAGCGGCACGGGTTCGTCCTGGCCGGTGAGAACCCCGAGGACGAGCTGGAGTTCGCGATGCGGTGGCGGGGAGCCATCTAGTCGTTGGAGTCGTGGCGCGCTCCATACGGCGCGCGACGATTCCCATCGCAGGCGGGCGACGTCCGCCGCGGGCCCTGTCCTAGGTTGGTGCGACGTGGCCGGACCTCTTGACACCCTCATCGCTCTGCCCGGGGTGTCCGCGGCCGTCGACGACGCGCGGGAGACCTGTACGGCGCTGCGCTGGCACCCTGCCCTGCGCCGCCGGATCCCGGAGGCGGCCACCGAGTCGCGGGTGCGTGGCGCGCGGGCGAGCGCGGCGCTGGACGGCGCGGAGTTCGCCGTCGACCTGGTGCGTGACCTCATGCGCGGGGCCGTGGCGTGGCCGGATCCGATCGGTCCGCTGGAGCAGGGGCTGCGGTCCTCCGTGCTCGCGACCGCGGAGACCGAGCGGATGGGCTCCCAGGTGCGGTCGTCGCCCGCCGGGGCGCTCGCCCGGCTGCACGTGGCCGCGTCCGCCGGCGTCGCCGATCCCGACGACGTCGGGCGGCCACGGGTCGCAGGGCAGGACAGCCGCGAACTGGTCGAGTTGAGCCCGGCGCCCGAGGCCGGCCACGCCGCCGAGCGGATGCGCGCGGTGGCGTCGCTGGTGGCCGACCCGCAGGGTGCGCCCGTCCTGGTGCTCGCCGCCGTCGCGCACGCGGAGATCGCGACCGCCCGCCCATTCGTACGCGGAAACGCTGTGGTGGCAAGGGCTTTCGAACGCGCAATCCTCATCGATGGTGGTGTGGACCCGACAGGTGTGGCCGTGCCGGAGTGGGGTCACGGCAGGCAGGGAGCCGTGGACTACCTCGGTGCGCTGTCGGCGTACGCGACGGGGAGCACGGACGGGGTGCGGCTCTGGCTGATCCACTGCGCCGAGGCCGTCGCGGCCGGCGCCCAGGAGGGCGGCCGGATCTGCGACGCGGTGCTCGCTGGGCGGCTCAGCTAACGGATTGTCCTCCTGTTCGGGGCCGTCCGCGAGGCCTTGTGTGACGGGCGGGGGAGGAGTAGACCTGTGGTCACAACTCCAGACCACGCGAACGACAGGTACCCACGCGCAGGCAGTTCACTGATGAACGCGATCGGTTTTACCGGACCATCTGACGGCCGGGCCGACACAACGCCGAGTGCACGCTTGGTAACCAGGTCACGCGCGTTGGCGAAGACGCCTCCACCGACTCTTGTGGGGGCGTCTTCGTTGTCCCCTCCTCGGGCCGCCGCACGGATATCACGCGAGACGCTTGCCCGGAAAGCCGCGACCCTCCACACTTGAAGAACGGCGCTCCCTTCGGGTTGCAGCGCCTGGGTCGGTTGCCCTCCCCCAGGGCGATCCACCAGAAAGGCCCCCGCCACCCCCCTGGCGGGGGTCTTTCTACGTCTCTTCGTCTCTTCATCTGAGGAGCCGAGGCCGATTCTCAGGGCCCCTCATCCACATCCCCCCGAGAAGCAGCCTCGGCATCCACAGGCGCTGACGCACCGGTGGGCCGCCCGGTTCCCGCACCGCTTCCATGTGGGACATGCGAACGAAGGGCGACCGGCGCGGGGCCGGCACGGCGGACGCCGTGGTGGTGATCGGGTGCGGAGGCGGCGCCGGGGCGTCCGTGCTGGTCACGGGACTGGCCGGTGCGGCCGATCGCCGCGGGCTGCGAGTGGTCGCGCTCGATCTCGACGCGTACGCCGGAGGGCTCGACGTCGTCTTCGGCATCGAACGCGCCGACGGGGTGCGGTGGGCCCAGGTGGCCGGATCCCTGGGCGCGCTGGACGGTGCTGCGCTGTACGACGCCCTCCCCGCTGCAGGCCCCGCCGTGCTGTCCTACGGCCGGGAGGGCACAGCAGCGCCGGCTCAGGTGGTGGCAGAGGCGGTGACCGCGCTGGCGGGATGCTGCGACCTGCTCTTGATCGACGCGCCACGGGACATCGACCCGCAGGACCTGCCGGCCGACGCGGTGCCGGTGCTGGTGGCGCACGGTTCGGTACGCGGCACCGCGGCAGTCGGCGTCGCGGTGGAGCGACTGCGGTCCGCGGGGCGGGACCCGGTCGTCGTGCTGCGGGACGCCTCGGATCGGCTGGCGGAGGAGCTGTCCGATGCGGTCGAGGTGCAGGTGGTGGCCCAGATGGGCTCCGAGCGGCGCGTGCGCAGCGACCTGGCCCGCGGCGAGCGGCCGGGGGCCCAGGGCGATCTGGCCAAGGTGTGCGATGAGCTGCTCGAGCGGCTACTCGCGCAGCGGTCCGAGGCGGCAGCGTGAGCATCGGGGAGGCGATGTGGGGCCGGATCCGCGAGGGCTCCGCTCCTACGCCGGAGTCCGTGGGCGAGCTGGCGTCACTCGACCGGGTCACCCTGGGCGCCGGTCGGGTGCAGCAGCTGCAGTCCCGGCTCAGCGCGGAGGTCTTCGGCGCCGGACCGCTCGAGGAGCTGCTTGCCCTGCCCGGCGTCACCGATGTGCTGGTCAACGGGACCGACGGGGTGTGGATCGACCGGGGCGAAGGCCTCGAACCCACGACCTGCGACGTTGGTGATGCGGCCGCGGTGCGCCGGCTCGCGGTCCGGCTGGCGACGAACGCCGGTCGACGGCTGGACGAGACGAGCCCGTACGTCGACGGACTGCTGACCGGTGGAGTGCGCCTGCACGCGGTGCTGCCGCCCCTGGTGCCCGACGCTGCCCACATCAGCCTCCGGGTGCCGCGGCGACATACCCCGACGCTGCAGGAGTTGCAGGCGAACTCGACGATCTGCGCGGTCGGGGCGCAGGTGCTCGACCGGCTGGTGCGCTCCCGGATCGCGTTCGTGGTGACCGGCGGCACCGGTTCCGGCAAGACCACCCTGCTCGGGGCGCTGCTGTCGCAGGTGCCCGCGGGCGAGCGGATCGTCGTGGTCGAGGACGTCCGTGAGCTGCGGATCGAGCACCCGCACGTGGTGGCGCTGCAGGGACGCACCCCGAACGTCGAGGGCGCCGGCGCCGTCCCGCTGGAGGTGCTGGTGCGCCAGTCGCTGCGGATGCGTCCCGATCGGCTGGTCGTCGGCGAGGTGCGCGGCGCGGAGGTGCGCGAACTCCTGAGCGCCCTCAACACCGGCCACGACGGCGGATGCGGCACGGTGCACGCCAACACCGCCGCCGACGTCCTCGCCCGGTTCGAGGCACTCGGCGCCCTCGCCGGGATGTCCCAGCACGCCGTCCGCAGCCAGCTCGTGAGCGCGGTCAAGGTCGTGGTCCACCTGCGCCGCGAAGGGGCCGATCGGGTGGTGAGCGAGATCGCGGTCATCGGCTGGGACGGCGACGCGTTGTGCGTGCGGCCCGCCCTGGCCCGCCGGGACGGCACCATGCACCGTGAGGCCGCCTGGCCGGTGCTCGACCGCATGCTGGGCGACGCACCGTGATCACCGCGCTGGTCTGCCTGTGCATCGCGGTGCTGTGCTGGCCGCTGCGCCATCCTCGACCGGACCTGCCGGCCAGGACCGCAAGGTTTCGCCGGGTCGCGATCGGGCGGTTGCGGCGCGGCAGGGCGCAGGACCCGGTCCGGGCAGTCTTGACCACCCTGGTCGAGGGCATCGCTCCTGCGGTCGAGGCCGGGGTCCCACCGCCCGTCGCGGTCGCCACGGCCGCGTCGGTCGCCGCCCGCACCGTCGAGATGCCCGAGCTGGCAGCAGAACTCGCGGACCTGTCGTCCCTCGCTCGGAGCGGAGCGCCCCTCGCTCAGGCGTGGGCGGATCTGGCCGCGCGGCATCCGGGCGCCGGTCTCGAAGCCGTGGCCCGTGCGTGGTCCCTGTCCGACCGGATCGGCTGCGGACTGAGCGAGGCCTTGAGCACGGCCGTCACCTCGATGCGCGAACAGGAGGACCACCGTCGCAGGGTCGCCGCGGCCACCGCCGGTCCGCGCGCCACCATGCAGTTGCTCACGCTGCTGCCGATCGCGGGGATCGCCATCTCGGCGTTCATCGGGGTGAACCCGGTCCGTCTCTACGCCGGGACGCCGGGCCTGGTCGCCCTGCTGCTCGGAGTGCTGCTGCTGTGGGCGGGCCGCCGGATGATCCGAGCGATGATCGCGCGATCGTGTGCGCCGGGGCCCCTGCGATGAACCCGTCCGCGCCGGGAGCGTGGTGGTGCGCGGTCCTGCTCGTGGCGGTGACCCCGCTGGTGTGGCCACGGGCGTTGCCGGCGTCCCGACCCACATCGTCCGTCCCGCCACCGGTGGTGGCCGAGGACGTGCGTGCGGTCGCCGCTTCGCTGGATCTGCTCGCTCTCGCGCTCGGCAGCGGGGTGCCTCTGGTGACGGCCGTCGAAGCCGTTGCAGAGGACGCCGGCGAGAAGGTCTCGCGGCACCTGCGGCAGGTGGCGGCGGCGATGCGGTGGGGTGTGGACGAGGTGCGCGCCTGGGATGGGCTGCCCGCAGTGTGGAAGCCGGCTGCGGCATCGCTGGCGCTCGCGGTGACCGCCGGAGTGCCGCCGGGCGCCCTGCTGCGGCGCGCGGCCGATGACATCCGTCGCGGCGAACGCCAACGCCTCGACGAGGCGATCGGTCGGGTCTCCGTGCTGACCGTGGTGCCGCTCGGGCTGTGCTTCCTGCCGGCGTTCGCGCTGCTGACGGTGGTGCCCGTGGTGATGACGATCGCCCGCAGCGTCCTGGCCGGCACGTCGTGAGCGGCCCCCCGGACCACCACGTGCGCGGTTTGCGTCGTTGGCCAGTGCTGCAGTCCTGGCCGCCGACGCAAACCGCCCACCTGGGCGCGGCACCCCACGCCCAGCGCACCACGTCATCCCCCGATCGGTGGATGGGCAGAGAGGCGACGACGGCGAGGGCCGGCACGCCATAGAGAGAGGCAGCAACAGATGACACGACTCATGGTGCGGATGCGCCGGTGGTGGACCAGGCGCTGGTCCGCGGTGACCTCCGCCGGACGACAAGCCGGGATGTCGACGGCCGAGTACGCGGTGGGCACCCTGGCGGCCGTCGCGTTCGCGGTGGTGCTGATCGGGGTGGTGAAGTCGGGAGCGGTGAAGACGGCCCTGACCTCGATCATCCAGCATGCGCTGAGCGTGGCGTCGTGACCCCGCGAGCTCGGCGGGCGGATGCCGGCATGGTCTCCGCCGAGCTCGCGGTCGCCCTGCCGGCGGTGGTCTTCGTGATGCTGGTGGCGCTCGGTGCGCTCATGGTCGGCGTCGACCAGATCCGCTGCACCGACGCCGCCCGGGTGGCTACCCGAGCCGCCGCCCGCGGTGATCCCGTCGACGCCGTACGGCGGGACGGCACACGCGCGGCACCTCCCGGGTCGTCCGTCGCCGTGCAGCCGGACGGCGACCTGGTGCGGGTGACGGTCACCACCCCGGTGCGGGGTCCGTTCGGGTGGGTCGCGGGCAGCGGCTCTCTGCACGCGACCGGGGTGGCGCAGGAGGAGGCGGCACCGCCGTGAGGTGGGCGCGTGATCGTGGGTCCGGCACGGTGCTCATGGTGGGAGTCATCGCGGTTGTGCTGTGCGTGCTGGGCGGCGGACTCGCGCTGGTGTCAGCGGTGCAGGCCAGCATGCGGGCGCGGACGGCAGCGGACATGGCCGCTCTTGCCGGCGAATCAGCCCTGCTGAAAGGCGGGGTGGACCCGTGCGCGGCTGCCGCGCGGGTGGCGTCGGCCGGCGGAGCCACGCTGCGGACGTGCATCCCGACCGGTGACAGCGTGACGGTCGATGTCACCGTGGTGACGCGCGCAACCGCCCGGCTGGGCCTGGGCGCGGCGAGCGCCCGATCCCGAGCGGGCGCCTCACCCCTCCCCGTCGACAGGGGCATCGCGCAGCAGCCGGTCCAGCAGCAGCACGGCGCCGGGCTTGTCCAGGGGCTCGTTGCCGTTGCCGCACTTGGGCGACTGCACGCATGACGGACATCCGTGCGCGCAGCTGCAGTCCGCGATCGCCGATCGGGTGGCCGCCAGCCAGGTGCGCGCCGCGGCGTACGCGCGCTCGGTGAAACCGGCGCCGCCCGGGTGGCCGTCGTAGACCACCACCGTCGGCACGCCGGTGTCCGGGTGCAGCGCGGTCGACACCCCGCCGATGTCCCACCGGTCGGACTGGGCCACGAGCGGCAGCATCCCGATGGAGGCGTGCTCGGCCGCGTGCAGCGCACCGGGCAGGTCGGCCGGGTCCAGACCCGTTGCGAGGGCGACGGATTCGGGCATCGTCCACCACACGCCTCTGGTCACCAGTTCGCGCTCGGGCAGGTCGAGGGGGTGCTCGCCCAGCACCTCGCCGGACGGCAGCCGGCGCAGGAAGGAGGTCACCTGACTGCGCACCCGGATGGTCCCGAAATGCAACTCGCAGTCGCCCCACACCTCGTGCCGGTGCGAGCTGACGATGTCGAACGAGCTGACCGACCGCGCCATCGTCGACCACCCGGGATCGCCCGGCACGACGTGCGCGCTGCCGTCGTCCAGGTCGAGCGCGGTCACCACGAACGGTGCTCCCTGGTGGGTGTAGACGGCACCGGTGTGCACCGTGGTGTGCGACCGGGCACCGTCGACCGTGCCGAGCACCCGCGCGGTGCGCGTCTCGACGATGCGCACGACGTCCTCACCGGAGCCGCGTAGCGAGAAGTGGTCGGCGGGGCGGTCCTCGCGTGCCCAGAACCACCCGCGAGGGCGGCGTCGCAGCACACCGCGCGCCACGAGCGCGGCCAGCAGACCCACCATGTCGTCACCGAAATAGGCGCTGTCTGCCACGGTCACTGGGAGCTCGGCCGCCGCGGCGGCCAGGTGCGGCGCGAGGACGTAGGGGTTGGCCGGGTCACAGACCGCCTGTTCGACCGGGCGGTCGAAGATCGCCGCGGGATGGTGGGTGACGAACGTGTCCAGCGGGTCGTCGGCCGCGACCATCACGACCAGCGACGGCGCTGCGCCGCGCCCGGCGCGGCCGGCCTGCTGGCGGAACGACGCGACCGTCCCCGGCCAGCCGGCCATCACGACGGCGTCCAGTCCGCTGATGTCGATGCCGAGCTCGAGGGCGTTGGTCGCCGCGAGACCCCGCAACGCGCCGCTGCGCAGCGCCGCCTCCAGCTCGCGGCGCTCCTCCGGCAGGTACCCCCCGCGGTACGCCGCCACGGTGGACCCGTCCGATCCCAGCGCCGCTCGCGTCATCTCCGCCACCACCTCGACGCCGACACGGGAGCGGGCGAAGGTCAGCGTCTGTACCCCCCGGCGTACGAGCGCGGTCATCAGGTCCGCCGACTCCGCGACCGCACTGCGGCGGCTCTCGCCCGTGGGATCCGAGGGCGCGCTGCCCGGCTCCCACAGCGCGTACGTCGTGGCGCCGTGCGGCGAGCCGTCCTCGTCGACCACCTGCACCGGTCGGCCCACGAGGCGCCCCAGCTGCTCGGACGGCGCGGCCGAGGTCGCGGATGCCAGCACGAACGTGGGGGAGGCGGAGTACCTCGCCGCGATCCGCTGCAACCGGCGCAGGATCAGCGCGACGTGCGCGCCGAAGACGCCTTTGTAGACGTGCGACTCGTCGACGACGACGTACCGCAACCGTCGTAGGAAGGAGGCCCACCGCTCGTGCTGCGGCAGCAGGGTGTGGTGCAGCAGGTCGGGGTTGGTGAGCACGAGGTGGGCGTGCTCGCGGATCCAGCGGCGTTCGTCGGTGGGGGTGTCGCCATCGAGGGTCGCCGCGCGGATGCCGGGGATGGCGTACGAGGCGATCCGGGCCTCCTGGTCGGCGCCGAGCGCCTTGGTCGGCGCCAGATAGATGGCGGTCGCCCCGCGTCCGGTCGGCGCCGACACGCCCTCGGAGAGGGCGGACAGCACAGGCAGCAGATAGGCCAGGCTCTTCCCGGACGCCGTGCCGGTGCAGATGCCGACGTCCACGCCTTCGTGGGCCAGGTCCGCGACATGCCGTTGGTGGGTCCACAGCTCGCGCACCCCCGTGCCCTCGATGGCGGCGCGGACGGGGGCGTGCACCCAGGTCGGCCACGGCGCGGAGGATGCCGGCCGGTCCGGGTCGGTGCGCATGTGCAGCAGCCGGCCCGTGCCGGCACCGGTCTGAGCGTCGAGTGCCGATGCGACGTCGGGTCGGCAGGCGCTGGACGTGATGATCGCTCCGTCCCTCCGTGTGGTGTCCGAGTGGCTGGTGAGGGCCATGACACAATGTGGCCGGTCTACCGACCTGGTCTGATTGTGACCATCATCATCACTGTCGCATCACCGGACGACATCCCTGTCCCGGGTATCACGACGATGTCCGCGGAAAGGCGGTTTCATGCAGGTCTCGGTGCTCGGCTCGCCCGAAACCGATCCATTGGTTCTCAATGTCCAGGGTGACCTGGACGCGACCACCTCGCCGGTTCTGCGCGCGGAACTCGCCCGTCTGATGGCGGCCCGCAACGCCCGTGTGGTCCTGGATCTGCGGGGCGTGCCGTTTCTGGACTCCACCGGCCTCGGCGTGCTGGTCGGCCGCCTGCGCTCCATCCGGCTCGCCGGCGGCGACCTGGTGCTGGTCATCGACAATGAGCGCGTGCTGCGCAACTTTGCGATCACCGGTCTGAACAAGGTGTTCCAGATCTTCAGCAGCCGCGACGAGGCCCTGACGACCCTTGGCTGAGCCGTCGGTCTCCGCGGGGCCGGTCAGCGCTCTGCGCGCCGACCTGGCCGCGGCCGACTTCACGACCGATGCGATCGGCGAGCTTCTCGGCGCTGTTGCGACTCTCGCCCTGCACCGCGACCAGCCGACGGCGGCGGTCCGGGCCACCGGGGGCGGGGGAGTCCTGGCCACGCTGGTGCGCCTCTTCTGTCTGGGCCGACCGATCGCGGCGGCCGAGGTGCAGGACGCGCTGCCCACCTGCGGTGTCGGCGGCCTGAGGACGCTCGGCCTGGTCGCCGAGCAGCAGGACGGGCTGCTGCGCTCCACGTGCGATCTGCGCCCGTACGGCGACGAGGGCCACAGCTGGTGGGTCGCCTCAGACCTCTCCCAGGTCGTGACCGGCACGATCCTGCCGCCCGACCACGTGCTCGGCATCGGCGGTGCCTCCACCACGTTGGCGTTCTGGACGCCGCGTCGCGCTGTTGGCCGCGCTCTCGACGTGGGCACCGGATGCGGCGTGCAGTCGCTGCATCTGCTGACGCATGCCGAGGAGGTCGTCGCCACGGACACCTCCGAGCGAGCCCTTGCCTACGCCCGCTTCAACGCGGCCCTGAACGGCGTGGACCTCGACCTGCGGCGCGGTTCGATGCTGGAGCCGGTGCGGGGCGAGACGTTCGACCTGGTGGTCAGCAACCCGCCGTTCGTGATCACCCCGCGCGCCGCGGCGATGCCGCAGTACGAGTACCGCGACGGCGGGATGACCGGGGACGCCCTCGTCCGCAGCCTGATCGAAGGTCTGCCGGACGTGCTGGCGCCGGGCGGGATCGCCCAGCTGCTCGCCAACTGGGAGGTGCCGCGCGGGCAGGACTGGCGCGAGGTCGTCACCCGGTGGGTGGCCGGCACCGGCCTGGACGCCTGGGTGGTGCAGCGCGACGTGCAGGATCCGGCGCAGTACGCCGAGCTGTGGTCAGGTGACGGTGGTCACACCTTCGGCCACCCTTCGTACGACGCGATGTACGACGCGTGGCTCGACGACTTCGCCGCTCGCGACGTGGAGCAGATCGGTTTCGGGGTCGTCACTCTGCAGCGTCCGCTGACCGCACGGACGCCGTTCGTGGATCTGGTCGAGGCGCACGGCACGGTGGGCGACGCGATGGGCGCGGTGGTCGACGCCGGCCTGCGCGCTCGCACCGCACTGGCGGAGGGTGGGAACGCGTACCTGCTCGAGAACCGTTGGCGCACAGCATCGGACGTCACCGAGGAGCGGTACGGACTGCCGGGCGCCGACGATCCGAACGTCATCCTGCTGCGCCAGGGAGGCGGGCTTCGGAGGGCCGTCACGATGGACACCGCGCTCGCGGCGTTCGTCTCGGTGTGCGACGGCGAGCTGCCCGCCGGGGCGGCGATCGACGCGATCGCGGACCTGCTGGGGCAGGACGCCGTCGACCTGCGCGCCACGCTGCTGCTGCGGCTGCACGAGCTGGTGGCCGACGGCCTGCTCGTCTGAGGACGGCGGTGGGCCCTGCAGCCCACGTCCAGCCTTGACCGGTTACCGTCTAAGCGCCCGAGGTCGAGGCGGTGACGAATCCACCGCACCAGGGTGACTACGCAAGGAGAGTCCAGTAGTGCCACGAAAGCTCGTCATCGTCGAGTCCCCCGCCAAGGCCAAGAAGATCGGCGGATATCTCGGCTCCGACTACGTCGTCGACGCCAGCGTCGGCCACATCCGCGACCTGCCGACCCCGTCGGAGATGCCCGCGGACATGAAGAAGGGCCCGTACGGCAAGTTCGCCGTCGACGTGGACAACGGTTTCGACGCGTATTACGTGGTCGACCCGGACAAGCGCAAGAAGGTCGCCGAGCTCAAGCGCCTGCTGAAGGACTCCGACGAGCTGCTGCTCGCGACCGATGAGGACCGCGAGGGCGAGGCCATCGCGTGGCACCTGCTGGAGGTCCTCAAGCCCAAGGTGCCGGTGCGCCGGATGGTCTTCCACGAGATCACCAAGGAGGCGATCGTCCGCGCCGCGCAGGACACCCGCGAGCTGGACACCGACCTCGTCGACGCTCAGGAGACCCGCCGCATCCTCGACCGCCTCTACGGCTACGAGGTCAGCCCCGTGCTGTGGCGCAAGATCCGCCAGGGCCTGTCCGCCGGGCGCGTGCAGTCCGTCGCGACCCGCCTGGTGGTGCAGCGCGAGCGCGAGCGGATGGCGTTCCGGTCCGCGTCGTACTGGGACGTCGAAGGCGACTTCGCCCCGCAGGAGGCCGGTCAGTCGTTCGCGGCGCGGCTGAGCTCGGTGGACGGCGTACGCGTCGCCACCGGCCGCGACTTCGCCGACAGCGGCGAGCTGCGTGCCAGCAACGTCGTGCACCTGGACCAGTCCCGCGCGACCTCCATCGCGAACGCCGTCGCCGCGGCCACCGCCACGGTCAGCTCGGTGCAGGAGAAGCCGTACACCCGCAGGCCGTCCGCGCCGTTCACGACCTCGACGCTGCAGCAGGAGGCCAGCCGCAAGCTGCGCCTGTCGAGCAAGAACGCGATGCGCGTCGCTCAACGGCTGTACGAGAACGGCTACATCACCTACATGCGTACCGACTCCACGACGCTGTCGGAGTCGGCCATGACGGCGGCGCGTGCGCAGGCCAGCGACATGTACGGCGCGGAGTACATCACCGACACCCCGCGTCGTTACGAGAAGAAGGCCAAGGGCGCCCAGGAGGCGCACGAGGCGATCCGGCCCGCCGGTGACCGCTTCCGGACGCCGGCGCAGGTCGCCGGTGAGCTGCGCGGCGAGGACTTCTCCCTGTACGAACTGATCTGGAAGCGCACCGTCGCCTCGCAGATGACCGACGCCCGCGGCTCGACCGCGACCGTGCGCCTCAGCGTGCCGGTGGCGAGCAGCGGCGTGGCCGAGCAGGTCGAGTTCAGCGCCAGCGGCACCGTCATCACCTTCCGCGGCTTCCTCGCGGCGTACGAGGAGGGCCGCGACGCCGGCGACGCGACAGACGCCTCCGAGCAGGAGCGCCGCCTGCCGCAGCTGACCGAGGGCGCGCTGCTCGACGTCGAGCGTGCCGAGGCCGACGGCCACGAGACGAGCCCGCCCGCCCGCTACACCGAGGCCAGCCTGGTCAAGGCGATGGAGGAGCGCGGGATCGGCCGCCCGTCGACGTACGCCGCGACGGTGGGCACGATCCAGGACCGCGGCTACGTGCGCACCAAGGGCACCGCGCTGGTGCCGACGTGGCTGGCGTTCGCCGTCACCCGGCTGCTGGAGGAGCACTTCCCCTCCCTGGTCGACTACGACTTCACCGCCTCCATGGAGGAGGGCCTGGACCTGATCGCCTCCGGCGATCGCGGCCGGGTGGAGTGGCTCAACAAGTTCTACTTCGGTGCCGCCGGGCAGACCGTCGAGGGGCTTCGCGAGATGGTCGAGCACCTCGGTGAGATCGACGCTCGCGAGATCTCCACCATCGACCTCGGCGACGGCATGGTCGTGCGCGTCGGCCGCTACGGCCCGTACGTCGAGCAGGTCGTGCCCGTCGGCGTCGACCCCGCGACCGGCGAGGTCACCGGCGAGGCGCCCGACCCGGACGCCAAGCCGCGCCGCGCCACCATCGGCGACGACGTCGCCCCCGACGAGATGTCGCCGGAGAAGGCGCGCGAGCTGCTCGCGACCGCCGACGACGACGGTCGGGTGCTGGGCAAGGACCCGGAGACGGGGCACGACATCATCGCCCGCGCAGGCCGCTACGGGCCGTACGTGACCGAGGTGCTGCAGGAGGAGCCGGCGGCCGAGAAGCCCGCCAAGGGCAAGAAGAAGGCCGCCAAGGCCAAGCCGCGGACCGCGTCGCTCTTCAAGGACATGGACCTGGCGACGATCGAGCTGGACGCCGCGCTGAAGCTGCTCAGCCTGCCCCGGGTTGTCGGCACGGTCACCGAGGGCGAGGGCGACGAGGCCACACAGGTCGAGATCACCGCGCAGAACGGTCGCTACGGGCCCTACCTGAAGAAGGGCACCGACTCGCGCTCGCTCGTCACCGAGCAGCAGCTCTTCGACATCACGCTCGAGGAGGCCGTCGCGATCTACGCCGAGCCCAAGCGCCGGGGTCGCGCCGCGACGCCGCCGCTGAAGGAGCTGGGCGAGGACCCGGTGTCCGGCAAGCCGGTGGTGGTCAAGGACGGCCGGTTCGGCCCGTATGTGACCGACGGCGAGAGCAACGCGACACTGCGCAAGGACGACGACCCGGAGTCGATCACGCCGGAGCGCGGCTTCGAGCTGCTCGCCGAGAAGCGCGCGAAGGGTCCGACGACCCGCAAGCGCGCGGTGAAGAAGACCGCGAAGAAGTCGACGGCCAAGAAGAGCACCGCGAAGAAGACCACGGCGAAGAAGTCGGCGGCCAAGAGCAGCTGATTCGCCGAGGGTGACCGCAGTCGGGTCGTCCTGACATCATCGATCGGTACCCCCTACTGACCGATGAGGACACCGTGATGGCCACCGTTCGTGCAGCGCAGGTCGATTCCAAGGGCGGGGACTTCCGCATCGTCGATAACGACGTGCGGGAGCCGGGCCGCCGACAGGTGCGGATCACCGTCGAGGCCTGCGGCGTATGCCATTCCGACGCCGCCTTCGTGCACGCGGCGTTCCCCAACGTGCAGTTCCCCCTGGTCACCGGCCACGAGATCGCGGGCCGGATCGACGCGCTGGGCGAGGACGTCGAGGGCTGGGAGGTCGGCGACCGGGTGGAGGTCGGCTGGTTCGGCGGCAACTGCGGACACTGCCTGGCCTGCCGCGAGGGCGACTTCATCAACTGCGCCGAGCTGCAGGTGCCCGGCTGGGCCTACCCCGGCGGGTACGCCGACTCGGTGATCGTGCCGGCGACCGCGCTCGCGCGCATCCCGGAGGGCATGACCGCTGTGCAGGCCGCGCCGATGGGGTGCGCCGGCGTGACGACGTACTCCGCGCTGCGCTCCAGCATCGCCAAGCCGGGCGACCTGGTGGCCATCCTGGGGATCGGCGGTCTCGGTCACCTCGGCGTGCAGTTCGCGGCGAATCTCGGCTTCGAGACCGTGGCCATCGCCCGCGGCGCCGACAAGAAGGACTCCGCGCTGGAGCTCGGCGCGAAGCACTACATCGACAGCAACTCCGAGAACGTCGCGGAGGCACTGCAGAAGCTCGGCGGCGCCAAGGTCGTGCTCGCCACCGCCGCGAACGCCGACGCCATGTCGGCCACCATCGACGGGTTGACCCACCGCGGCGAGCTGATCGCGATCGGCGCCGTCCCCGAGGCCATCCAGGTCAGCCCGACGCAGCTGATCATGGGCAGCAAGACCGTGCACGGGCATCCGTCGGGCACCGCCCAGGAGGTGCAGGAGACGATGGAGTTCGCCCAGGCACACGGCGTACGCGTGATGACCGAGGAAGCGCCGCTGAGCGACGTCAACGACGCCTTCGCGAAGATGATGAGCGGCGAGGCGCGCTACCGGATGGTGCTGACCACCGGCAACTGATCAGGTGAGGCGTGGAACCGCTCCGGCGGTGCGCCCGTCGTATTCCCAACGTCACCTACGAAGGGAATGCTCATGCGTACCACCCTCACCCGGATCGCCGTCGCCTCTCTGAGCGCCACGGCCGTCGTCGGCATCGCCGCCTGCGGGCCGGGCGGAGCGCCCTCGGTGGGCGCGCCCACCAGCGGCGGCTCGACCTCCTCGTCCTCGTCCGCCGCGCCGACCAGCCCGTCCTCGCCGTCGACCCCCTCCACGAGCTCGACGTCTCCGTCCAGCCCCGCGACCCCGTCCACCACGACGTCCTCGTCATCGGACAGCACCTCGGCTCCGGCCGGCACCGCGCTGCCCGCCGGCTGCAGCACGAAGCTGAGCCCGCAGATGGCGGCTCTGCGCTACGGCCAGCCCGCGGTCTACAAGGACGACAACGGCACGACGGTGTGCATGACGGTCAAGAAGCTGACGGTCGCGCCGGAGTCGGCGTACGGCGGCACGGTCTCCAAGGCCAACGGCACGCTCTACTACATGACCGTCAACTACGCGAACGTCACCGGCGGTACCAAGCAGGTGGAAACCGGTGACATGAACCAGCTAGAGCTGCACCCGATCTTCAGCGAGTCCCAGACCGGCAAGACGCTCTACTCCTCCGTGCCGGGATGCGACAACGACTCCGACTACACCCCCATCCCCGCCGGGCAGTCGCGCGACACCTGCATCGCCTACCAGATCACCGGCGCCACGGTGACCTCGTCGGTCTACGACAACTACACGCTGCGCTACACCTGGAAATGAGGCCCCGTCGGGCCCGTGACCTAGGCTCGCCGTATGCCGACCGCCACCGCCCCCTTCGTCGTCTTCGAGGGCGGCGACGGCGCCGGCAAGACCACCCAGATCGAGGCGCTGCGGGCGTGGCTGGCCGCGGGTGAGCAGGAGGTCGTGGTCACCCGGGAGCCGGGCGGCACGAAGCTCGGGCTGCAGCTGCGGGACCTGCTGCTGCACGGCGACCACGTCGCACCCCGCGCGGAGGCGCTGATCTTCGCTGCGGACCGGGCCCACCACGTGGAGACGGTGGTGCGCCCGGCGCTGGCGCGCGGCGCGGTCGTCATCGCCGACCGCTACCAGGACTCCTCGATTGCCTACCAGGGCGCCGGCCGCACGCTGGACGCTAAGGAGATCGCCGAAGTCTCGCGGTGGGCCACCCAGGGGCTGGTGCCGGACGTGACGATCCTGCTCGACCTCGACCCTGCCGTCGGCCTGGCCCGGCGCGGGCCCGGGGGCGACCGGCTAGAGCAGGAGAAGGCCGACTTCCACGAACGGGTACGCGCGGGATTCCTCGCGCTCGCCGCTGCCGCGTCGCACCGTTACCTCGTGGTCGACGCCACGCTGCCGGCCGAAGAGGTCACGGCGCTGGTGCGCGACCGGGTGGCGCCGATGGTGGAGTGCGCGCCATGAGCGTCTGGGACGACGTGATCGACCAGCCCACGGTCGTCACCACGCTCGACCGGGCGGTGCGCGACCAGACCGCGATGACGCACGGGTGGTTGCTGACCGGGCCGCCCGGGTCCGGAAGATCAACTGCCGCACGGGCTTTCGCCGCCGCCTTGGAATGCCCCAGGCACGGCTGCGGGGAGTGCCACGAGTGCCGTACGGCGCTCGACGGCAGCCATGCCGACGTCGAGATCGTCGCCACGGCGGGCCTGTCGATCCCGGTGCGGCAGGCGCGCGAGCTGGCCCTGCTGGCCCAGGCGCGGCCGTCGGTGGGCGCGTGGCGGGTCATCGTGGTCGAGGACGTCGACCGGCTGACCGAGCGCGCGGCCGACGCGCTGCTGAAGGCGCTGGAGGAGCCGGTGTCGCGCACGGTGTGGGTGCTGTGCGCGCCGTCGCTGGAGGACGTCATCATCACCATCCGTAGCCGCTCGCGGCACGTGCGGCTGCGTACGCCGTCCGCGGAGGCGGTCGCGCAGCTGCTGACCCGGCGTAACGGCATCGACCCGCAGCTGGCGCTCGACAGCGCCCGCGCGGCGCAGTCCCACGTGGGACTCGCGCTGCGGTTGGCGCGCGACGAGGGCGCGCGCGAACGCCGCCGGGAGACACTGCGCTTCGCCGGCGGCATCCACAACCTGGGCGAGGCGATGACCGCTGCGGCGACGCTGGCCTCCATCGCGGGGGACGAGACGTCGGCGGCATCCGGCGAGCGCGACGCTGCGGAGCGAACGCGACTGATGGAGCAGCTGGGTGCCGACCCCGCGGCCCGCACGCAGCCGCCGCACATCCGCTCGCAGGTGGCCGCGTTGGAGAAGGAGCAGAAGACCCGCGCGACCCGTTTCGGGCGCGACGTGGTCGACCGGGCGTTGGTCGATCTGCTGTCGCTCTACCGGGACGCGCTGATGGTGCGCTCGGGTGCGCCGGTCGACCTGGTGAACGCCGACCTGGGCGATCAGGTGCGCGACGTCGCCCAGAGCCACAGCGCCGAGCAGCTACTCAACGCGATGGACGCGATCGGGGTGGCGCGGGAGCGGATCGAGGCCGCGGTGCCGCCGTTGCTGGCGTTGGAGTCGATGACCATCTCGTTGCAGGTCAAGGGAGTTCGCGTATGAGGCGCCGGTCGTTCCATGCCGCGTCCGCCGTTCTGGTGGGTGCGTCGCTGGCGCTGTCGGGGTGCAGTCTCGTGGGCTCGTCCACCCCTTCGTCCTCGACGCCGGTGCCCCCGTCGGTGACCCGCGCGCCGACTCCGACGCTCGCGAAGTTCTACAGCCAGAAGATCGCGTGGAAGGACTGCGACGGCGTGCAGTGCGCGAAGCTGACGGTGCCGCTGGACTACGCGAACCCGACCGGCGCGACGATCCAGCTGGCGATCGACAGAGTGCCGGCCACGGGGTCGCGCAAGGGGTCGCTGGTCGTCAACCCGGGCGGCCCGGGCGGGTCAGGCTACGACTACGCGGCGGCAGCCGACCAGATCGTGACCGGCTCGATCCGCAAGGCGTACGACGTGGTTGGTTTCGATCCGCGTGGGGTGCAGCGCTCGGATCCGATCGAGTGCGTGAGCGGTTCGCAGCTCGACAGCATCCTGGGCTCCGACCCCACGCCGGACGACGCAGCCGAGGTGGCGGCTGCCACCGCCACGGCCAAGGGCTTCGGCGCGGCCTGCAAGGCGAACGCCGGGCCGCTGCTCGGGCACGTGTCGACCGTCGAGGTGGCCCGGGATCTCGACGTGCTGCGTGCCGCACTCGGCAGCCCGAAGCTGGACTACCTGGGCAAGTCCTACGGCACGCTCATCGGCTCGACGTACGCCGGCCTCTTTCCGCACAACGTCGGTCGCATGGTCCTCGACGGGGTGGTGCCTCCGGACCTGACCTCCGAGCAGGTCGCGCAGGGGCAGGCCGGCGGTTTCGAGTTGGCCACCCGCTCGTACGTCGCGAACTGCGTGTCATCGGGGGATTGCCCGCTGGGTTCCTCCGTCGACGCAGGGATGGCGCGGATCCGGTCGTTCCTGAAGCAGGTCGACGCGCAGCCGCTGCCGGTCTCCGGCCAGGGCGACGTGAAGCAGCTGACGGAAGGCTGGGCCTCGCTCGGCATCGCAGAGGCGATGTACGACAAGGGGTCGTGGTCGACGCTCACGAAGGCAATGAAGCAGGCGTTCGACGGCAAGGGCGACCGGCTGATGGCGCTGGCCGACCAGTACGCCGACCGCAGCAGTGACGGCACGTACGACGGCAACATCATGCAGGTGGGCAACGCGGTGAACTGCCTCGACCAGCCCTCCAGTACGAGCGCCTCCACCTATGAGGCCGACGTAACGTCGTTCTCCAAGAGTGCGCCGACGTGGGGGCCGTTCCTGGCCTGGTCGGGGTTGACCTGCGCCGAGTGGCCGATCAAGGCGACCGGCACCGCGCACCGCATCTCCGCCGCCGGCTCGGGCCCGGTCCTCGTGGTGGGCACGACGCGCGACCCCGCGACGCCGTACGCCTGGAGCCAGCGACTCGCGTCCGAGCTGTCGAACGGCCACCTGCTGACGTACGACGGTGACGGCCACACGGCGTACGGCCAGTCCGGCTGCGTCGACGACACGGTGGACGCGTACCTGCTCAAGGGAACGGTACCCACGGAGGGCAAGCGCTGCTGAGCTCGTCCATCCTGGCGCCCGATTCGGGCGCACGCCCGGTCCCTGCGTATACTCGGCGGCGCGCTCAAGCGGCCTGGCTGCTGGGGCGCACGCCGCTTTAGCTCAGTCGGTAGAGCAATTCACTCGTAATGAATAGGTCATCGGTTCGACTCCGATAAGCGGCTCCAGTTGTCAAAACCATCTGACCTAGGGCTGTCCCGTCGCGAACCAGCCGGGCTGACCGTCGAGTCTCCTTTGAGTTCTGATGTCTTATTAGGCGAATTCATGCATCCAAGCTGGCCGGGCGTCATAGCGATGGCAGCTCGGCGCGCCTAGGTTGGCGGTCATGGACCCCGTAGATGAATCAATTCTGGTTCCTTCTCGCAATTAGGTCGGGGCTAATTAAGTATTGGGTGCGACGTTGGGTGTCGGCGATGTCCTGATCGCTTTTGGCGCGGAGTAACCTCTGTCGATCGCGCTGGAAGACGTGTGAGTGATCCAACTTGCGTACCGTCCCGGAGAACTGGATGGGTTAGTCAGCCCGCAGGACGTCACCGCGGATCGCGTGCTTGAGTACACGCGCTTCCAGGACGTTCAACGCGACCATTGCCAGCTCAACCCGAGACGTACATCGGGGCCGGGCTCCCATGGGCCGAAGTGACCGTCGATCTCCCCATCGCGACAGCGACGCTTAGTGCGCCGCGCTCCGTCGTCGCGCACAAGCGCGCGCCCGATGAACGCGGTTGACCCGCAACTGATCGCCCAGATACGAGAGGTGATAGCCACGGTCGATGGCGGACTGGGAATCCAACAGGTGCGCCCGAAATGGATCGGCCGAGCCTGCATGCCGACCTCATCCAAGCTGCGGTCGGTGAGGGCTGGATGACCAGCGCGAGCGGCCTCGATATGGGTCCGCCCGATGGGAAAGGGAAGACTAGCAACGGCACTGCCCTCCGGGCGCCGTGGCTTCATAGTCAATCAGCCGAAGGCCACCACGTGGCTGGGGCTCACCGGATTCAGATACCCGAGCTGCGTCATGAGCGCGCGGACAACTGCTTTACCTAGCTCCGGCGGAACGGCGTTACCGAGCTGGCGCTGCACGTTCGCGCGGGAGCCGCCGATCTTGAAGTCATCGGGGAACGACATCAGACGGATCATCTCGTTGACGCGCAGCCTGCGGGCCCGCTCCTGGCCGGATCCGGTGCGGACGTTCTCCCAATGGAATGGACCGACCCACGGACCGGGTTGGGCCTGAAGCGTGGTGGAGGGGCGGTTCGGGTCGAGGCGGAGGAGAAAGGTCCAGTAGCGGCTGCGCCATTCGAAGTGGTTGCGCCCGCCGTAGCGCTCGGTGTGCCAGAGGTAGTTTTGGCCGGGCGGGATCTCTGCGGCTAGCTCGCCGTAGGTGCCGTCGACAATCTCGTCGTCGGAGGCCTGAGTCATCAGGGGCAGGCCTTCGAATGCTTGACCTGCTGTGACGTGCGGGGTTTTGCTGGCATCGACAGTACGGGTGTGCTCGCTCCAGCCGGAGTGGGTCGGCTCGGGAAACTCGAACTTCTCCCCGTCGCGGCGTCCGACGACGAATACCCGGCGGCGCAGCTGCGGGACACCGTAGTCAGCGGCGAGCAAAACCTTCCACTGCGGGTTGTACCCCAGCTCGCCGAGGCCCCTGAGGAGACGCTCGAACTGCGCTTTGTGGGTCTTGTAGGTCAGGCCCTGGACGTTCTCCAGAATGAACGCCTCTGGCTGGGCCTCGCGCACGACACGTACGTACTCGTCGAGCAGGGAAGCGTTGGGGTCGCGGCTCTCGCGCTTCTGCTCCAGCCAAAACCCAGACTTGCTGAACGGGGTGCAGGGCGGGCCGCCGATCACGAGGACGGGCTCTGTGGAGCGCAGACCTGCTTTGGTGAGAATGTCCTCGGTTGGTACGGCGCGGATGTCACCGGCGAGGGTGCTTGCATCGTGAAAGTTGGCCTTGAGGGTCTGGAGGGCCGGCTCGTTGTAGTCGGTCGCGACCGAGACGCGCAACAGACCGTTGCCGAAGTCGCCGGATGCTAGGGGCTCGGCGTCGGCCCGTTCGACGGCAAGGTCGAGCCCTCCTGCTCCAGAGAACAGGCTCACCACGGAGAGCTGCTCGCCCATCTGCCACCTCAATTCTTGATGCCCGCATGGCCCGTCATCCGCGGGCATGGCGAGTTCTATCAGTATCGTCGGGGCTAGTCTGCTGCAGACCACCGACAGGCCGTGCAGCCGCCAGGCTTGCTGAGATAGCTGACGACGAGGGGAGGCCTGTGGGCGACGAGTCGTTCGCTGGGCGTGTGTTCGGCCAGGTCTACCGGGTTCAAGGTCGGTTGGATCTGCACGACTTCCTCGTGCATGCCGTCGAGGCATCCGGTGGCCGTGTTCTTTACGCCAGTGACCCCGGGCGCGCACCTGTCTATCTCGGCGTCCAGCTGGAGTCTGATGAGCGGATCGGACTGCTCGTGTACCCGTTCCGAATCACGCGCAACCACATAAGGAACCGCCCCGACGACGAGGTCCGAGGTCAGCTCCGCTACGGCTCTGAGGACAGCTGGAAGCGCGAACATCCAGTCGGTCGTGACATCGCGGGTGTAGACGTAACAACTATCATAGGCATTGATTTGGCTGGCGGAGTGCTGGTTGGGCTGGACGCGAACCTGTGGGATCCGCTCCCGATGGGAATCTCGTTCTACGCCAAAGACGCCGAGATTGAGCAGGCCAAGGAATCTGGCTGGCATGTCTGGGAGAAGATCAACCGAGGAGGCACGAAGCGCACCGAGGCACGTTCGCCCACGAACCTGGAGACCGTCGTCGCGTTCACTCCTGAGAGGCTCATCGACTACGCCCGGCTGGAACGGCGCGCAACCTCGTTGCGCCTCGATCCGCCATTGCGTTTTGCTGCCGCGACCTCTATTGGCGAGCATGCCCTCTCGGACGAGCCCCAGCGTAGGCATGTCCTTGAGGAGCAGTTCGCGCTGAGCAGCGAGCAAATCCTCGATATCATCGGAGGCCGCAACCGGCTGTCGGTCGCAGTGCGCGGCGGAGTTGCCGAATATCACCTAGAGCGAAAGCTCACCGGAGCGCCAGGTATCGCCTCACTACGGAGGCTCGACGTCGACGCGATGCACGACTTCGACGTGACCCTCGACGATGGCACGTTCCTCCGGGTCGAGTGCAAGAACGCCAGTCCCAAGACCTTCGCCAGTGGAGCGTTCAAAGTTGAGGTGCAGAAAACGCGTGCTTCTAAGGGTGATCCGGCGTCGCGCTTCTACGCGGTCGACGGGTTCGACATCGTCGCCGCATGCCTGTTCTCGGCAACCGGGCGGTGGGAGTTCCGCTTCGGCCGGACGGCGGACATGGCCCGCCATAGGGAATTCCCCGACCGGCTTACCCCGATTCAGACCATCACCGGCGACTGGACTGACTGCCTTCCAGCAATTAGGCACTGACGTCCGAACGGGCGCGCATACCTGGTCTGCGATGCGCTTCGACCATGCCCGGCGGTCTGTCGGCTGAGGTGTCGCAGGAGCTGGGCCGTTTCAGCGACCCGGGCGACAATACGGTAGGCGTCGCGTTGGTTGAACGGATATCGGACGGAGTAAGAGCGGGCCGTTGGTCCATTGACTGCGCCATGCCCCAACAATCGTAAGACGGGTACGGTCAGATGCATGGTGGCCGGCTGGTGCCTTTGCGGGTCAGCGAAAATTCGTGTCGCCGCGCGCAGTAGCACGCATCGCGGGTGCTGCAACTGGCACTCGAGGCATGCACGGCACATTTCGAAATATCGAGATTGGCAATGAAGAGACAAGATACTCAGGATCGTTGGGGGGCCAATGCTCACGGGGTTTTCGAGTAGATGACTCGAACGAGACGTGCCAGGTTGTTGACATGGCGTCGAATGAGTGAGCGGTTGGGTTTTAGTGTGTGGCTAATTAATGCCGACTCCGAAACATCGGGCATGGATGGACGTGTTCCGCCGCCGCCATAGGTATGCGCAAAAACGCTGCCGACAATCCGCGCCAGCGGAGTGCAAAGGCGATTCCAGTCGCCGTCTGGGACTGCAACTGCGCGTGTTGTTGGCCCATAGTGGACAAGGCTGTTCCGTAACTCGCGCATGCCGGTTGCGACGTGTGCAGCTACGTCGGTGCCGTCAGGGTTCTTGCCTAGCGACACGGCCAGCGCACGAATGTCATCTGGGTCTACGGCGGTCAGCGACATTACGGACGCAAGTGACTGGTCATGGCGTGGATACCAATTGAGGGATTCTCCCAAGGCTTTCGCGATCTCGAACCACGAACGATCGGTGACGCCTAGGTTGACCGCTAGTTCGGACGCTCGAGTGAATGCATAAGTTGCCTCAAGGCACCGGTACAACGCAAGGAATAGGTTTCTCGGGTCAAGCTCCAGGGCTGCCATGACGAGAAATTCATATGAAAACCCGAGATCCGCTGTTCAGCAAGCCAAACGAGTTCCTCTGCTAGCGATGGAGTGATCCAGCCATTTCCGCCCACACTCTCGGCTGCGCAGATTGTGAGCAAATTTGCAAAAAACTTGTCCGAGCCACCTGCCTCAGCGTCGATCTCGAAAGCCCGCAAGCGGGGGAAAAGGGTCTGCACCCTTAGTAAGTCATGGCCTTCATAATCGATATCCCCTACCTTACCTGCAGCGACGACGTCGAGCACTGCTAATGGACTGCCCGTCGGATCGACAGCAAGGTCGGCGAGGGCCGCAACGGCGATACCTGGTGAGATCTCGAGTTCACTGATATAGACCGACGGCCGCACTGCTTCAGCTTCGAAGCCAGCCACGGCAAGGATGTTCCGTTCCGATGTTTCAAGAAGAATTGCTGCTTGGTTTCGGCCAATTGGGAAATGAGCGATGAGCCTCGAGTCGATAAGCAAGCCGTAGTCATGCTCAGCAAGAAAGACGCGCCGTTCGCCGGTGGGTATCAAGACATCATGATTAGCGGCATAAGCGGACAGCCGCGTGAAGATCTTGGCGTTAGCTTCTTTAGCTGTGCGTGACACCTATGCCGCCCGCCAGCAGATCTCCATTGACTTCACATCGAAATGCTCGTCAATGAGTACTTTGAAGGCCTCGAGGAATACGCCGCGCTCGTAGCGACCGACCTGGCCGACGCGCCGGTCAAGCACCTCGCTCAGGACATTGAGTCGAAGAAAATCGACCAATTCTGCATCGGAGAATTGGTGGAGTCGCCGTATCAGCGCATCGTGCTGAGACCTGATATCCGACAGCGCGTCCTGCTTTTGCTCAGTCCTTCGCTCCTCGCCGGGTCTACCTAGGATCTTCATCCCGAGAGCCACAACATAGCCAATTCGAGCCGGTTGGCGGTCAAATACCTGACGTCCATTGCTTAATTTGGAAGCATCCGTTGTGGTAGCGCGAGAAAATGCCTTATCGAACGCAATGAGCATCGACAGGACGTCATAGAATTGGTCTTGAAAGTTGACATCATCCAAGTTTTCCACAAAATCGAGACGGGAGAATTCGTCCGACACCTGCTCCTTAGCGTCGACTGCTGTCTTACGAAGAGAGAATGCCATATACATTTCCACGACTGCATCGAACCGGAGCTGAGCTGGCCCGACGCGCCGGCCTGGATCATCGGGTGTGATCAACTTCTCTATTGTAGGCACCCGGCTGCGGAGTTCCTCCAGCATGGAGGCGAAGACGACTGAGATTTGGCGGTCGAGGGTCCATGGGACTTGACCCGTATTGAGCACGAGCATCCGATAGATCAGGGCGCGGACGCTGCTGGTTATCCAAAACTCGACCCGGACTGGCCGCCTGAACACGGACTCATCTACCTCGCCGGCAGCGACCAAAGCAGATGTACGTTGCATGCCGTCAATGATCGAGACGTCATCTGCTTTCACGGTAGACAACAGATGGGCGAGTTCGTCTCCATTGGCCGGTGGCATTGACTCAAACTGGGCATCCTCGACTACGAGTCCTATTACAATTGGGGGTAGGACAGCGCCCTGGCTTAAGTCCGAAATCATCCGCTCGCGAATGCGGCGTGCGGTGGTGGTTCCCAACACCGCACGCTGGCCCTCGATTCCCCCTGGTTCGCATGCGCCTCACGAACTAACTCCAAGTAACGACCCACAGACATCTCGGTCATGACTGAGAAGCAGTCAGTTCGCGTGTCATGAATGGCGTGAATAAAAGGTTGCTCGAACGCTTCGGCCGCTACATTGGTCGGTTCGCCAGTGTCTGTACTCATACCATCAACTCTATCCGTATTCTGCTGTTCGCCTGGAGCGCGTCACCTTGACGGGTTCGGCCGTCACACCACGGTCTGGTCCGCCTGAGCGGCGGCGTAACTCTGTCGGTGCCGCGAGACCGGCGCAGTTGATCCGCGGTCGGCCTCGGGGAGTTGACAGTGCCGGAGTGCGGCACCCAACCGCTGTCAAGGTGCTGGTCCACATACGCCGGGGAGGGACGGCTTCACAACCGGTGAGCGTGCATGCCAGCGGCGACGTCGTCGACGTTGATGCCGCGCGGTGGGGTGGGGGCGACGTGGTGTTCACGAAGGCGCAACCGAGAAGGCCTGCATGTTGAGGATGCATTGCCCCGACCTAGGTCGCGCGCAGCTACACCAGCGCCGGCGCCCGCAAATCCTTCTTGATCGAGTCAGGCAGACACCTCCTCGGCGGGTATTGCGTCAAGAAGGTGCAAAACCTCGGCCACGACGCGCCGTGGCTCGTCGCGCCGCGTGTGGGCGAAGTACCAGGCAGGCGGGGCACCGTCGAGCTTCACGTATGACACGGGCGGAGGCAGGACCGGGCCGACGAGAGTGGGGCTGACCGCCACGACAGACCCGCGTGCGACGCTGCCCAGGACGTCGGACATGGACCGGGGTGCGACCTCGACCATGCGGGCCTCGCTCATGGGCCGCACGTCGCCCAGGCACCACAGCGACATCCAGTCGGGCGGAGCGGCGGCCGATCGCAGGAACGGCAGGGTCGCGAACTGCTCCACCGGCACGGTACGACGACCGCTGAGCGGGTGTGATCGGGCCACCAGCCCGATGCGCTCCAGGGGCCACAGGCGAGTTGAGCGGATCCCCGGCTGAGTGGACGCACCGGCGGTCAGCATGATGTCGACGCGCTGGCTCGTCAGAGCAAGGTCGAGGTGATCGAAGGCGATGCCGACCCAGCACACGAATGTCGCGAGCGTCTCGCGGACGGTGGGCGGTTGGTTGCGAGCCCAGTGCTCGAAGACCCGGGCGCCATCGAAACCGGGCACCCCGACGACCACCGGCGCTGCCGGCTCGTGTGCTGAGGTGGCGAGGCGGCGCGCGTCGTCGAGCAGTCGCTCTGCCCGGACGGCGAACAGCCGTCCGGTGCCGGTGATGGCGAGCACCCCTCCTGGTCCCCGCTCGACCAGGACCGTCCCCAGCTGGCTCTCCAAGCGCTGGATCCGTTTGGTGAGGCACGACGTCGACACGTGCAGCTCGTCGGCAGCTCGACCGTAGTGACCCTCACGGGCCAGGACGGTCCAGCTCAGGACCTCGGTGAGATTGAGTTCCACGCTGTCATCGGCTCCAGGCTTCGCCTCATCAAAGCAATCTGGTGCGAGCCATTTCCGGCTGATCGGGGCCCGCGGAAAACTGTGTCCGATCTGGAAACACCCTGCAAAGAATATCGTCCGTCGCATCTAGTTTGAGGGCGATCAGGGAGGAAATCGGCGAGGCCACCGCCACCGTTCACGACGTTCCGTGGACGCGACAACGACACGGAGGAACGACATGGCGACACCGCAGGAGCCGGGGTCAACGTCAGAGACCGTCCACACGCCCGGCGGGCCACGACCCGCGGATGACGTGCACACCGTCGCCCCGGGCGAGGTCGTCGCAGCCGACGAGGGCGGCAGGTACCGGGTGGCGAAGAGGCCGCCCCTGACGCTGCGGCGCACCCGCGCGCTGCTCGCGACCGGCGACTACGCCATCACTCCCGGCGGTCTGCGACCGAAGTCGATGATTCATCTCGTTGGGCCCGACGAGATCGTGCGCCCCGACAGTGGGCGGATGAAGCGCTTCAACACGCGCACCGAGACGTTCGTCGAACCACCCGAGACCACCGCGGAGATCGCGGAGCTGCCGGGCCTGGGCAGCGGATGGATCACGTACGCCGCGTACACCGAGGCGTCCACGAACGTCATCAGGTCGATGACCACGACGTGGACCGTGCCGCCCGAGCCGATCGCGGAGGACGGGCAGCTGCTCTACCTGTTCAACGGGCTGCAGGACAGCCCCGTGACCCAGATCCTGCAGCCGGTGCTGCAGTGGGGCGTGTCCCCGGCCGGCGGTGGGAACAGCTGGGCGTTGGCCAGTTGGCTGGTCGTCGGCACGAACGCGTTCCGCACCCAGACCCTGGTCACGGTGCAACCGGGCGACGTGCTGACCGGCGTGATGAAGCTGGTGTCTCGGCACACGACCTTCGACTTCTGGACGTGTGAGTTCGTCGGCTTCCCTGACACGGTCCTGTCGGTGAACGTCACCGGGCAGTTGGTGATGCCGGTGCAGACGCTCGAGACGTACACGGTCGCCCAGTGTCGTGACTACCCTCCGACGCTGATGACCAGCATGCGCGACATCAGCGTCAACACCGACACCGGTGCGTTGACAACGGCTTTCGCGGCCTACGACGCCATTACGGACTGCGGTCAGCACACCGACGTGGTCAGCAACACCGCGGGGGCAGGGCAGATCGACCTGAACTACTCGCGGCAGTTCCTGAGCCTGGCGCCCGCGCCGGTGGCGTCCATCAGTCGCACCCAGGATCAGATCGATCTCTTCGCCGTCGGGACCGACGGCAGCGTCGACTCCACCTTCTGGAACCCGGCCGGCGGCTGGCTGCGCACCTGGTTCCGGCTCGCGGACGGCCGCTTCGGGGACGACTTCACGATCGCTCCCGGCTCACCCATCGGCGTGCTCAGTCGCTACCCCACCCACCTCGATCTCTTCGCGACCGGCCGCGACGGCCACGTCTACAGCACGTACTGGGACGCCTCCAGCGGCTGGAGCGGACAGTGGTTCTGGCTGGGTGACGACAACTTCGCCGACCAGTTCAAGATTCCGGTCGGCAGCCAGATCAGTTGCGTCAACCGCGCACCGGATCTGATCGACCTGTTCGCCGTGGGCCTCGACGGAGGCGTCTACAGCACGTTCTGGAACGCCGGCGGTGGCTGGAACAACCACTGGTTCCGGCTCGCTGACGGCCGCTTCGGCGACGGGTTCACCGTGGCGCCCGGTACGCCGGTCGGCGTCCTCTCGCGCTACACCGAGCACCTCGACCTCTTCGCCACCGGCCGCGACGGCCACGTCTACAGCACGTACTGGGACGCCGGCAGTGGCTGGAGCGGGCAGTGGTTCTGGCTCGGCGACGACAACTTCGCCGACAAATTCCAGATCCCGGTCGGTGCGCCGGTGACCGCGTTGTCGCGCTTCCGCGATCAGATCGACCTGTTCGTCAGTGGCCTCGACGGTGGCGTCTACAGCACGTTCTGGAACGCAGGCACCGGCTGGAACAACCACTGGTTCCGACTTGCGGACGCCCGCTTCGGTGACGGGTTCACCGTCCCGCCGGGCTCGCCGGTGACCGCGATCTCCCGCTTCGAGGGCCACATCGACCTGTTCGTCAGCGGGCGCGACGGGCACGTCTACAGCACGTACTGGGACGCCAGCAGCGGGTGGAGCGGGCAGTGGTTCTGGCTCGGCGACGACCGGTTCGGTGACAAATTCACCATCCCGCCGGGAGCGCGCGTCACAGCGCAGTCGCGCGACCGGGACATCATCGACCTGTTCGTCACCGGCAAGGACGAGCACGTCTACTCGACGTACTGGACCGCCGCGGGCGGCTGGGCAGGTCAGTGGTTCAGCCTCTGACGAGGTGTCCGCTTCCTACTCGGCCTCGCCCATGACCAGGCCCTCGATGGTGTGCTTCTGCACGATCGGGGTGAGGTGGTCGACGACCGGGCAGTGCAGGTGCTGGCGCACGCGCTCGGGTAGCTCGGCCCAGTAGTCCTCGGTGACGGCCATGTCGTGGTGCTCGGCGTTGCCCGCTCCCGGTGCGTCCATCCCGAGGACCAGGACAGGCCGCGACTTCTGGGAGTTGTTCGTGGTGCCCCGGTGGATCGTCAGCGCCGAGCGCACCGACATGTCGCCCATCTGCGGGTACTTGCGCACCGCGCGGTCCTCGTAGCGCGACCACGTCGAGCGGTCGGGGAACATCTCGTGCGCGAAGTCCTCGCCGGTCTCCCACTGGGTGCCCGGTGCGATCTCGAACGGCCCCATGTCCTCCTCGGTGTCGACGAGCGTCACGTTGAACGCCAGGCTCGTGAGTCGCCTGTCGGTGCGCGTCACGGCGGGGGAGGGGAAGTCCCGGTGCCAGGGCTGGTTGTGCGCACCGGCGAACGGGATGTCGAAGCCGACCTCGACGATCTCGTAGTCCGGGCCGAGGATCGCCTCGCTCACCGCGCGCACCCACGGGTGATCCACCAGTTCGACGAAGCCGCACAGAGCCTGGGGGTGCATCTCGGCGTACCACCGGTTCGGGCCGCGGCCGACGGCGCCGTTCTCCCGCGACCGCGCCTCGCGAAACGCCTCCTCGACGTCGACGCGCATCCCGGCCACGAAGTCGCGCTCCAACGCGCCCTTGCGTCCGATGATGCCGTCGGTGCTCAGCGCATCGACCGCTGCCTGTACGTCGGCCTCGGTCACGTCGGGGCGCTGCGTGGTGGTCTCGCTCATGGTCGGGTTTCCTCTCGTGCACCGCACATAGCGGTTGGTTTGCAACGTTGCAACTGTACGCTGCAACCTAGCTCGGCGGTAGGTTCAGCGGAAGAGGTGCATGGTGGTCGGTCTGCGAGAGGTCGCCGAACGCGCAGGGGTGTCGGTGCGCACGGCCTCCAACGTGGCCAACGACTTCCCGCACGTGGCGCCCGAGACCCGGCAGCGCGTCCAGGCTGCGATCGACGACATGCGCTACCGCCCCAACACCGCAGCTCGGCAGCTGCGCCGTGGCAGCACCGAGGTCATCAGCCTCGTCGTCCCCGAGATCAGTTCGCCCTATTTCAGCGAGCTCGCCGCGATCACCGTGCGGGTCGCGGCCGAGCGCGGATGGACCGTGCACATCGACCAGACCGACGGCGACGCCGACCAGGAGCGTCGGATGATCCTCGGCCCGGCCGGTCGCAGCGTGGACGGCGTGCTGTGCAGCCCGTGGGCGGTGTCGCCCGCCGAGCTGGTCGAGCTCGCAGCCGGTCCGGTCGTGCTGCTCGGTGCGCGCGAGACCGACGGCGTCCTGGACCACGTCGCGATCGACAACGTGCGGGCGAGCCGGGAGGCGACGCAGCACCTCGTCGCCCGCGGGGACCGCGTGATCGGGGCGATCGGTGCGCAACCGCATCTGCAGAACGGCACGGCGGAGCTGCGTGTCGAGGGCTACCGGCAGGCGTTGGAGTCGGCGGGGCTGCCGTTCCGCGAGGAGCTCGTCATCCCCGTCCGGTCCCTGCACCGGCCGGACGGGGCCGCCGCCGTCAAACGGCTTATGGAGGTGGAGCCGCACCTCGACGCGGTCTTCTGCTTCAGCGACGAGCTCGCCCTCGGCGCGCTGCGCAGCCTGCTCGAGCAGGGCCGACGGGTGCCGGAGGACATCGCGGTGGTCGGCTTCGACGACATCGAGGACGGCCGCTACAGCACCCCAACGCTGACCACCATCGCGCCGGACAAGCCCCAGATCGTCCGGGTCGCCATCGACCGGCTCGCGGCCCGAATCAGCAGTCCGGCCGAGTCCGATGACGACGGCCCGCTCGACCTGGTGGTGCCCCATCAGCTGATCGTCCGAGAGAGCACCTGAACACCTCAGAGGGCCAAGCCGACTCGGCTACCAGGTGAGACCGCCGCGCAGCACGCTCTGCTGGTGGGCGGGGTTGCCGTTGTAGTCCTGGGCGGACACGTCCACGAGGTGGTAGCTGGTCACGTCCAGCCCCGGCGGCACCGGGTACGTCGCGGTGCCCGTCCGCGGCAGGGTGCCGACCGCGACCATCTTGTTCGCAACCGGGTCGAACAGCCAGACCTCGTAGTAGCCGTTGCGCAACGGCAGGTTGCTGGTGCGCACGGACAGTTGTTGTCCGGTGGACGTGCGGTGCACGGTGGCGCTGCCGTGCACGCCGGTCGGACCGCCGGCGATCTGCGCAAGCGTCGCCGACGCGGCGACGGCGGGTGAGCCTTGGTGCCGGGCGATCGCGTAACCGCCACCGAGTCCCGCCGCGGCGATCAGGACGGCGGCAGCCGCGAGGCCTGCGCGGCGACGCCAGGGCGGGGGGCGCGGCGTACGGCGCGCTGAGACCGCTGGCTCCTCGAGGCCGAGCTCGGCGGAGATACCGGCCCAGACCGCCTCGGACGGTGCGGGACCGTCGCCGTACCCGGCTCCGCTGGTGCGGCCGAGCTCGACCGTACGACGCAGTGACGACAGCTCACTGCGGCACTCCGCGCAGCCTTCGACGTGGCGCTCGAGCTCCGAGGGCTCGCCGAGCGCGAGCAGGCTGAGGGCCTCGAGCCGGGCGGAGTCCTCGCCCGGTCCGTGATGGGCGCGATGGTCAGGCGAAGGCACTGTCCTGCTCCCATCGTCGTCGTAACCGGATCAGACCGCGCCGTACGTGACTCTTGACCGTCCCGACCGGCATCCCGGTGGCCGCGGCGATCTGCGTGTGGGTGAGGCCGTCGTAGAACGCTAGTTCCAGCACGCGTCGCTGGGTCTCGGGGAGCCGGGCCAATTCATCCGACACCAGGGTGCGCTCCACCACATTGTCCACCGACGCCGAGCTGTCCATCGCGGCGAAGTGCTGCGCCACCGAGGTCCACGCGCGGCGCTGGCGGCCGATGTCGCGCAGCTGGTCGACCGACCGGCGGCGCACGATGCCCACGAGCCACGCGGGCAGCGAACCCGCCTCCGGGTCGAACGTGGACCGGCCGCGCCACGCCGAGACGAAGGTGTCCTGCGTGACGTCCTCGGCGTCCGGCACGGAGCCCACGATCGCCAGCGCGATGCGGAAGACGAGCGGGCCGTAGCGGTCGTACATCACCCGCAGCGCCGCCTGCTCGCCCGCCACGAACAGCGCGGCGACACGTGCGTCGTCGTCGGGGTCCACTGCGTCGTCCGTCCGGTCGGGAGCCTGCCGTCCGGCACCGCGGCGTGCCGGCAGGACGAGTCTGACACCGGACGGTGCGCGACGGCGGGGGAACGCCCGCAGTGCATCCGCAACGGCCCTCGCGCCCGTAGAGCAGGTGTCATCCGTTCACGGGCAACACCCACGAAAGGCATGTTCATGCGATCACGCGTCATCACCGCCACGCTCGCCATCGCTTTCGCCGCAACCACGGCCTCTGTCGCGCTCGCGGGCCCGGCCGAGGCGAGCGCCGCCCACCGCGCTCGACCCGCCGCGGCGAGTCTGTCCGGCACCACCACCGTGACCACCGCACAGGGCATCGCGCCCACGCTGCTGAAGGCGGGCATCCTGCCGTTGCCCGTGCCCGACACCCGTCTCGGCCTGCGCCTATTCCCGTACCTGGCAGTCAGTTACGGCTTCCCGATCACCGGCGGCAACCCGAACCTGTCGGGTCCGAGCGGCGACATCCTGCACCGGGGCGGCATCGACTTCGTCTCGCTGCGCGGTAAGTCCCTGGAGATCGGCAAGTTCGACGTGTCGCTCGCGGACAAGAAGGTCTACGCGACACAGGTGAACTTCGCCGCGGCGCGCATCCCCGTGCTCGACCTCGACTTCTCCGGCCTGGTCGTCAAGCAGCGCAACGGCACCACCAATCTCTCCGGCATCACAGCGCGTCTCGACCCGGCCGCCGCCGGGGCGCTCAACAGCACGTTCGGCACCGCACTCCCGGCCGACGGCAGTCTCGTGTTCGGGTCGGTGAAGGTCACGCTGAAGAGCTGACCGCCCACGGAGACCGGCTCGAGGCGGTACGCGGGTTTTGCGTTCGTGGCCAGTGCTGCAGCACTGGCCACGGACGCAAAACGTCAACGTTGGTCAGTCGGTGACGTCGAGCAGCACCTTGCCGACGGCCCCATCCTCGACAGCCGAGTGGGCCTCGGCCGTGCGCTCCAACGGGTAGTGGTGCAGCGGCAGGCCGTGCTCGTCCCCGATCGCGAAACCGCCGTCGGCCACCGCGGCGGTGACGTCGTCGGCAGCGGCGCGCAGAGCGTCCTGACCGACGGTGTAGAGCAGCACCCACTGGATCCGGGCGTTGGTCGAGAACGTCTCCCGGACGTTCAACGTCACCTCGTCGCCACCGTTGTTGGCGTAGACCGCGATGGTGCCGCGGGGCCGGATGACCTGCAGGTCGAGCGCGAGGTTCTGCGCGGGTGCCACCTCGACCACGATGTGCACGCCCTCGGGCGCGATCTCGCGGATCGCGGCGGCGGTGTCGCCCTCCCGGTAGTTGACGACGTGCTGCGCGCCGGCCGCCGTCGCCAGGGCTGCCTTCTCGTCCCCGCTGACGGTGCTGATCACCGTGGCTCCCGCCCACCGCGCGAGCTGAATCGCGGCGTTGCCGACCGCGCCGGCACCACCGGCGACGAGCACCGTCAGCCCGTCCATGGCGCCGCGGTAGAGCCGGTCCGGTCCACCCTCGGAGGTGGTCAGTGCGCGGTGGGCAGTGACGGCGGGTACGCCGAGCGCCGCGCCCACGTCGTACGATGCGTTGTCCGGCAGTGCGGTCACGTTGGCCGCCGGCAGCACGACCTGCTCCTGGGCGGTGCCACCGGGGCGCTGGTGCTGGGCGAGCATTGTCCACACCCGGTCGCCGACGTGCAGCCCGTCGACCTCGGGGCCGACCGCGTCGATGGTGCCCGCGCCGTCCTGACCCGGGACGATCTCGGGGAAGGCCAGCTCACTGCCGGCGCGGAACTTCCAGTCGGTCGGGTTGACCCCGGCGCGCTCGATGCGTACGCGCACCTCGCCGCGTCCGGGGTCGGCGGCCTCGCGTTCGACCAGGTGCAGGACGGAGGCGTCGCCGCCTTCGGTGTAGACCACGGCGCGCATGAGGATCCCTTCGTCGACAACGGTGTACGACGGGTGCAACGTCGGGACCGGCTCGTGTTATGCCGGGTCGGGGCGTCAGCCGGCCCGTTGGTGCGGCATCAATCCGGGCGTCAGGTCCCAGGTGACTCCGGTGGCGGTGACCGCCGCAGTGAGCAGGTCGCGATGAACGATGGTGTGGTGGCGCGTGCAGAGCAGGGCCGCGTTGGTCAGGGTCGTCTCGCCACCGGTCCACCACGGATCGACGTGGTGGGCGTCGCAGAAGTCCGGTGGCCGATCACAGTCGGGGAACGTGCATCCTCGATCTCGGTGGATGATCGCCGCTCGTAATCCGCCGGTGAACAGACGTTTGGCTCGTCCGACGTCCATCGGTTCGGATGCCCCACCGAGCACCATCGGGATCAGATCCGCGTCACATGCCAGCCGCCGTAGCGTCCCGGCGTCGAGATAGTCACCGTCGGCGGTGCGTCCGATGCCAGGCGAGTAGATGGGGTCGGTCATGGCGCCGGTCCCGCCGAGGCGACCAGAGTGCTGCAGCCCGGCCAGGAGGGTGTTGTAGTCCAGCGTGACCACGATTTTCGCGACGCCGGTGATCTCCCCGACCGGTCGCGGAGAGGTGCCGTCCAGCACGCCGGCCGCGGTTTCGATCAGCCGCAGCAGGGCGTCCGCGCGACGCTTGGCCGGGGTCCGCGGATCGCGGTCGAGCGGATTGACCATGGGTCCCAGCGCCGGCTTTTCGGCGTTGCCGCCCCGGTTGCCGCCCTTCTCCTCAGCCGTGTCGCCGCTGTGGGCGGGGTTGTCGGGGCAGGTCTGTGGTGTCGGCGCCGAGAGGAACTGCAGGGCGTGTTTCACCGTCGCCGCGTGGGCCGCGGACAGGTCTGCTTCGAACCGGACCATCCCACCGGGCAGGTCGTACCAGCGCGCGGCCTCGCAGTGTTGTTGAGTCTCTTCGTCCCGTATCAGCTGCTCGGGAGCGAACTGACCGATGATTCGGGTACTCAATTCTTTCAACGCTCGCGGACCGAAATGGGACAGGCTCAGATACCGCAGGAACATGTCATCCCGGTCAGCGCACGGCAACTGACGGACCACTCTCGGCACCTCCCGCAACGCGACCGCGGCCGCCGGCACCGACGCGGATCCCTCCGCCAAACACTGCGCCACCACGCGGTTCTTCGGGTCCGCGCAATCGCGACCGACACCCCCGACCCGGTGCACAACCATCGGATCCACCCCGCGCGCGACCTGGGCGACCCACCCGGGCGCACCCGTCGCCGTGGAGCCGGTGACCGTCCCGCGGGTCAGAGCATCCGAGGTAGCCAACGCCGCGACGTTCTCCGCGCGACCCACGACGGTCAACATCGTGGAGACCACCGTGCCCAGATCTGCTTCGCTCAGCTGGAACAGCGCCCCCGGCCAGGCATCCATCGATGCCGCGAAAGCCGACAACAGCTCCATCAATCCGGCACCCACCCCTGGATGCGCGGGGACAATCTCTGCCGGCTGCGGCAGGCTGTTGTCGTCAATGGGATTGCCCACGACCTGCCCCTTTCCTGAATTCATGATATTCGGACTGATGTACACATCGTACGCCCGTTCGAACTTTCACACAAGGGAATGAGATGTCGAATTACGTTGATGTTGCTGATGATTGGAGCAATTTTTTCCACATCCCCCATTCCGTATAGTCTGAGCCGATGGGGTTATCCACACATAGCTCCGGGCTGGTTGACCGCGTCTGAATGAACGCGGCTCATCGAGCGCGCTCGTTCATGCATCCCGCAATCCGCCGGCGGAGCTACCTACGGCTCGAGCCGTGTGCGGGTCGCCCATCCTCGTCGGCGTCGGTCGTCTCGCCCAGCCACGCGGCATGCTCGCGGCGCGCCCAGTGTCGAGACACCCAACCCGTGCGCATCCCCTCGCGCGCCTCGGGGTCCTTCATCGCGAAGGTGATGTGGCCGATCACGAGCAGTCCCACGGCGATCGAGAACCAGTCGTGGACGAACGTCGCGCCGGTCCGCCAGGGCAGGGGCGCCAGCGTGACGAAGTACATGATGATGCCGGTGGCGAGTAGGACCAGGATCGAGCTGGAGGTGAGTGCGCCGTTCAGCTTCTGCCCGGCGTTGAACTTGCCGACCCGGATCGTGCCGTCGCGCCGCGTACGGGAGCGCAGCCAGCGGCGGTCGGCGGTCGAGAACCGCCCGAGGCGGTGCAGGTCAGCGCGATACGCGACGGAGACCACGCCCAGCAGCATGGGCACCGGCAGCGCGAAACCGCAGTAGACGTGGATCAGCTCGACGAGGTGACGGTGCCCGATCGCGATCGAGAGCGAGCCGTTGTAGAGGACGACGGCCGTCAGGATGCAGACGATCATGAGGACCGCCGTCACGCGGTGCACGATCCGCTCGGCCAGGCTGAACCGGTGGATGCGTTCGCCGTCGCCCTCCGATGTGGAATCGAAGGACGTCGACCCGCTACGTGGGGAGTCGTCCGTCGATGGCATAGCCCCTCGGTTCCCAGTAGCCCGGTATCTGGTGGTCGGTCAGCTCGATGCCCGAGAGCCACTTCGTGCTCTTGTAGCCGTAGTTGGAGCCGACGTACATGCGCACCGGCCCGCCGTGGTCGTGGGTCACCGGTGCTCCCAGCATCTCCGTCGCCACCAGAACGTCATCGGCGCGCGCCTCATCCAGGGTCAGCGACTCGGTGTAGGTGCCGTCGAAGGATCGGAAGCGCACTGCTCGTGCCTGCTTGCTGGGTTGAGCGCGTTCGATCAATTCGGCCAATCGCACGCCGGCCCAATGAACTTCCGGCACCTGCCATCCCGTCACACACTGGAAGGTCTGCACGAACGCGGTGCGCGGCAGCGCCTGCAGGTCGGCGTACGAATAGGTGTGCGGTGCCTCGACCAGCCCGGATACGGGAAGGCGGTAGGTCTGCGCCGGCTCGGTGCGGACCGCGCCGGTCACCGAGTAGTAGCGGAAGGTATCCCCGAGGGGGATGAGGGAAAGCAGCCCGGTGGGGTCACGTTGTTCGACCGGCCCGAGGAGGCTGGACAGTCCGTTCGACACCCGGCTGCCGGTGACGATGCCCACGGCGCCGAGCCCCAGCACACCGAGCATGACCCGCCGACCGACAGGGGCGCCCTCGTCGACGTTGGACGCTCGAGAGTCTCGCGACGCGTGATGACGGTGAATCCGCAAGCTGCTCAGCGGAATCGGCCCCTCGCGCCCGCCGCGGCCACTGCGAGGCCGACGATGATAATGATCGGGCCGGCTACGGCCCAGAACGTGTTGTTGCTCATCGAGGACCCCTTCATCACCCCGATGCCCTGCAGGGTGAACACCAACCCGAGCAGTGCCACCACGACTCCGAGAACGACCCATGCCGGCTTCTTCAAGGCATCCACTCCTGCGTCGACGGTGTCGTTCGATAGCTGCTCGATCGATGCTACGCGGGGGCGTGCGTGATCAGTTCTGCGATCGCGGCGGCGATCTCGTCGGGGGAGAGCTGCAGGGTGGCTCGGCCGACGTTCAACTCCACTTTCATGACGTGCCGGTCGATCGTGCTCTGTGCCCCGCGGAAGGTCTGCAGTCCATCGCGCTCCAGGATGCGGGCGGCGTTGGCAGTCAACGTGTCCGAGTCGACCTGCAGCAGCAGATGCATCATCGAGGTGTGCGGCGGATCGGGGACGACTGTCACGCCGGCGACCGGGCGCAGCGCGTCGGCGATCGCGCGGGCGTGCGCCAGCCGGGCAGGCATATCCGGCAACCGTTCCGGGAGCAGCGCGAGGGCAGACGCGGCGAGCGGCCACAGCCCGTACAGGGTGCCGCCCAGCCGCCGGCGCCATTCGCGCAGTTCGTCCGCGATGTCCGACTCGCCTGCGACGCAGCATCCGGACAGCGCGCCGATGCCCTTGTAGAACGACACGTAGACGGTGTCGAAGAGCGCCGCGATGACCGCTGGGGAGCGGTCGTACGACGCCGACGCCTCCCAGAGGCGAGCGCCGTCCAGGTGCAGATACACGTCGTGCTCGCGCGCCCACTGCACGTGCGAGGTCAGCTCATCCCAGGTCGGCAGCTGGCCACCGATCTCCCGCTGCGGGAGTTCCAGCAGCAGGACGGCGAGTTGCTCGGGGACGGCTTCCAGGTCGGACAGCTGCAGCAGGCGGGCCGGATCGCCGACCGTGCGCGTCGTGAGGCGGTGCAGACGAGTAATTGTGTCCAGTTCGTGCACCTGCGGATGCGCGGTCGGATGCCACGCGACGGTGGACGATTCGTGCCGGGCGGCGTGCACGGTGAGTGCTGCGCCCTGGCCCATGATGCCGCTGGGAAAGAAGACCGCCGCAGGCTTGCCGAGCAACTCGGCGGTGTACCGCTCGAGCTCCTCCACCGCGCCGCCGTTGCCGTACAGGTCGGTCTGCGTGTCCGCCGGGATGGTGGCCAGCAGGTCCGTGGCGGATTTGGGGCCGTCACCGTTGAGGTACCGGGTGGGGGGTGCGTCGGTCGCCGGGGGTTCGTGGGGAGTGGTCGTCACTCGCCCATCGAACACCCCGCCGGAAACAGAGACCGCTGTCGGGTCAGCGCGAGCGGCGGCTGAAGTTCGCCGCCGAGTGGTTGCCGCCCGACGCCGCACCCGCGCCGCGAGAGCCTGAACCCGCAGTGCGGGAGCCGGAGCCTCCGCCGGAGCGGCGAGGACCCGAACCCGACGTCGTACCGCCGGAACCGGAACCGGACCCGTTGCGACGAGGACCGCCGCCCGAGCCACTCGCGGGTCGTCCCGCACCGGAGCCGGCACCGCGACCGCGTCCGCGACCGCCCGCCTGGCCGGTAGCGGGCTTCTTCGGCTGACGCTGCTGCTGTGGGGCGGCCGGCGGAACGTAGCCCTCGACCAGGACGCGCTCGCCCGGGGCGAGTTCGCGCAGCACCGGGTGCTCGGTGTTGGTGACCTGCGTGGTCGTCGGGTGGATGCCCGCGGCCCGGGTGAGGCTGCGGACGTCGCCGCGCTGATCGGGGGTCATCAAGGTGATGACGGAGCCCGCGGCGCCGGCCCGCGCGGTACGACCCGAACGGTGCAGGTACGCCTTGTGCTCCGACGGCGGGTCGGCGTGGATGACCAACGCGACGTCGTCGACGTGGATGCCGCGCGCGGCGACGTCCGTGGCGACGAGGGTATGCACAGCACCGGAGCTGAAGGCCTCCATGTTGCGGGTGCGCGCGTTCTGGCCGAGGTTGCCGTGCAGGTCAACCGCCGGAACGCCACGGCTGTTCAGCTGTCGCGCAAGGGCTTTCGCGCCGTGCTTGGTGCGGGTGAAGACGATGGTCCGGCCCGGTGCCGACGTCAGGTCGACCAGCACCGGCACCCGCAGGTCCTTCTCGAGCCCGAGGACGTGATGGGACATCGCGGCGACGGGGGATTGGGCCGAATCGGCCTCGTGCGTCACCGGCTTGCGCAGGAACTCACGGACCAGGACGTCGATCGCCTTGTCCAGGGTGGCCGAGAAGAGCAGCCGCTGGCCGTCCTTCGGCGTCTGGCGCAGCAGCCGGCGTACGCCGGGCAGGAAGCCGAGGTCGGCCATGTGGTCGGCCTCGTCGAGGATGGTGACCTGCACGTCGTCCAAGCGGCAGAACCCTTGAGAAATAAGGTCTTCGAGGCGACCGGGACAGGCGATGAGGATGTCGACACCGGCCTGCAGGCCGCGCACCTGCGGGTTCTGGCCGACCCCGCCGAAGACGGTCAGGGTGTTCAGGCCCATCGTGCGGGCCAGCGGCTTGATCACGGCGTCGATCTGGGTAACCAGTTCGCGCGTCGGGGCCAGGATCAGCGCGTGCGGTTTGCGGGCCACGCGGGGGCGCTTGGACTCGGCGAGGCGCGCCACCAGCGGGAGGGAGAAGGCCAGCGTCTTGCCGGAGCCCGTACGGCCGCGGCCGAGGACGTCGCGGCCGGCGAGGGAGTCGCGCAGGGTCGCGGCCTGGATGGGAGTGGGCTCGGCGATGCCTTGGCCGGTCAGTACGTCGACCAGGACAGTGGGCACACCGAAGTCAGTGAAAGTTGAGGTCATCAAATCGCGATCTAGAAGAAGTCTCCCCGGACCGACCGGTTCTCCAGGCTGGAGGGCCGCGCATGGAGCGAACTCGACATGCGGATCAATTCGTGGGTGAGACAGACGCCGAACTGATGGACCTCACGATACCGGCGCGAACGCTGTGAGCCGAATCGGCGCGTGCATGCGGAGTGTCTGGACCCCGAGTGGCAGGGATCTGCGTCGAGTGGCATACCTGCAGGAGGTGCATTCGAGACATGGCTATGCCACTCGGGAGGAGGGTGCTGCAAGACTCGACGACATGGTGGGGGAGCGGGACGCAGTCGTCGTGGGAGCGGGCCCCAATGGGCTCGCCGCGGCGGTCACCTTGGCGCGTGCCGGGCTGCGGGTCGACCTGCTGGAACAGGCCGACCGGATCGGCGGAGGAGCGGGCACGCGCGAACTGACGCTGCCGGGCTTCCATCACGACGTCGCGTCCGCGGTGCATCCGATGGCGCTCGCATCGCCGTTCTTCCGGCAGTTCCAGATCGAACGCCGGGTCGACCTGCGAGTGCCGGAGATCTCCTTCGGCCACCCGCTTCCGCACGGGCGCAGCGGCATCGCTTACCGCGACCTGGACCGCACGGCGGACGCGCTGGGGCGTGACGGTGCGGCGTACCGGCGGCTCTTCGCCCCCCTGGTCCGACGGGTGGAGCAGCTGACGCGGTTCACCGGGGAGTCCCTGCTGCAGCTCCCGATCGAACCTGCGGTGACACTCGAATACGGCCTACGAGCGCTCGAACAGGGCTCTCCTGCATGGCGACTGCGTTTCCATGAGGAGGTCGCCCCCGCGATTCTCACCGGCGCGGCCGCGCACACCATCGGGTCCCACCCACGGCTCGCGATGGCCGGCGCCGGGCTGGCGCTCGGCACCCACGCGCATGCTGCCGGGTGGCCGGTGCCGATCGGCGGGAGCCAGGCGATCGCCGACGCGCTCGCTGCGGACTTCGAGGCGCACGGCGGACGCGTCGTCACCGGCACGCGGGTGCGCGACCTGAGTGTGCTGGCCGACTACGACACGGTCGTACTCGACGTGTCGACCAGGCTGCTGGCGAGCATCGGGCGAGACCGCCTGCCGGCCAGGTATCTGGGCGCGCTGCGCCGCTTCCGGCACGGCAACGGCGTGGCCAAGATGGACCTCGCCCTGGACGGGCCGGTGCCGTGGACCGATGCGGAGCTGCGGCGTACGCCGACCATCCACCTCGGCGGCACCCGCCAGCAGATCGCCGCGAGCGAACGGGACGTCGCGAGAGGGCGTCTGCCGGACCGGCCCTACGTGCTGCTCGTGCAGCCGAGCGCCATCGATCCCACCCGCGCGCCGGAGGGCAAGGCCACGCTGTGGGCCTACACCCACGTGCCGTACGACTGCCCGGTCGACCGCACGGAGGTCATGCTCGACATGGTGCAGGAGCACGCACCCGGCATCCGTGATCTCATCCTGGCCCGATCCGCAACACCGGCAAGCAGATTCGGCGACGTGAGCCCCAACTTCGCCGGCGGCGACTTCGCGACGGGTGCTGTCACGATGGCCCAGTTGATCAAGCGGCCCGTGGTGTCCCGCACCCCGTGGCGCACCCCGATCGGCGGGCTCTACCTCGCCTCCTCGGCGACGTCACCCGGCCCGTCGGTGCACGGCCTGAGCGGCTGGTACGCCGCCCGCACGGCTCTGCGTGACCGCTACGGCCTGGGCGCACCCGAGCTGGGCATCGAATGAGGAACGCAGCACCGGCCCAATACCTACTCGCACACCCGCGCTCCCCCTACGGCACACGGTGGGTGCTCCCCCTGGCTCGGGCCGGTGCGGCCTTCCCGGGCTCCATCTTGGAGTGCTGTCACGCCCCGACCCATAGGACTGAGGCCTAGGTTTACGCCTCGGATAGTCCTAGGACCGTGGATGAGGCGACATATCGCAGCTCCGAACGTTGGCTGACGCCTACCTTCTGGAAGACATGGGACAGATGCGTCTTGACGGTCTTCTCGCTGATGACGAGTCGGGCCGCGATCTCTGAGTTGGACAGGCCCTCCTGCACGACCAGCCGCGCGACGGCCGCCTCGCGGTCGGTGAGGGGCGCGTGCGGTCCCGCGGCTGCACCCGGCTCCGTTGCCAACAGTGCCAACTCGGTATCGAAGCGGCCGCACAGCAAGCTGATCGAGCGCAACTGATCGGCCACGTGTTCCACCTCCGCGCCCGACGAGCTGCCCTCCAGGGTCGACGTCGACTGATCGACCTTCGCCTGCAGCCTCCTCAGCCGATCGGAGATGGCATGCACCAGGTCGGCGCTGCGGTCCAGTGCGGTCTCGGACCCGGTGGTCACCAGATCCAGATCGGTGATGTCCTCCGCGTCCCGACTGATGGCCCGGCGCAGTTGCCGCGCCAGCCATTCCACGACAGCCACGCTCTCCTGCGAGAAGTGGCGGGAGGTGTAGCTGAGGGCGGCCAACATGCCGGACACCGAGCCGTCCGGCTCCAGCAAGGGCGCCACGATCGCATCCTGGACGGTCCTGGGGTCGCCGTCCTCGCCGAACGACTTGCCGGAGTGCACGAGACGGCCCCTGTCCTGCGCGAACGTGTAGGTCTTGCCCCAGGTGCGCAGCCAGTGCGACAGGCCGAACTCCCCGAACGACATGACGTCGGGTGCCCCGGGCTTGCCGCGGTCGTAGAGATAGGGGATCACCAGCCGGTTGCTGCCGCGATAGTGGCCGACGTAGCACGCGTCGACGTCGGCCACATGGATCAGAGCGCCGCGGGCCGCCTCGTACAGGCCGTGCACGTCCCCCTGCTCGGTCTGTCGCATGAGCTGACCTGCGCGCCGCAACGCCTGCGCCGTCGCCGGCGAGAAATCCACCTGTGTCCCCGTGCTCATGGCACCGATACTGACATCGAGCGCCGGGTCAGGTGCTCCGCTTCCCCTGGAACGTTCGCGCGTCGCCGTGAATCGCGACGGCTCGCAGAGGGGACCCAGGCCGATGCGCGACAATCGACCTCGTGGTCACCGCATCGCTCCCCGCCTACTCCGCCAAGCTCGACGAGGGCTCGGGTCATGCCATCGGCATCGGACTGGGCTTCTTCGGCCTCGCTGCGATCTTCGTGATCCTCTTCCTGCTGATCGCGTGGGTCGGGCGGATGCGCGATCGGCGGCGCGGCGGTCCGCGCCCTGGGCCGACGCTGCCGGTGCTGGGCACGCCGGGCGACGAGCACGACCCGAAGAACCGTCACCCCGGCGCGTCCCGCTAGGACCAGCCGGCTCGACGCGTCCCGCTAGGACGCGCTGCCGGCCCGCGCGAGGACGGCGTCGGCGACGACCTGCGGCTGCAGCTCGGGCACCCAGTGGTTCTCGTCCACCTCGACGAATCGGTAGTCGGCAGAGACGTAGTCGGCCGTCTTCTCCGCCGCGGCCCTCCCGAGCGCCGCATCACGGGCACCCCAGACGAACGTCGTCGGCACGGTGATCCGCCGGTCGGGTCGCGGCGCGCTCGAGGGCGCCTTCTTCTTCCCCGGCAGCATGCTCTGGCGCATCGCCTTGCTGGCCGGCATCGCGCGATACCAGCCGAGCGGGCCGGTGAGGCTCTGCGGCGTCGGGAAGCGGGCGACGTACGCCGCGGCGCGCTCCTTGGGCATCCCGAGCGCACGGTAGATGCCGAAGAGCCGCTTGTGGGTGAGGCGTTCGGCGAGCCACAGCACCTGGAAGCCGAGCATGTAGAGGCTCTTTCGCGCCTGGTCGCCGTGCCGAAACGCCCACGCCATCGCTTTCGGGTGCGGGGTCGAGCAGACAGTCAGGGACTCCAGCCGGTCGGGATGCCGCCCGGCCATCGCCCACGCGACCGCCCCGCCCCAGTCGTGGCCCACCAGGTGCACGCGCTGGGCGCCGCTCGCGTCGATCAGGGCGAGCGTGTCGCCGAGCAGCTTCTCCAGCGTGTACGACGAGCGGCCGTCCGGGGTCGCACGCGGGGAGTAGCCGCGCTGGTCCGGCGCCAGGGTGCGCAGGCCGGCGTCGTTCAGTAGCGGGGTCACCTCGTCCCAGGCGGTGCGGTCCTGCGGGAAGCCGTGCAGCAGCACCACCACCGGGCCGTCGGCCGGGCCGCGGTCGGTGACGTCGAAGGTCAACCCGTCATGGGTGAAGGTGTCCATGCCCCCACCCAACCGCCTCGACGGCGTCGTGGGAAAGACGCGCTGCGAGAATCGCTCCCGTGACCGACCCGACGCTGCGCTACCCGATCGGCGGACGTCGCGCGTACGCCGTGTGGGCGGGCGGTCTCGCCATCTACGTGCTGGCCGTCTTCAACCGCAGCTCCCTCGGGGTCGCCGGGCTGATCGCCGCGCACCGCTTCCACATCGGCTCCGCGCAGCTGGCGACCTTCGTGATGGTGCAGCTCGGGGTGTACGCCGCCATGCAGGTGCCGGTCGGCGCGCTGCTGGACCGGGTCGGCTCCAAGGTGCTGCTGTCGATCGGCGTGGTGCTGATGAGCCTGGCGCAGCTGGCGTTCGCCTTCGCGCACTCCTTCGCGGTCGGGATCATCGCGCGGGTCTTCGTCGGCATGGGCGACGCCATGACCTTCGTGTCCGTGCTGCGGCTGGTCGCGCTCTGGATACCGCCGGCGCGAACACCCCTGGTAACGCAGATGACCGGCGTCATCGGTCAGCTCGGAGCGCTCGCGGCGGCGACGCCGCTGGTGGCCGTCCTGCGCGGGTACGGCTGGGAGACGAGCTTCCTCATCGCCTCGGCCACCGGCCTCGTCCTCGGGGTGGTGATGGTCCTGGTGGTGAAGGACACGCCATACGCCGCCGCGGAGCGCACCGAGCTGAAGCTGCGTGCGGTGGCGCGGGCCGTGCGTCTGTCGTGGCGTGAGCCGGGCACCCGTCTCGGCCTGTGGTGCCACTTCACGCTGCCGTTCTCCAGCAACCTCTTCACGATGATCTGGGGATTCCCGTTCCTCACCCGCGGCGAAGGCCTCAGCTCCGGCGCGGCGAGCCTTCTGCTGTCGCTGATGGTGATCGTGTCGCTCATCACCAGTCCGCTGCTCGGGATCTACCTCGGCCGGTTCCCCTACTCGCGCTCCACGCTGGTGCTGGGAGCGCTCGGCGCCATCGTCGCGGTGTGGACCGCGGTGCTGCTGTGGCACGGGCGAGCGCCGCTGTGGCTGCTGATCGTGCTCGTCGCGGTGACCGCCGTCGGGTCGCCCGGCTCGATGATCGGCTTCGACCTCGCGCGCAGCTTCAACCCACTGGAGCGGATCGGCAGCGCCACCGGCATCGTCAACGTCGGCGGTTTCGCAGCCTCACTGGCCGCGGTCTTCGCCGTCGGGCTGGTGCTGGACCGGATCTGTCCGGGCGGACCGTCGGCGTACACGACCGCCGGTTTCCAAGGTGCGCTGTCGGTGCAGTACGCGGGGTGGGCGCTCGGGATCGCGATGATCGTGCGCTACCGCCGCAAGACCCGCGCCGTCGTGCACGGCGACGTGGACCGGTGGGCGCATCTCTTGCCCGCTCGCCACCGCTAGACCCCGACCTGCAAAAAATGGGGGTACGCGCGCGCCCGATCGAGCGCGCACGTACCCCCGATGTCGCGGCGGGTCAGCTCTCGGGCTGGGCCGCCTGCGAGCCGTCGCCGGCGCGGTCGATGCCGCGCGCGGTCTCGCCCGCTGCGTGGCCCGGCATCGCCCAGCGCGCGGTCGTCACGCCCTCGGCCTTCGCCTTGTCGAGCGCACCCTGGACGACCTTGTCGGCCTCCTCGACGCCGATCCAGTGCGCACCCTCCTCGACGCTCTTGCCGGGCTCGAGCGCCTTGTAGGTCTCGAAGAAGTGCTGCACCTCCTTCAGCAGGAAGTCGCTGACGTCGCTCAGGTCCTTGACGCCGTCCTGGCGCGGGTCGCCCGCGGGCACGCAGAGGATCTTGTCGTCGCCGCCGGCCTCGTCGACCATCCGGAAGACGCCGATCGCGCGGGCGCGCACGACACACCCCGGGAACGTCGGCTGGTCCAGCAGCACGAGCGCGTCGAGCGGGTCGCCGTCCTCGCCGAGGGTGTCCTCGATGTAGCCGTAGTCCGAGGGGTAACTCATCGCGGTGAACAGCAACCGGTCCAGCCGGATGCGCCCCGTCTCGTGGTCGACCTCGTACTTGTTACGGGTGCCACGGGGGATCTCGATGGTGACGTCGAACTCCATGCGACTTCCTCGAATCTTCGGGTGTGATGATGTCTGCGGCAGGCAGTCTCCCGCACCCGCGGGCCGATCGCGAAACGCCTGCGTGACGAGGGGGTGAGGATGCGCCGTTCCGGCAAGGTCGGGCTCGCCGCAGGGGGAGTCGTGGCCGCGTTGGCGGCGTACGCCACCCTCGACGTGTACGACGTGGTGCCCGGCGTCCTCACCCGTGCCGCGGCGACCCGACCGGCCGTGCCCGTGCCCGTGCCGGGGCACTCGACCGTCGGTCCGTCGGTCGCACCGCCACGCGCGCCGACCGCACCCGACGTCGCCGGCTTCGACACCGGACCCGAGCCCGGCGCCGCCTCCTTGAAGGCACGGATCCAGGCCGCACAGAAGGCCGTCGGTCTCACGTCCAAGGTCACCATGACCGTGCGCGACGCGACGACCGGCACGGACCTCTACGACCAGGGCGCGGGCACCGCGATGACGCCCGCCTCGACGACCAAGCTGCTGACCGCCTGGGCGATCTCGCACACCCTCCCTCTCGAGGGGACGTTCACCACGAAGGTCGTCTCGGCCGCTCCCGGATCCATGGTGCTGGTGGCCGGCGGCGACACCTGCCTCAACCCGAAGGCGGGCAACCCGAACGCCGTGTGCGGTCGCGCCGGGGTCGGGGATCTCGCGACCCAGATCGCCGCCGGGCTGAAGAAGCAGGGACTCAACTCCGTGCGTCTTGCGTACGACGCGTCGTACGCCCCGGGGCCGGCGACCGCACCCGGGTGGGGACAGGACCTGCTCGACATGGGTTTCACCACCCGGATCGCGATGCTCGGGCTGTCGACGCAGCACGCGGAGAGCGGGCCCGCCGTCGCGAACCCCGACGCCAGCACGACCGCCGCGCTCGCAACAGCCCTGCGGGCCAAGGGAATCGCGGCGACCGTCGGTACGCCGGCGACGGCTCCGGTCGGCGCGGCCACCGTGGCCTCGGTGCAGTCGGCGCCGCTGCTCGACCAGCTCGGTTACGCCCTGCAGGAGAGCGACAACGCGATGATCGAGTCGCTCGCCCGCCAGGCGGCGTACCGCTCGGGCACCCGGGCGGACTCCGAGGCGGCGCTGACCCGGTGGCTGTTGGCGCGCCTGGCCGCCGGCGGATTCGATCTGACCGGAGTGAAGCTCGCCGACGTCTGCGGCCTCTCCGACGGCACCACCCTGACGGCCCGGCTGCTCGGCGATCTGCTGGTCGGGGCGACCTCGGGCAAGGACCCGCAGTTCGCCCCGGTGCTCACCCGGCTGGCCGTCGGCGGCTGGAGCGGCACCCTGGGCAACCGGTACGGCACTCCCGCGACGAGGGACGGCGCCGGATGGGTGCGCGCCAAGACCGGCAGCCTGCCGTCGGTGAACTCGCTCGCCGGCACCGTGCTCGACGTGCAGGGACGGCTCCTGGTCTTCGCGATCATCAGCAACGGTCCGCAGCCGCAGGGACCCACGGGGGCCAGGGCGGCCATCGACACGGTGGTCACCGCCATCCACGAATGCGGCTGCCCGTAGGCCCGACTGCGGCGCATGTCGAGCGGTCCAGAGACGGGTGTGGACAACTCCTGGAGCATGCACCTCAACAAGGGGGATGTGGATAGAAATTCCTTGAATCATCATTATCTGCAAGGATATTCGCCACAGCAACCCTTGTGCAGTGTATCGAACAGGCGTATGATTCAGGGTAGATGGCAAGGGGTGCCATCACCGGCGCAGGAGGGGTCATGGCGCAGTCGACGAGCGATACGCATCGGCCTGCTGCGCCGGGTGCCGGTGCTCGGTTGATGGCTTTGCTGGGCGAGTTCGCCACCGCGTTGGAGGAGTGGCCGGTTGCCCTGTGGCAGCTGGACGAAGCGGCGCTGGGTGAGGTGGTCGGGTCGATGCTGCGGATGGGCAGCCGGATGGAGAACGTCGCTGCGTTGGCGACCGCGGATGCGCTGGGCCGCGGGACGGTCGCGAACTCCACCGCGACAGGGGCACCTGCGTGGGTGGCCCGGCAGGCGGCGGGTGTGGAACCGACCGTGACCCGTCGGGTCGGGAGGGTGGGGGTGGACTGTGCCGATCCCCGCAACCACGTCGTGGTTGACGCGTTGGCGAACGGGGCGGCGAGTGTGCCGGTCGCCGACGTGGCACTGCGGGAAGTGCCGCGGATCCTGCCCCGGTTGCCGACCGCGGACCGTGATGACCTGCTCGGCCGCTACCTGAGCCTGTCGGATCACGGGTGTCGGACGCTGCGGCAGTTCAGCACCCGGATCTTGGGGCAGTACGCCCCCGAACGGCTGGTACGGGACGAGGAACATCAGCAGGACTGCGAGTCGGTCTTCTGGGCCGACCTACCGTCCGGCCTGACCCGGTTCGTCGCCGAACTCTCAAGCGGTCACGCCGCGGTGGTCAAACAGGCCCTGCGCGCGCTGTCCGCGCCCGCACCGCAGCCTTGTGCCACCGGCACGGGCGACCCTGACGGCGTGCCGAATACCGGGACGCTGCTGGAAACCGCGACCAGTGCGCCCGAGCGCGACACCCGGACCCCGGCCAAGCGGCGCGCGGATGCCTTGGTGCGCCTGATCGACACCGCGGCCGGCGTGTTGGACGGCACCAGCCCGCGGCCCGTCGGGGAGTTCGGCGGGACCGCCAAGATCCTGGTCACCCTGGATTACAACACCCTGTACGAGGGGCTCCGGGACGCGGGCCAGCTCGGCCAACACGGTTCGGACGAAGACGGATTTGCCCCGACGTACCTTCCGGGCATTGGGCGCACTACCGACGGCGATCACCTCGACGCCGGCACTCTGCGCCGACTCGCGTGCGACGCGGATCTCATCCCCGCAGTCCTCGGCACCGAGTCCGAACCCTTGGACGTCGGCCGCGCCAAACGCCTGTTCACCGGGGGCCTACGGACCGCGATCATTCACCGGGATCAGCACTGCACCTTCCCCGGTTGCGACCGGCCACCGGACTGGTGCGATGCGCATCATGTGCGGCCCTGGTGGGCCGGCGGCGAGACAACACTGACTAACGCAGCCTTGCTGTGCGCCAGGCACCACACGATCGTGCACCGCGACCTGCTGACCGCCACCGTCACGAAGACCGGCGTCACCTGGGACCTCACCCCAGGCCTCATGCCCACCCGACCCGGCCAAGGACCCGCCGCATGACGCTGACGGTGTTCACATCCGTCGACGGATGTGAACGCCGTCAGCGTGCGTTACAACCGATCAAGCGATCAGTAGTGCGTGACCTTGTCCCAGAAGCCGCACTGGTGCAGGGATGCGATCGACGCGGCCGGGCTCACCGAGCTGGACCCGGCGGGCCGCAGCTCCATCACCGGCTTCGAGTACGTCCGGTAGAGCGGCCACGCCGGGGTGTAGTCCGCCATCGGGTTGCCGGTGTGGGCGAAGTAGGTCCACTCCAGCAGCAGCTGGGTCTGCAGGGCCTTCTGGTTGGGATCCAGCTTGGAGGTGTCGAAGTGCACCAGTCCGTTGGTCTCGCTGTGCTGGGCGCCGAGGATCTCGGTCAGTCCCTCGCCGGCCGGATTGTCGGCGTCGTCGTCGATGTCGGCGTACGTCGGGATGTAGCGCGACACCTTCGCGTCCGACTGCAGCATCGGGCACACCGACGCCGAGTCGGCCATGATCGTGCGGTAGGCCACGAACGGCGAGGTGTAGCGGATCAGCGGGTAGAGCCGCTCCACCGTCGCAGCGAGCCCGCCGAACTGCTCACGGACGAGCAGCCGGTACTGGGCCGGCGTCTCGGCCACGACCGGGTGCAGTCCGGGGGTGTTGGTGTAGACGCCGCCGTTGAACTCGTCCCGCCCGATGTCGGTGATGAGATCGACCTTGTTGACGTGACCGGTGGCGAACGCCTTGGCCGGGGACATGGTCAGCGTGGTGCCGTTGACGATCGGGCCGATCGTGCCTCCGGCGGTGGGCTCGACGAACTGCCCGCCCGCGGAGACCAGCTTGTCGACCGGGACCTTGCGCAGGCACGCGGCGACGTCCGCCACATCGCCGCAGCCGACCTTCTTCGCGTACTGCGCGCCGGTCCTCTGGGCCTGCGCCTCGGTGTAGTACGTCGACTTGCAGTCGGCCTTCGACCACACGATGTTGTTCTGGTAGTTGTAGTAGCCGCTGACGCTGATCGCGTGCTGGAAGAGGCCCTTCGCGGTCGGTGAGGCGACCTGATCGCAGGTGCTGGCACCGCCGGCCGACTCCCCGAACACGGTGACGTTGCCCGGGTCGCCGCCGAAGCGGGAGATGTTCTGCTTCACCCAGCGCAGCCCCGCCTGCTGATCCTGGATCCCGTAGTCGCCGGAGTGCGCGCCCAGCGCCTTGTCGGCGAGGAACCCCAGGATGCCGAGTCGGTAGTTCACGAAGACGTAGACGACCTTGCCGGTGCGCACCAGGTTGGAGCCGTCGTCCGTGCGGGCCTCGCCGAGGAAACCGCCACCGTGGATCTCGTACATCACCGGCAGCCGCTCGCCCGGCTTGGCGCCAGCCGGGATCTGCACCTTGACGTTGAGGCAGTCCTCGGTGGTGTTCGTCGTGGGAGGCGACCCGGGCGGGAACCCCGGGCTCGGACACTCCTGCACGGGAGTCGTCGACCGGATGGTCGTGGTTCACGCCTTGTGCGGCACCGGAGCCTTCCAGCGCAGGTTCCCCACCGGCGCCGCGGCGTAGGGGATGCCCTCGTACGTCGTCACCCCGTCGGCCGTCGTACCGCAGACGGCCCCCTTGGTCGTGTGGACCAGGGTGCCCGAGCTGCACGCGGGCGAACTGGTCGCTGCCGTGGCCGCTGGCGTCAGCGAACCGGGAGCTGCTGCCGTGATTGCCACGGCGGCCGCGATCGCAGCCGTACCGGCCAGGGCGGCGTGCACCGACCGTGCTGGAGTGTTCATGGGGTGACTCCTTCGAGGTCAAGGTGTCGGCTCGGGGCGGGTCGGCACCGAAAAAGGGGACGGCCCGACGGCCACCCCCGGCGAAAGATCGGTGAGCGATCTTTCAACCCGCCACTCTGCGCCGGTCGCCACGATGTGGTCAAGATCACACGCGGAGCGGAGCGGAGCGGTCGGTGGTGTGGCCGAGGAGCGGATCGCGGCGACGCGACGCGACGCGTCGGTGACGGCGCTCGGCACGGTCGACGGCGTTCGAGGACTGTCGTGTCGACCGACGCGAACACCGGCAGGGTGGCCGCGCGCCGCGCAGCCGCGGCATACGGTTGAGGGCATGGCCACTTCGGGACGCTCGTACGTCGACTGGGATCTCGCGCGCACGACGGGTCGACGGCTGGTGAGCGACGGCCCCGAGACCACCGCGAAGGACGCCGCGGCCGTCGTCGCGGATCTGCGCCAGGCCGCGGCGAACGCCTCGCAGCCGGTCGCCGACACCGCACGGATGGACACCGGCGGGGCCGCCCGGTCCGACGTCCACGTGGTCGACCGCGGCGGGTGGATCGACGTGAACGTCGACTCGACCGCCGCGCTGCTCTCCCCGGTGCTGGAGAAGGCCACGGCCAAGAAGGCCGCCGGGCCCGTCGCGATCGCGGTCGGCGCGAAGATCACCGGCGCCCAGATCGGGGCGCTGCTCGGCTTCGTGGCACCCAAGATCCTGGGCCAGTTCGACCTCGCGCCGGGCGGCCGCCCGAGCCTGCTGCTGGTCGCGCCCAACATCGTCTCCGTCGAGCGTGAGCTGAACGTCGACCCGACCGACTTCCGCAGTTGGGTGTGCCTGCACGAGGAGACCCACCGGGTGCAGTTCACCGCGGTGCCCTGGTTGCGCGGGCACGTCATCGACCGGTCCCGCGGGTTGATGACCGACCTGATGCCCGACCCGGATGACCTGCAGGAGCGGTTGCAGCACGCACTGAAGGCACTGCCCGACGCCGTGCGAGGTGGCGGCAACGGCCTGATGGACCTGTTCACCACGGCCGAGCAGCGCGAACAGTTGGCCTCGCTCACCGCCGTGATGTCGCTGCTCGAGGGGCACGCCGACGTGGTGATGGACGACGTCGGCCCGAAGGTCGTGCCGAGCGTGGCCGAGATCCGCCGCAAGTTCGACCAGCGACGTAAGGGTGCCGGCGGCGTGGACCGGCTGCTGCGCCGTCTGCTCGGCCTGGAGGCCAAGATGCGCCAGTACCGCGACGGCGCGGTCTTCTGTCGCGCGGTCATCGACAAGGTCGGCGTCGACGGGTTCAACGCGGTGTGGTCCTCGCCGGACACCCTGCCCAGCGCGCGCGAGATCGAGGCACCCGCCGACTGGGTCGCCCGCGTGCACGGCTGAGCACGTCCCCCGCACGAGATGCCCGGCCCGCACCCCGCCGTCGCCGCGACCCGCCTCGCCGTACGACGAGCCGTCGCCGACGCACCCGCCGGGAGCCTGGTGCTGGTCGCCTGCTCCGGTGGGGCCGATTCCCTGTCGCTGGCGGCAGCGGCGGCGTTCGAGCTGCCCAAGCAGGGTCTGCGAGCCGGCGCCGTGGTGGTCGACCACGGGCTGCAGGCCGAATCGGCCCAGGTGGTGCGGAGCGCGGCCGACCACTGCCATGCGCTGGGCCTCGACCCGGTCGAGGTGATCCGCGTCGAGGTCGCGACCGCCGACGGTGACGGCCCTGAGGCGGCGGCCCGCGTGGCCCGGCACGCGGCGTTCAGGGCCGCGCTCCTGCGCCACGACGCCACCCGGCTGCTGCTCGGCCACACGCGCGACGACCAGGCCGAGACCGTGCTGCTGCGGCTGGCACGCGGGTCGGGCACCCGCGCCCTCGCCGGGATGGCGGCCGACGGGCCGGGGCCGCTCCGGCGGCCGTTCCTCCTGAGCGTGGGAAGGGCGCAGACGCGCGCTGCCTGTGCCGCCCTGGACCTGCCGTGGTGGGACGACCCGCACAATGAGGACCCCCGCTTCACCCGCGTCCGGGCCCGCCGCGCGCTGCAGCTCCTGCAGGACGACCTCGGACCGGGCCTGACCGACAACCTGGTCCGCACCGCGATCCTGGCCCGGCAGGACGCTGACCACCTCGACGCGCTCGCGGCGGTCGAAGCGCAGGGCCTCGGTGAGTCCCCCTGGCACGTAGAGGATCTGGAGTCCCTCTCGGACGCGTTGCGCACGCGCGTCTGGCGGCTGCTGATGGCCCGCGCCGGCGCGACCGCCGCGGATGTGGCCGCCGTGCACGTGGCGTCGCTCGATGAGTTGGTGACGCGGTGGCGCGGACAGGGAGCGGTAGACATACCAGGTGGCCTGCGGGTGGCTCGACGTGAGCGGCTGATCGAGGTCGCGCCCCGTCCGGTTGAATAGCGCCATGGATGCATCCGACGCCGGCACCGACCTGGACCACGTGCTCTTCACGGAGGCTCAGATCCACGACAGGCTGCAGGAGCTGGGCGACCGCATCTGGGCCGACTACAAGGACAAGGACCTGTTGCTCGTCGGGGTCCTCAAGGGCGCGGTCCTGGTGATGGCCGACCTGATGCGCACGCTGCCCGGCTCAGCGCCGATGGACTGGATGGCGGTGTCGTCGTACGGATCGGGCACCAAGTCCTCCGGCGTCGTACGGATCCTGAAGGATCTGGACACCGACATCTCCGGCAAGCACGTGCTGATCGTCGAGGACATCATCGACTCCGGCCTCACCCTCAACTGGATCCGCAGCAACCTGCTCTCGCGCGATCCGGCGTCCCTGGAGATCTGCACGCTGCTGCGCAAACCGGACGCCGCCAAGGTCGCGATCGACTGTCGCTACGTCGGATTCGACATTCCCAACGAGTTCGTCGTGGGCTACGGGCTCGACTACGACGAGCGCTACCGCAACCTGCGCGACATCGGCACCCTCGCGCCGCACGTGTACTCCTGAGGCGAAATTCCCTGCATACTCCGCGGAACGTATGACGCACAGCGTGCGTTGGACGTATCGATGCCGTGTCAAGTCTTCGGGCGGGCGCGGTTTAGGATCGTTCGGTCCTCGGTTGTCGGGCTCCTTGCCCGCCGAGCGCCCATGAGCAGGAGGTACGGGGACCACCCCGGCACATGTTGACTATGAAGCGCCTCGTCAAGAACCCCGGCATCTGGATCGTCCTGGTCGTGGTCGTCGGATTCATGATCTACACGTTCGGCAAGGTCGGCGGGTATCAGCAGATCGACACCTCCCGCGCCGAGACACTGATCTCCACCGGCAAGGTGGAATCGGCCAAGCTCACGCCCGACGCGATCAACCTCACCCTGAAGAAGGGCGACGAATTCAGCGGCGACGGCGTCAAGGACGCCTCCCGCGTGCAGTCCAACTACGTCAGCGCTCGCGGCAGCCACCTCGTCCAGCTGCTGGAGAAGACCCCGCCGAGCCAGGGCTTCACCGACGACCCCGGCAAGCAGAACGTCTTCGTCAGCCTGTTGCTGTCGATCCTGCCGTTCATCCTGGTCCTCGGACTCTTCTGGTTGATCCTCAGCCAGATGCAGGGCGGCGGATCGCGGGTCATGCAGTTCGGCAAATCCCGCGCCAAGCTGGCGACCAAGGACATGCCCAAGGTCACCTTCCACGACGTGGCCGGTGCCGACGAGGCCGTCGAAGAGCTGGAGGAGATCAAGGACTTCCTGCAGGCTCCGAAGAAGTTCCTCGACGTCGGGGCGAAGATCCCCAAGGGCGTGCTGCTCTACGGCCCGCCCGGCACCGGTAAGACGCTGCTGGCGCGCGCCGTCGCGGGTGAGGCAGGTGTGCCGTTCTACTCGATCTCCGGTTCGGACTTCGTGGAGATGTTCGTCGGTGTGGGTGCGTCCCGTGTCCGCGACCTGTTCGAGCAGGCCAAGGCGAACTCCCCGGCGATCATCTTCGTCGACGAGATCGACGCCGTCGGCCGGCACCGCGGTGCGGGTCTCGGCGGTGGCCACGACGAGCGTGAGCAGACCCTGAACCAGCTGCTGGTCGAGATGGACGGCTTCGACGTCAAGACCAACGTCATCCTGATCGCCGCGACCAACCGCCCGGACATCCTCGACCCGGCGCTGCTGCGCCCGGGCCGCTTCGACCGGCAGATCGCGGTGGAGGCCCCCGACATGGCGGGCCGTCACCACATCCTGCAGGTGCACGCCAAGGGCAAGCCGATGGTCGACGACATCGACCTGCTGACCGTCGCGCGTCGTACGCCGGGCTTCTCCGGTGCCGACCTGGCCAACGTCCTCAACGAGGCGGCGCTGCTGACCGCCCGCAGCAACGCGCAGATCATCGACAACCGCGCGCTGGACGAGGCGATCGACCGCGTGATGGCAGGTCCGCAGAAGCGGACCCGGGTGATGAGCGCCAAGGAGCGCAAGATCACCGCCTACCACGAGGGTGGTCACGCCCTGGTCGCGTCGGCGCTCAACTACACCGACCCGGTCAGCAAGATCACGATCCTGCCGCGCGGTCGCGCCCTCGGTTACACGATGGTGCTGCCGGCCGACGACAAATACTCCACCACCCGCAACGAACTGCTCGATCAGCTGGCGTACGCGCTCGGTGGCCGGGTGGCGGAGGAGATCGTCTTCCACGACCCCAGCACCGGTGCCTCCAACGACATCGAGAAGGCGACAGGGCTGGCCCGCAAGATGGTCACCCAGTTCGGCATGAGCGAGCGCATCGGGGCCATCAAGCTCGGGTCCGGTGGCGGTGAGGTCTTCCTCGGCCGCGACATGGGTCACGAGCGCGACTATTCCGAGGACCTCGCGGGTGTCGTCGACGAGGAGGTGCGCCGTCTGATCGAGGCCGCGCACGACGAGGCCTGGCACGCGCTGAACGACAACCGCGACCTGCTGGACCAGTTGGTGCTGGAGCTGCTGGAGAAGGAGACGCTCAACGCCGAGGCGCTGGCGGAGCTCTTCTCCACGGTGCACAAGCGACCGCGCCGTCAGGTGTGGCTGTCCAGCGACGCCCGCAACGTCAGCGACCGACCCCCGGTCCTGACTCCGGCCGAGCGCGAGGCGGTCGCCCGCGGCGTCGACCTCGACAAGCAGGATCGCCAGCAGGTCGATGCCCACCCGCCGGAGGCGGTCATCGAGGTGCCGGACGGTGGGTATGTCGACCCCACCGAGGGTTGATCTTCAGCGCGCCGCCGCAGCGGTCCGTGAGCTGCTCTTCGCGGTCGGGGAGGATCCCGACCGCGAAGGGCTGCTCGACACACCGGACCGGGTGGCCCGCGCGTACGCCGAGATCTTCGCCGGCCTGGGTAAGGATCCCGCCGAGGTCCTGAGCCGCACCTTCGACGTGGCTCACGACGAGATGGTCCTGATCCGCGACATCGAGGTCTACAGCACCTGCGAGCACCACCTGCTGCCCTTCCACGGTGTCGCGCACGTCGGGTACCTCCCGCCGAAGGACGGCCGGGTGCCCGGTCTGTCGAAGATCGCCCGGCTCGTAGATCTGTACGCGCGTCGCCCGCAGGTGCAGGAGCGGCTCACCAGCCAGATCGCGGACGCACTGGTCACCCATCTGCACGCGCAGGGTGTGATCGTCGTGGTCTCCTGCGAGCATCTGTGCATGTCGATGCGCGGCGTCCGCAAACCCGGTGCCCTCACCACGACCTCCGCGGTGCGGGGGCAACTGCGCGACGCCACGACGCGCGCCGAGGCGATCAGCCTGATGGCGCCGGATCACCGACGGTGACGGCGCTCCCAGCCCGCCCCGCGACCCGCCCGCTCGTGATGGGGGTCGTCAACGTCACCCCCGACTCCTTCTCCGACGGCGGCCGCTGGTTCGCCGCGGACGCTGCCGTGCGTCACGGCCGCGAACTGCACGAACAGGGCGCAGACCTGGTCGACGTGGGTGGTGAGTCCACCCGACCGGGTGCGCGCCGCCCGGACGAGCGGGAGGAGCTGCGCCGGGTCGTGCCCGTCGTGCGTCAGCTCACCGCCGACGGGGTACGCGTCTCGATCGACACGATGCGCGCCGGGGTGGCGGCCCGTGCCGTCGAGGCAGGGGCGAGCATCGTCAATGACGTCAGCGGCGGCCTGGCCGACCCCGAGATGGCCGCGACGGTCGCGAGCCTCGGGGTGGGGATGGTGGCCATGCACTGGCGCGGCCACAGCCACCAGATGGCCGACCGGGCGGTCTACGACGACGTGGTCGCCGACGTACACCGCGAGCTCGGCGCCCGGGTGGAGGCGCTGCTGTCCGCCGGGATCGCCCGCGATGCCCTGGTCATCGACCCCGGCCTGGGCTTCGCGAAGACGGCTGAGCAGAACTGGACGATCCTGCGCGACATCGCCGCGTTCGAGGAACTGCGTCTGCCGGTCCTCGTAGGAGCCTCGCGCAAGGGGTTCCTGGGCCGGGTCGGATCCGACGCCCCGCTGCCGCCGGACCGGCGCGAAGGGGCGACGACCGCTCTGACGGTGCTGCTGGCGCAGGCCGGTGTGTGGGGCGTGCGGGTGCACGACGTGGCGGCGGCACGGGCGGCGCTCGCGGTGCTGGAGACGATGGGGGCGAGCGAATGAGCGACCGGATCGGGCTGACCGGGATCGCGGCCGAGGCGTGTCACGGGGTGCTGGAGCACGAGAAGCGCGCACCGCAGCGGTTCGTCGCCGACATCGTGCTCGAGTGCGATCTGCGCAGGGCGGGTGCCGACGACGAGTTGGCCTCCACCGTGAGCTACGCCGACATCGCCCAGGGCGCGTACGCCGTCCTCACCGGTGACAGCGTCGACCTGATCGAGACGCTGGCCGAGCGGATCGCGGCCGTCGCGCTCGCACCGGTCGCTGTCGAGGCGGTCGAGGTGACCATCCGCAAGCCGCAGGCACCGGCCGGCGTGCCGTTCGTGGACGAGGTGACCGGCGGCCCGTTCGTGACGGTGCGCAGGGAGCACGACCGGGAGGTCGTGATCGCGCTCGGCGCCAACATGGGCGACCGCGCGGGCACGATGGCGGACGCCGTACGCGCTCTCACGGCGGTCGACGGGCTGGAGGTCGTGGCGTGCTCACCGCTGCTCGAGACGGGTGCGGTCGGCGGCCCGGAGCAGCCGGACTACCTGAACGCGGTCGTCGTCGCACGCAGCCGCCTCGCGCCATGGACCCTGCTCGACGAGCTGCACAGGATCGAGCGCAACCACGGCCGGGTGCGCGAAGTGCGTTGGGGTGCCCGGACGTTGGACCTCGACCTGATCCAGGTCGGAGACTCCACGGATGACTCCGACCTGCGGTTCGAGACCGAGGAGCTGACCCTGCCGCACCCGCGCGCGCACGAGCGGGCGTTCGTCCTCGTGCCGTGGTCGCGGGTCGACGGCACCGCTCAGCTGCGGACCGCCGTCGGCTCCGAGGACATCCGCGAGCTGATCGACGGGCTGCCGGCCGCTGCGCTCGACGGCATCCGTCCCGGACCCGCGTGGGATCCGCTGTGAACGCCGGACAGCTGACCTGGAAGCACGCACTCGGTGTCGCCGCCGTGGTCTTCGTGGTCGCGTACGCCGCCCTCGCCGTGTGGAACGCGCACGGTCACGCGATGCCGCAGAACTCCTGGATCGCCGTGGGAGTCGTGGTCGTCATGGCGGCCATGGTGCTCTTCGCCGGCAACGAGATCCGGATCTATCTCAAGGGCGAGTCCACCCGACCTCCGTCACCGCAGCGGTCGCGCAGCACCCTGGTGGCCGCGCAGGCGTGCATCCTCGCCGGTGCCGCGTTCGCCGGCTGGTACGCCGGGACCGCCGCGGTCGATGCCGGGCGGATGCAGACCACGACGGGCCCGGGCTCGTTCCTGCTGGCCGTCGTGCTGACCGTGGTGTGCGTCGCGCTGGTGGCGAGCGGCCTGGTCGTGCAGTGGTGGTGCAAGCTGCCCGAGGACGACGAGGACAAGAAGCGGCGCACCCCGAAGGGGCCTCCCGGCGAAGTCGTCTGAGCGCGCGCGCTCGACAGCACGCGTTCGTTTCCGCCCACGTCGACGCGGGCGGCCCCGCTACTTGTCGATGTCGCCGACGACGAAGAACATGGAGCCGAGGATCGCGACCATTTCGGCCAGCAGATTACCCGGCAGCAGCTCGGCCAGGACCGCGACGTTGTTGAACGACGCAGACCGCAGCGCCAGCCGCCACGGCGTCTTGTCGCCCCGGGAGACCAGGTAGTAGCCGTTGAAACCGAGCGGGTTCTCCGTGGCGACGTAGTCGCTGCCCTCGGGCACCTTCAGCACCTTCGGCAGCTTGAGGTTGACCGGGCCCGCGGGCATCGCGAGCAGTCGTTCGACGCAGGCCTGCGCGAGGTCGAGGCTGACGTGGGTCTGCTCCAGCAGCACCTCCAGCCGCGCGAGGCAGTCGCCGGCCTGCCGGGTGACGACCCGGCCCGGGCCGTCGGCGGCGAACAGCTCGTCGTACGCCAGGTAGGGCTGGTCGCGGCGCAGGTCGACGTCGAAGCCGCTGGCGCGCGCAATGGGTCCGGAGACGCCGTACGACGCGACGGCCTCGCTGGTGAGCACACCGACGCCGCGGGTGCGGGCCTGCAGGATCTCGTTGCCGATCAGGAGGCTCTCCAGCTCGGGCATCCGGGCACGCACGCCGTCGATCGCGGCCTGGACGCGCTGCAGCCACCCGGCCGGGATGTCCTCGCGCAGGCCGCCGACCCGGTTGAACATGTAGTGCATCCGGCCGCCGGAGATCTCCTCCATCACCGTCTGCAGCTCTTCGCGCTCGCGGAAGGAGTAGAAGATCGGGGTGATCGCGCCGAGCTCCAAAGGATAGGAACCCAGGAACATCAGGTGGTTGAGCACCCGGTTCAGCTCGGACAGCAGGGTCCGCGTCCAGGTCGCCCGGACCGGCACCTCCATGCCGAGCATCCGCTCGACGGTGAGCGCGAGACCCACCTCGCTGCTGAACGCCGACAGCCAGTCGTGCCGGTTGGCCAGCACCATGATCTGGCGGTAGTCGCGCACCTCGAAGAGCTTCTCGGCGCCGCGGTGCATGTAGCCGACGATGGTCTCGGCGCGGGAGATGCGCTCGCCGTCGAGGGTCACCCGCAGCCGGAGCACGCCGTGCGTTGCGGGGTGCTGCGGACCGATGTTGAGGACCATGTCCGCGGTCGCGAGCTCACCCGCGCCGACACCGACGGTCAGTTCACGGGTGGCCATGGCCTCAGTCTGCCAGGGAGCCTCTGCCGTCCGCGGCGCGCACGAGCACCACGCCGAGCACGATCAGTGCGCCGCCGGCCAACTGGACCGGCAGCGGCAGCTCACCGAGCAGGAGCCACGCGAAGAGGACCGCGAAGAGCACCTCGGCGAGGGCGACGAACGACGCGACCCGGGTGCCGAGCATCCGCGCGGCGACAACGCCCGAGACGTAGGCGAACGCCGCGGCGACCAGCGAGATGCCGAGCACCGGCACCAGCACGCTGACCTGCCACCGGCCGAGCGGCACCGAGTGCATCGAGGCGTGCATCGGCAGCGCGCCCACCATCCCGAGCAGGAGCAACGGCACGAGGCCGACCGCCATACCCGCGCCCGAGAGCGCGAGGGGCGACAGGCCGTCCTGCGGCTCGTCGGACGCCACGATGAAGTACATCGCCGAGCAGACCGCCGCTGCCAGCCCGAAGAGCACGCCGACCGCGTCGACACTCACCGATCCGAAGACGTCGAGCACCAGCACCAGTCCGAGGAGCGCCACCGCGGCGCCGGCCAGCGTCAGGCGCGAGGGCGCCCGCCGGGTCCGCGCCCACGCGAGCAGCACCAGCAGCGTGGGGGACAGGTACTCCAGCAGCAGCGCGACGCCGACCGAGAGGTGCTGCACCGCAACGAAGTAGAACAACTGACACCCGGCCACCCCGAAGAGGCCGTAGAGCAGTACGGCACGCGCGTTGGTGCGCAACAGGCGCCAGCGACCCCGCAGCTCATACGCCGTGGGGATCGCGAGCACCAGAGCGGCGATCCCGATCCGCATGGTGACCGCGGCCGCGGGGGACCAGCCGGCGGTGAAGAGCTCCTTGGCGAACGGTCCGGACGTACCGAACGCCGCGGCGGACGCGAGCGCGATGATCAGGGCGCGCGACGTGGCGCCCGCGGGCGACCCGGTCGTCGTGAGGGTGTGATTGGTCTCGACGTCGACCGACATGGAAGCCCCTTCCGTTACTGATCGCATGTATCGCATGTAATGAGTCAAGATGATTTAGACTCGTGACTGGATCCGAGCGTACGGGGCCTACAGATCAGGAGTCAACATGCCGTTCACCCATGACACGGAGGATGCGTTGACCTCCGCGGTCGCGCTGGTGAACTCCGTGGCGTCCACGGGTCCGGCCGGGCGGACCGACCCCGAACACGACGTGCTGCTCGACCCGCAGGAGTTCGAGGAGTTCGTCGACCAGTGGGAGTGGACCGGTGCGCGCGACCACGACGAGGCCGAACGACGCGCCGTCCGCGCGTTGCGACCGAGACTGCGCGCGCTGTGGGAGGCCGACGGGGAGGACGAGCTGGTGGTCCTGGTCAACGACCTGCTGCGCGCGGGCAGGGCGCTCCCACAGCTCGTGCGGCATGACGAATGGGACTATCACCTGCACGCCACGTCGAGGGACGCGCCGTTCGCCACGCGCTGGATGGTCGAGGCGGCCATGGCGATGGTGGACGTGCTGCGGGCCGGGGAGATCTGGCGACTGAAGATCTGCGCGGCCGACGACTGCGACGACGTGCTGATCGACCTGTCCAAGAACCGGTCGCGCCGGTTCTGCGACGCGGGGTGCGGCAACCGCGCGAATGTCGCGGCGTACCGGGCCCGCCGCAAATCCGGCGACGACGCGGCGCGCGGGTAATCTGCGGCAGGTGTCAGACCATCGGGAGCCCTCGTCGCAGGACCGCTACTACCAGCGGTACGAGCAGGCCGGCGGCGGGTTCGGCGGACCCGGCGGCCGGCGTCGGCGCACCGGGGCCTGGATGCTCGGCGGAGCCGCCGCTCTCGTGGTGATCCTGGTCGCGGTCGTGGCCTTCGTCCTCGTCGGTCGCGGCAGCACGAACGACGCGGGCGCGTCATCCTCGAGCTCCACGTCGTCCGGCAATGTCGTCACCGCCTCCGCCAGCCCCACCACGGGAGCGCAGGGCGCGCTGTTCGCCCGGCCCGTCGTGCCGGGCTGGCAGGCTGTCGGCGGCGTGGTCAACGACGAGGTCCAGATCTACGGCGCGTACGACGCTCCGCCGAACTGGCAGGTCAAGCAAGACAACGCCATCTACTACGACACCGCCCAGGGCACCAAGATGTTCGGTCAGCACACCAGCTGGGGTCTCTCGGAGCTCAACTACGGCAAGTGCGCCGCCCATCCCAACAACTCGCAGGCCAACGCCAGCTTCGTCGACATCGGCAAGCGTGATCCGGTCGATGCCGTGCAGGGTGTGCTGCAGGACTTCGCCTCCGCCGCCAGCCTCAACAAGGACAAGTCCACCCACGCGGCGCAAGGCACCGTGTCGGTGCAGAACACGACGGTGGCCGGGGGATCGATACCGGCCGTGCGCGGCACCATCACGGCGACGGGGGGCACGCTGAACGCGGACTGCGGCACCGGCCGGACCACCACCTTCCAGGCCGTGGCCTTCACCACCAACGGCAGGTCGGTCATGGTGCTCGTCGCCATCGCGACCTGGCCGGGATACCCGGCGCCGGCCGCCGGCACCATTGACAAGATCCTGAGCTCCGTGCGCCCGGCGGGCGGCTGACCCGGACCTCACCCGATCCCCTCCCGCGGGGCGGCTGCGCGGATACGATCCGCGGGTGAGCGACAACGGGCGTTACGGGCCGCCGCCGCCGCCGGGTGGCGAGCCGCCCACCGGCCCGCCCGGGTCGCCCCAGGATCGCTACTACCAGCGGTACTCGCAGTCGTCGGGTCCGCTCGACCGGCCACCGCGCCGTGGCCCCGGTCGGTGGCTGGCGCTGGGCGCGGGCGCACTGGTCGTCGTCCTGGTCGCCGTGCTGGGTTTCATCCTCTTCGGCGCGAACGGCAAGGGTGACGCCGTGACGTCGTCGTCCTCGACGGCGCCGTCACCGCAATCCGCGTCGAGCGGCACGCCGTCGTCCGGGACCACGTCGACCGCGGCGGACGGTGCCCTGTCGGTGCGTCCGGTCGTCCCGGGATGGCAGGCCGTCGGCGGCATCGTCAGCTCCGATTTCCAGATCTACGGCGCATACGACGCTCCTCCCGGGTGGCAGGTCAAACAGTCCAACAACATCTATTTCGACGATGCCGACGGCACCGGCATCGAAGGCGAACACACCGACTGGGGGCTCGCGGCGTACAACCTCGGCAAGTGCTCGGGATATCCGAACAGCCCTCAGGCCAGCGCGAGCTTCATCGATATCGGCAAACGCGACCCGGCCGAGGCCGTCGGGTCCCTGCTGGTCGACTTCGGATCCGCGGCGAGCATCAACAAGGACAAGACCACCCACGCCGCGCAGGGCAGTCCGGTCACGACGAACTTCACCGTGGCGAACGGGTCGATCCCCGCCGTCCGCGGTCAGCTCACGGTGACCGAGGGCACGCTGAACGCGGACTGCGGGGTGGGGAAGGCCATCACGTTCTACGCCGCGGCGTTCACGTCCAACGGGCGTTCGGTGATGCTGCTCGTCACCGTCGGCACCTGGCCCGGTGTCCCAGGCCCGTCCTCCTCGACGATCACCACGATGCTGCAGTCGCTGCGTCCTGCCGGCGGCTGACCGGATCGACCGACCACCAGAAGTCGCCCAGCCCTCCCGGGGCGGTCAATGCGGTGTAGGCACTTCGGAGCGCGAGCGATCGCAGGTACGCCGGCGGATCCGTACGCGCGAGCGCGTCATCGGCAGCTTCCGGGCGAATGCCCAACGCGGTGAAAAGGTCCCGCTGTCGCACGAGCCGAGGTGCACCGAGGGTGTCCATCGCGACGTGCGCGGTGACGTCGGTGCTGCCGTCCGGACGTGGCGCGCAGGCCTGGCCGTCGCGGTAGCCCATGAGCGTGCCGCCGTCCGGGCGAGCGTCCCGCAGATGGCCGTAGTCGATCGTGACCACGACGCCGCTGTCCACCGACCCGCGCAGCTCGGCGTACGCCGCGTCGCGGGTCCGGCCGACTTCGATCCGGGAGTGCTCGCGATCCCAGCCGGGCCAGTTGTCCTCGCACCAGCGCTGATCGGCGGCCGATGCCGGCGCTCCGAGTCGTTCGACGCCGTGCTGGTCGATCTCGACCACCCGCAGCCGCCGCCCGTCGTGCTGCAGCACAGGACACGGCACCACGTCGAGCCACTCGTGGGCCAGGACCAGCACGTCGGACAGTCCGTGCAGACCCGGCGGCACCTGCGCCCCGCCGGGCCCGGCGACCCACGCGGCGTCCTGCGGTAGGTCTGCAGGACGGTCGACGACGTCAACTCCCGTCAGGGTGAGATCCGGCGCCAGCGCGCTCAACTGTGTGAGCAGTTCGCCTCTGCCGCAGGCGAAGTCGAGGATGTGCCGTGCCCGGTGCACGCGGGCGAGCGCCACGACGGCCCGCGCCAGCACCGCGCCGCCTCCGGGGATGCCCTGCGCGGAGGTCGCGAAGTGCGCGGCGGGACCGTGCGTCGAGCGGTAGAAGCCGCGTTCGCCGTACAACGCGTCCTGCCACGCCCGCTCCCACGGCGTCCAGCTCATCGGGCCACCGTAGGTGCTGATCGGCGCGCAGGTAGCGTCACTGCCTGTGAGTACGACGGGTCGGCCACCGAGCTTGCGCGTCGCGGTCGTCGGATGCGGCCGCGTCGGCGCGGTGCTCGGTGCCGCGTTCCGCGCGGCAGGTCATGAGGTCACGGCCACCAGCGCGGTGAGCGACGCCTCCCTGCAGCGGGCGGCCGAGATGCTGCCCGGCGTGCCGGTGCTCCCTCCGCCGGAGGTCGCCCGGTCGGCCGAGGTCGTGCTCCTCACCGTGCCGGACGACGAACTCGGCGATCTGACCCGTTCGCTGGGCGCCCAGGGGGCCTGGAACGGCGGCCGTCTCGTCATCCACACCAGCGGTTTCCACGGCTGCGACGTGCTCGCTCCGGTCGTCGAGGCCGGCGGCGACGCCATCGCGATGCATCCCGCGATGACCTTCACCGGCACAGCGCGCGACCTGCCCCGACTCCTCGGCATCCCGATGGCCGTCACTGCGTCGATGGGCGCGGACCTGATCGCCGAGGCGCTCGTGCTCGACCTCGGCGGTGAACCGTTGCCGCTGTCGGAGGAGCAGCGCCCGCGCTACCACGCCGCCCTCACCCACGGCGCCAACCATCTGGTCACCCTCGTCGCGCAGAGTCAGCAGATCCTGCGGCACGCCGGGATCGAGGCGCCACAGCAGGTGCTCGACGGCCTGCTCACGGCCGCGTTGACCAACGCGCTCGAGCACGGTGACCGGGCGCTCACCGGGCCGGTGGCACGCGGTGACGTGGAGACGGTGCGTGCCCATCTGCAGGTGCTGTCCGACGAGTCACCCGACGTGCCCGACTCCTACCGCGCGATGGCGCTGGCCACCGCCCTGCGTGCCGCGGAGCGCCACGCGACCCCGGCGCGCACCACCCGACCGATGCTGGATCTGCTCGACCCGAACGGACAAGAGGGATGACGCACGAGACACCGACGATCGCCTACAGCCGCGACGAACTGCAGACCGCGCGTGCGGCGCTCGGTGACGACGTGGGCGTCGTGATGACGATGGGAGCGCTGCACGAAGGTCACGCGCGGCTCATCCGCCAGGCGCGCCATGAGATGGAGCACGTCGTCGTGACGATCTTCCTCAATCCGCTGCAGTTCGCGGCCGGCGAGGATCTGTCGCGGTATCCGCGCACGTTCGAGGAGGACCTGACGATCTGTGCGCGCGAAGGCGTGGATCTGGTCTTCGCGCCCTCACCCGACGTCGTGTATCCGGACGGCGAACCCGGTGTGCGCATCTCGGCGGGCGCGCTGGGCAACGTGCTGGAGGGCGCCGCCCGGCCCGGACACTTCGACGGGGTCCTCACCGTCGTGGCCAAGATGCTGCACCTGGTCCGGCCCTCACGGGCGTACTACGGGCAGAAGGACGCTCAGCAGCTGCTGCTCATCAAGCGGATGGCCCGCGATCTCGATTTCCCCACCGAGGTGGTGGCCGTCGAGACCGCCCGCGAGCAGGACGGGCTGGCGCTGAGCAGTCGCAACCGCTATCTGACCGAGACGGACCGCGAGGTTGCGGGCTGCCTGTCACAGGCGCTGCGCGCAGGCGCCGACATGGCGCGGATCGGACCGGCCGCCGTACGACGTGCCGCCCGCGACGTGCTGGTCCGCGAGCCGCTCGCCCTGATCGACTACCTCGTGCTCGTGCACCCGACCGAGCTCACCGAAGTGGCCGAGTGGTACCGCGGACCGGCCCTGCTGGCGGTCGCGGGACGGGTCGGCACGACCCGGCTCATCGACAACCTGCCCATCGAGCTCGGTCCGAACGGCGGGGCGCGACCGATCTCCTGACAAGGCAATAACTGGCGAGAAACCGACATGTCGTTTTTCCGCTAGCTTCATACCGGCGACCGGCGCAGACTGGTCGCATGCACACCGACACCGACGCCTGTCTGCGGGCCGTCCGATCCCGTGACGCACGGTTCGACGGCTGGTTCGTGACCGGCGTGCGCAGCACCGGCATCTACTGCCGACCCAGTTGCCCGGCGACCCCGCCCATGGCGCGCAACATCACCTTCCTCCCGACCGCGGCCGCGGCGCAATCGGCCGGTTTCCGCGCCTGCAAGCGCTGCCGGCCGGACGCCAGCCCCGGCTCGCCGGAGTGGAACGTGCGCGCCGACCTGGTGGGGCGCGCCATGCGCCTGATCGGCGACGGCGTCGTGGACCGCGACGGCGTCACGGGGCTCGCACGGAGGCTCGGCTACTCGGTGCGGCAGATCGAGCGGGCCGTCCAGGCCGAGCTCGGCGCCGGTCCGCTCGCGATCGCCCGGGCCGGGCGCGCCCAGTCCGCGCGGATCCTCATCGAGACCACGACCCTGCCGCTCGCACAGGTGGCGCACGCCTCCGGGTTCGGCAGCATCCGGGCGTTCAACGAGGCGGTGCAGGAGGTCTTCGCGATGACGCCGTCGCAGCTGCGCGCCGCGAAGACAGCGCGCGGTCGGAGCGGCACCTCGCCCGAGCGCGACCCTTCGCCGTGGCAGCGTCTGTCCCTGCGGTTGCCGTTCCGCGCGCCGTTCCACCCGGACAACGTCTTCGGCCATCTCGCCGCGACCGGCGTGCCGGGGGTGGAGGAGTGGCGCGACAGCCGCTATCGGCGCACGTTGGACCTGCCCGGCGGTCCGGGCATCGTCGAGCTGTCACCCACGCCGGACCACGTCCGCGCGGACCTGGCACTCACCGATCTATCCGACCTCACCGTGGCGGTGAGCAGATGCCGGTGGCTGCTGGACCTCGACTGCGATCCGGAGGCCGTCGACGCCGCGCTGGCCGAGGATCCCCAGCTGGCGCCGCTCGTCCGTCGTACGCCGGGCCGGCGCGTGCCCCGGACCGTCGACTCCCGAGAGATGGCGATCCGCCTCGTGCTCGGCCAGCAGGTCTCCACGAAGGCGGCGCGCACCCACGCGGGGCGTCTCGCGGCGACGTTCGGGGCGCACGTCGACGACCCTGGCGGAGGTCTGACGCGGCTCTTCCCCGGGCCGGAGGCGCTGCTGACGGCCGGCGACGAGTCGTTCGCGATGCCCGTGACCCGGCGGGAGACGATCCGGTCGCTGTGTCGGGTGCTGTCGCAGGGGTCCCTGGACACCAGCGCCGGCGCCGACCGCGAGGAGGCCAGGCGGGTGCTCGGCGACGTGCCCGGCATCGGACCGTGGACCGTGGAGAGCTACGCCATGCGGGCGCTGGGCGATCCCGACGCCTTTCCCGGCACCGACCTCGGCGTGCGGATCGCGGCCCGCGCCCTCGGCATCGAGGACAGGCCCCGCGTCATCGAGAGCGCATCGGCCCGCTGGCGGCCCTGGCGTTCCTACGCCGTGCAGCATCTGTGGGCCACCGGCGACCACGAGGCCAACAAACTCCCGGAAGAGGACATCTCATGAATCAGATCTCGCATTTCCAGATGACCGGCACTCCGATCGGCGACCTCACGCTCGTACGTCGCGGATCGGCCCTCTCGGCGCTCTACATGCAGGAGCACCGCCACCAACCCGATGAATCCACCTTCGGCCCGCGCGAGGAATCCGCCACGGGCGTGCTGGGCGAGGCGGTGCGCCAATTGCGGGAGTACTTCCACGGCGAACGCCGCACCTTCGACCTGCCGCTGGACCCGACCGGGACCGACTTCCAACAGCGCGTGTGGGCGCAGTTGCGGGCGATCCCCTATGGGCGCACCCGCAGCTACGGCGACCTGGCACGCGCGTTGGGTTCGGCCGGCGCGAGCCGTGCCGTCGGCCTCGCCAACGGGCGCAACCCGATCTCCATCGTGGTCCCGTGCCACCGCGTGATCGGGGCGAACGGCGCCATGACCGGCTTCGGCGGGGGCATCGAGCGCAAGGTGTGGCTGCTGGACCACGAGCGCGAGACGCTCGGTGACGAGGGTGACGTGGGCTCCGGCAGGGGCGGGACGCAGCAGATGCTGGACCTGCCGCGCTGAGCGACGGGAGGGGCGGCCTACCCTGGAACCATGTGGGCCGCCCTGGAAACACTCGTCCCGTCGATCGGGCTGCTGTTTCTGTTGTATCTCGTGCTGCGCCACATGATGGAGGGCGACCGGCGCGAACGAATAGCGCAAGCGCAGTGGGAAGAAGAACACAAAAGCGATAGGGCGGACGCTCCGGCGCAGCCTCCGACAACGCCCGGCGCATCTCAAGACTCCTGAATTAGTATGTTAGGTTTGGAACTCCTTCAAATGGTGCCCAGGTGTGCGTCGTTGAAGGGTCCATCAAACGATGCATAACCCACATCGGGTACACAGGAGATAGATATGGCTCAGCGCGTACAGATTCTGCTCGAGGACGACCTCGACCACTCCGAAGCTGCGGAGACCGTGACTTTCGCCCTCGACGGTGTCAACTATGAGATCGACCTGTCGGCGGCCAATGCCGCGCGGCTGCGAGATGACCTGGCCACCTGGACCGGTCACGCCCGCAAGGTCCGCGGTGCCCGCAAAGCGACTACTGCCAGGGCCAGCAGCGGCAGCACCGCAGGTCGCGACGACCTGAACAAGATCCGCGAATGGGGTCGCGCCAACGGTTTCACCGTGAGCGACCGCGGTCGTGTTTCCGGTGAGTTGCAGACGGCGTACGCCGAGGCGAATTCCTGAATTCAGTCGCCCAGCGCCGCGCCGAATAGATCCCCATCGGAATCGAGTCGGTCCAGCACTTCTTCGAAATCGAGTTGAGTGAGGCGGCCGGGCTCCTGCACTTCTTCCCAGCTGCGCGGGGCGGCCACCATGGGCCGTTCCCTACCGCGTAGTGAATACGGGGCGATGGTGGTCTTAGCGGCAGTGTTCTGCGACCAGTCCAGCAGGACTTTCCCGCCGCGGATGGATTTGGTCATCTTCCACACGACCAGGTCCGGATTGCTTCGCGTCAGCGACTGAGCCAAGTCCTTGGCCCAGTCGCGGATCTCCTCGCTCGTGCGCGAGCCGTCCAGCGCGGCGTACACCTGCATGCCTTTGCTGCCGGAGGTCACCGGCACGGCGCGTTCCATCCCCGCGTCCACCAGCTCCTCCCGGACCTGCAGCGCGAGATCCGCGCACTCGGCCAGGCCGGCGGGGGATCCCGGATCCAGGTCGATCACGAGCCGATCGGGGTTGGCCGCGGCGTCCTCGACCCAACGCCACTGCGGCACGTGCAGCTCGATCGCCGCGAGGTTGGCCAGATAGGTCAGCGCGGCGAGGTCCTCCACGAACGGATAGGTGACGCGGTCGCCGCCACCACGCGAGCCGCTCGACGCCACCGTCATCCGCGGCAGCCAGGACGGCGCGCCCTGTGGCACGTTCTTCTCGAAGAACGACGTGTCACCGACACCGTGCGGCCAGCGCACGCGCGTGACGGGCCGTCCCGCCAGGATCGGAAGCAGCACCGGCGCCACCCGCGCGTAGTAGTGCAGCACCTCGCCCTTGGTGGTCTCGGTCGCCGGATAGAGCACCTTGTCCAGGTTGCTCAGGGCCAGGCGGCGTCCCTCGACCTCGACGCTCACCTGCTGCGCCTCAGCCATCGGCGGCATCCTGTACGGCCGTGTCCATGAGCTCGGCAGGACTGAGGTCCGGGCGCAGTCCTCGCCACGTCGGTTGCCGCAGCCGGCCCCCCTCGGAGACCCCGTGGTACTCCAGGTCGGCCACCAGGTCCGGCTCGACCCATGTGCAGCCCTTCGCATCGATCGCCGGCACCCGTTCCAGGAACGGGGAGTCCGGTCGGCTGCGAGAGCGCAGCTGTGCCAGCAGCCGGTCACCCGCGGCGCCCGCCAGCCCCGAACCGATGCGACCCCGGAAGACCAGTCCGTCCGGGGTCGGCGTCCCCACGAGGAGCGCTCCCAGTCGCGCGGAGTCGGTCTCCGGCCGCCAGCCACCGATCACGTACGAGCCCGTGGTGCGGTGCACGATCTTGCGCCACTGCGGGCTGCGCGATCCCGGCAGATACGCCGAGTCGGTGCGTTTGGACACGATCCCCTCCAGGCCCTGATCGGCGGTCGCCCGCAACAAATCCTCGCCCTCGGTGAACACCGGCGGCACCTGCACCCGCGGGGTGGCGATGCCGATGCCCTCCAGCAACTCCCTGCGCTGCGATAGCGGCCGTGCCAGCGTCGACGTGCCGGCCATCCGCAGCACGTCGAAGGCCATCAGCGTCACCGGCGCCTGCACCGCGAGGGTCGCAGCGGTGCGGGCGTCGCCGACGTTGAACCGCTCGGCCAACGCACCGAACGACGGTCGGCCCTCGCGCAGGCTCACGATCTCGCCGTCGAGGAGCAGATCGTCGTACGCACTCAGGCCAGCGGTGACGGTCAGCAGCTCGGGAAAGGCCACCGACACCTCGCGTTCGGTGCGGGAGGTGAGCCGCACCCGGCCGTCGTGCACGTCGGCCAGCACCCGCATGCCGTCCCATTTGACCTCGTGCTGCCACCGGTCGCCGCTCGGCACCCGTGCGGAAGGGGTGGCGAGCATGGGGCGCATGGGGCAATCTTGCCTGGTGCGAGCCATTTGGAGAGGTGCCGTGTCGTTCGGCCTGGTCAACGTGCCGGTGCGGCTCTACTCGGCGACCGAGAACCACGACGTTCAGTTCCGCCAGGTGCACCGTGAGGACGGGGGCCGGATCCGCTATCAGCGGGTGTGCTCGATCGACGGCGAGCAGGTCGCCTACGACGACATCGCCAAGGGGTATGAGACCGAGGACGGCCAGATGGTCGTGCTGACCGACGACGACCTGTCGTCGCTGCCGACGAGCAGCAGCCGCGAGATCGCCGTGGACAAGTTCGTCCCGAGCGACCAGATCGACCCGATGTACCTGGACAAGTGCTACTACCTCGAGCCGGACAAGGCAGCGGTCAAGCCGTACGAGCTGCTGCGGGCGGCTCTGGAGGAGACCGACCGGGTCGCCATCGTGACGATCTCGATCCGCACCCGGATGACGATCGCGGTGCTGCGGGTGCGCGGCGGGGTGATCGCGTTGCAGACCCTGCTGTGGCCGGACGAGGTGCGCGAGGCCGACTTCGGCGTGCTCGACGACGCCGACGACACGCCCGCGAAGCCCGCGGAACTCGCGATGGCGCAGATGCTGGTCGAGTCGCTGGCCGGCGACTACGAGCCGGACGACTACGTCGACGACTACGAGCAGGCCGTCAAGGAGGTCGTGCGCGCCAAGCTCGACGGCGGCGAGGTGCAGGCGCCCCAGGAGGAGGACGACGGAGATTCCGCCCAGGTGGTCGACCTGCTGGCGGCGCTGCAGCAGAGCGTGGACCGGGCGAAGGCGTCGCGGGGTGAAGCACCGGCGAAGAAGAGCGCCGGCGCCGGCAACAGCAGAGTGAAGGCGCCTGCAGCCGAGAAGACCGGCGCCGACAAGGGCGAGGCGAAGAAGGCGACGGCCAAGAAGACGACCGCGAAGAAGACGGCCGCGAAGAGCGCCGCGAAGAAGACGACCGCGAAGACGAGCAAGAAGAGCACGGCCAAGAAAGCCAGCTGAGTCGGGCTGGTGCGTTCGGGGCCGAGCGGGCCCTAACCGGGCCTGGGCCGGGCAGCGGGTGGTGCGTTCGGGGCCGAGCGGGCCGAAACGGGGGCTGGCCCGGCGGCGGGTCAGCCTTGCGCCAACACTCCGTGCGCGCACAGTTGCTCGACGGCGGCGTGGACCAGGGCGTCGGCGTCAGGGTGGTCGCCGTGCAGTTCGACGCAGATGGAGACCAGCTCCTCGAGGGTGCGCGGCTCGCGGGCCGCATCCCAGACGGTGGCGCCCAACCCGCTGCAGCGGATCGGCAGGTCCTCGATGAGCAGCAGGATCTCCTCGTCGATGCGCACCGCGTCCGCGTACGCGCCACGGCGGACCGATCCGATCGCCCCGGGAGCGGGCTCGTCGGTGGGCGGCGAGAGGTGTTCGACCTGCGCGACCTCCGCCGGGGCGTCGGCGGCCAGCGCCCGCAGCGTGTCGGCGCACTCCTCGATCTCGCTGTAGTGCAGCCGGTGGATGCCACCGCAGGACTGCACGTGCCGGGTGAGGGTCAGCAGGGGCTCGGGCATCTTCGTCAGATAGGACAGCTGCGGGATGAGGGCGAGGATGCCGTCGAGCAGGGGCAGTTGCTCCACCCTGGGCGCTGCACCCGGGGCGCCGTCCCGCTGCAGGAGGACGATGCGCCGCAGCTGCAGTATCGGTGGCTCTGCCACCGGCAGCAGGCCGAGCTCGTCCGGTCCGTGCTGGTGCTTGTGCTCCTCGCCCTCGATGATCACCGAGAGCGGCTTGGGGAACGGCAGGACCCGGCTGTCGCCGCGTACGGCGACCGTCTCGTCGGTCACGTACGCGAATGCGGCCGCGCACAACCGCTGGGCCGCGGTCGTCTTGCCCGTGCCGGACTCCGCCACGAGGGCGATCACCGCACCGGTCTCGGGGTCGGCCACCCCGGAGGCGTGCAGCATGGTGAGTTGCCCGGCACACAGCTGGATGAAGCGCAGGGTGACGCCGGAGACCACCGAGTACTCGGCGAAATCGGAGTCGAGATCGGCGACGTACTCCACCGAACGCAGCGCGGGGCCGGCGCCGGGGTCGGCCAGGCACCGTGACCACTGGTCGCGGACGCGCCCCGCGGACACCTGATCGGGCACCTCGATGTCGACGGTGTGTCCGAAGGCCCCGACCTTGACCACCGTCGCATCCGTCACGGTATGGATCGTAAACGTGCCGCTTCGGCTTTCTGCTGACGGCGAACGTCTTTCGTCGAAGGCCCCTGTGCGGAACACACTGTGAGTGGGTCGCGTTGAGGTCATCAGACACCAGCAGCAGGGCAGGTCGCCCAGCCGCTGCGGATAGCATCGAACGACGCAGGCAGCAGCCTCAAGGGAGTTGACATGTTCGAACGGTTCACCGACCGCGCACGGCGTGTGGTGGTGCTCGCCCAAGAAGAGGCGCGCATGCTCAACCACAACTACATCGGCACCGAGCACATCCTGCTCGGCCTCATCCACGAGGGTGAGGGCGTCGCGGCCAAGGCCCTGGAGAGCCTCGGCATCTCCCTGGAGGCCGTGCGCGAGCAGGTGCAGGAGATCATCGGCCCCAGCCAGCAGACCCAGCCGGGCCACATCCCCTTCACCCCGCGGGCCAAGAAGGTGCTGGAGCTCTCGCTGCGCGAGGGTCTGCAGCTCGGCCACAGCTACATCGGCACCGAGCACATCCTGCTCGGGCTGATCCGCGAGGGCGAGGGCGTCGCCGCCCAGGTCCTCGTGAAGATGGGTGCCGACCTGGCGCGAGTGCGCCAGCAGGTCATCCAGCTCGTCTCCGGCTACCAGGGCAAGGAGACCGCGGGCGCAGGCGTCGGCGGTCAGGGCCAGCAGGAGGGCACCCCGGCGGGTTCGCTGGTGCTCGACCAGTTCGGTCGCAACCTGACCCAGGCCGCGAGAGACGGCAAACTCGATCCGGTCATCGGGCGCGAGTCCGAGATCGAACGCGTCATGCAGGTGCTGTCGCGGCGTACCAAGAACAACCCGGTGCTCATCGGTGAGCCCGGCGTCGGCAAGACCGCCGTCGTCGAGGGCCTCGCCGCGGACATCGTGCGCGGCGACGTGCCCGAGACGCTGAAGGACAAGCAGCTCTACACCCTCGACCTCGGGTCGCTAGTGGCAGGTTCGCGCTACCGCGGTGACTTCGAGGAGCGCCTGAAGAAGGTGCTGAAGGAGATCCGCACCCGCGGCGACATCATCCTGTTCATCGATGAGATCCACACCCTCGTCGGGGCGGGCGCGGCCGAGGGCGCGATCGACGCGGCCTCGATCCTGAAGCCGATGCTGGCGCGCGGTGAGCTGCAGACGATCGGCGCGACGACGCTCGACGAGTACCGCAAGCACATCGAGAAGGACGCCGCGCTGGAGCGCCGCTTCCAGCCCATCCAGGTGATGGAGCCCTCGATCCCGCACGCCATCGAGATCCTCAAGGGTCTGCGCGACCGCTACGAGGCCCACCACCGGGTCACGATCACCGATGCCGCGCTGGTCGGTGCGGTCAACATGGCCGACCGCTACATCAACGACCGGCACCTGCCGGACAAGGCGATCGACCTGATCGACGAGGCAGGTGCGCGACTGCGCATCCGCCGGATGACGGCGCCGACCGACCTGCGCGAGTACGACGAGAAGATCCAGCACGTGCGCCGCGAGAAGGAATCGGCGATCGACGGGCAGGACTTCGAGAAGGCCGCGTCGCTGCGCGACGATGAGAAGAACCTCATCAACGCCAAGGCGCAGCGCGAGAAGGAGTGGAAGGCCGGCGACCAGGACGTCGTGGCCGAGGTCGACGAGGAGCTGATCGCCGAGGTGCTCGCCGCCTCGACCGGCATCCCCGTCTTCAAGCTGACCGAGGAGGAGTCCTCGCGACTGCTGCGGATGGAGGACGAGCTGCACAAGCGGGTCGTCGGCAACGACGACGCGATCAAGGCGCTGTCCCAGGCCATCCGTCGTACCCGCGCGGGCCTGAAGGACCCCCGTCGTCCCGGCGGCTCGTTCATCTTCGCCGGTCCGACCGGCGTCGGTAAGACCGAGCTGGCCAAGGCGCTCGCGGAGTTCCTCTTCGGCGACGAGGACGCGTTGATCACCCTCGACATGTCCGAGTTCGCCGAGAAGCACACCGTCTCGCGGCTGTTCGGTTCGCCTCCCGGCTACGTCGGCTACGAGGAGGGCGGCCAGCTGACCGAGAAGGTGCGGCGCAAGCCGTTCTCGGTGGTGCTCTTCGACGAGGTCGAGAAGGCCCACCCCGACATCTTCAACAGCCTGTTGCAGATCCTGGAGGACGGTCGCCTGACCGACTCCCAGGGCCGGGTCGTGGACTTCAAGAACACGGTGATCATCATGACCACCAACCTCGGCACCAGGGACATCTCCAAGGGTGTCTCGCTGGGCTTCGCCTCCGGCAACGACGCCGCGACCGATTACGACCGGATGCGCGCGAAGGTGCAGGACGAGCTCAAGCAGCACTTCCGCCCCGAGTTCCTCAACCGCGTGGACGACACCATCGTGTTCCCGCAGCTGACCGAGGAGCAGATCGTCGAGATCGTCGACCTGATGGTCGAGAAGCTCGACGTGCGGCTGAAGGACAAGGACATGGCGATCGAGCTGACCACGCCCGCGAAGGCGCTGTTGGCCAAGCGCGGGTACGACCCCGCGCTCGGTGCCCGGCCGCTGCGTCGCACGATCCAGCGGGAGATCGAGGACATGATGTCCGAGAAGATCCTCTACGGCGAGCTCGGTGCCGGCGAGATCGTCCTGGTCGATGTCGACGGTGAGGGCAAGACCGCGAAGTTCACCTTCGCCGGCTCGCCGAAGCCGAAGGCGCCCGACGCGCTGCCCGAGCCGGCCGGTGTCGGCGACAGCGGCGGCGAACACGGCGTCGACCTCGGCAAGGACTGACCCAGAACGCAGCACCCATCGGCCCCGGATCCGGCTCGGATCCGGGGCCGATGCGCGTCCGGGAACGCTCTCGTTAGGGTCGTGACGTGGACCACGCGTCGGTGAGCACGACCCTGCGCCCTGCCCGCACCGCCGACGTCCCCGCCATTCGTGCCCTGATCGAGCCGTACGTCGAGACCCGGGCCATCGTCGCCAAGCCGCCGGTCGCCTACTTCGAGGGGCTGCAGGAGTTCATCGTGGCCGAGCGCCACGGAGAGCTCGTCGGGTGCGGTGCCCTGCACGTGATGTGGGAGGACGTCGCCGAGGTGCGCACCATCGCCGTGCACCCGCACATGCGCGGCCACGGGACCGGCCACCAGATGCTCGGCCACCTGCTGCAGCACGCCCGCGACCTCGGGGTGGCGCGCGTCTTCTGTCTCACTTTCGAGGTCGACTTCTTCGCCCGTCACGGGTTCCGGGAGATCGAGGGCGACCCCGTGGAGCCGGACGTCTACCTGGAGCTGCTGCAGTCCTACGACGAAGGTGTCGCGGAGTTCCTCGACCTGGACCGGGTCAAACCCAACACCCTCGGCAACACCAGGATGCTGCTCACCCTGTGAAGGAGTCGTCGTCCGCGAGCCCCGGCAGCGGTCCGAGGGCAGCCTCCGCGGCGTCGGCCAGGTCGGCGAGATCGGCCCGGTAGCGCCGGATCGCCACTCCCAGTCCGTTCGGTTTCAGCACCAGTCCCTCGTCGTCCCAGTGGTCGAGGGCATGTACCCGTACATGGGCCGGCAGGTCGCCGTACGAGCTGACCACCCGCCACCACGGGACGTCCTCCTCCTCGCACAACGCCATGAAACGGCCGACCATCCGCGGTGACATGGCGAGCATCCCGGCGATGTCGCCGTAGCTGACGACGGTGCCGGGCGGGACCAGCCGGACGATGGCGTAGACGCTGCTGCGCAGATCCATCAGCGGCTCCCGGCGTAGATGCGGCGTACGACGTCCTCGATGTCGGGCTCCTCGATGGACAGATCGCGCACCTCGGCCCGTGCGGCGACGGCGGCGAGCACCGTCGCGGCGGTGGCGACCTCGGGATCGAACGCCAGGCGCTGCCGAATGCCGCCCGCCTCGCTCCCCAGGTGGGTGGTGGCGTCGATGCCCAGCAGGTCCGGCCCGGGCGCCGCGAGGTCGACGACGAGCACCCGCCTCGCCCCCACCCGCTGGGAGAGCCCGGGCAGGGTGCCGTCGTACGCCAGTCGGCCGTGGTCGACGACGAGGACCCGGTCGCACAACCGCTCGATGTCGCCCATGTCGTGGGTCGTGAGCAGGAGGGTGGTGCCGTGCTCGGCGCGCTCGCGGATGAGGAACTCGCGCAGCCGTTGCTTGGACAGCACGTCCAGGCCGATCGTCGGCTCGTCCAGGATGACCAGCTCGGGGGAGTGCAGCAGCGCCGCGGCGACCTCGGCGCGCATCCGCTGCCCGAGCGAGAGCTGGCGCACCGCGGTGTCGAGGAAGTCATCCATCTCCAACTGCTCGATCAACTCCTCGGTGCGTGCGCGTCGGACCTGCGCGGGCAGGGCGTGGATCGAGGCCAGGATCGCGAAGGACTCCCTGACCGGAAGGTCCCACCACAACTGGGAACGCTGGCCGAAGACCACCCCGATCTGTCGGGCGAGATGGCGTCGCTCGCGCAACGGATCGCGTCCGCAGGTGCGCACCGAGCCGCCCGTCGGCACGAGGATGCCCACGAGCATCTTGATCGTGGTCGACTTCCCGGCGCCGTTAGCGCCGATGTAGCCGACGGACTCGCCGGCTTCGATCCGCAGGGTCAGCTGATCGACCGCGGTCAGTTCGGTGCGCACCAGACCACGGCGACGCTTGAAAACTCTTGTCAGAGAATCAGTCTCGATGATCATTGCGGTCATCCTCCTGCTCCTTGATAGTGCCGTACGCCGATCCGCCAGAGCCACAGCCCACCGGCCCACGCCCAGATCGCCGCGAGCGGAGTGCACCAGCCGAGCCACGCCGGCAGCAGGGACGGCCCGGGTTTGCCGAGCAGGAGCAGCGCGGGCAGGAACGCGGTGAAGGCCATCGGGAAGAAGAATCCGAACGCGGCCTTGACCGGGCGGGTCCACACGGAGGCGACCTGAGTGGCGGCGTAGCGGCCGCCGTACACGAAGGAGTTGGTGAGCTCGCCGCCGCTGATGACGAAGAACTGGATGCCCGCGGCCCAGACGAACATCGCCGAGAAGATCGCGATCCCGGCGATCAGGGTCATTGCGAGCAGTCCGACATGGGCCGGGCTCCACCGGATGTCGTTGATGGACAGGGCGATCACGATGGAGGCCAGGCCGACCGCCGCTCGCGCGAGGCGGCGCAACTCGATGTTGCTGGTAATCAGCTGAAGCAGCAGCGGCTGCGGACGCAGATAGAACACGTCGAGGGTGCCGTCGCGGACGTACCTGTCCAGGTCGTCGCAGTGCCCGACCACCATGTCGGCCATCGAGAAGCAGAAGTCGGCGATGCCGAAGACGAGCAGGATCTGCCGGAAGTCGAATCCGCCCAGCGACTGCACGGCGTGGAAGAGCACCCATACCTCGGCGAGCTCGATGAAACTCACCAGGAACGACGCGGCGAGGTCGACGCCGAAACTGAGCCGGTAGGAGCGCTGCGCGCGGATGCGGGAGGCGAGCACGGCCCGGTACGGCGCGGTGCGGGCGGTGACGGTGTCAGCCACCCTGCACCTCCAAGCGCCGCCGACCGGCGTTCGTCAACACGTGTCCGACCGTCCCCACGAGGGCGAGCCACCCCACCTGCGCGGCGATCAGGCCCACCCCGCCGCGGCCGGTGAACACGTCGATCGGGTACTGCAGCATCGACGGGAACGGAGTGCTCGAGGCGAGCACGAGCAGCCAGTGCGGGAAGAGCGAGATCGGGACCAGGAGTCCCGCGAAGAAACCGGACACCATCATGTAGAACACCTGCAGCCCGCGGATCTCCACGAGCCAGTAGGCGGCCGATGCGACGAGGTAGACGCTCGCCCACGAAACGGTGATGCCGAGCAGCAGGCTCACGGCACCCAGCACCCAGGGGAGCGGCCGGTGCGGGATCGTCATACCGACGAACAGGTAGCCGATCAGCATGCTCGGCACGCCACGCGGCAGCAGGGCGCATACGGCCTTGCCGACATCGGTGGCGACGGTGCCCCACTGCAGGGAGATCGGCCGCAGGAAGTCGGTGACCACGGCACCGGACTTGATCCGGTCCGCCAGGTCGGTGCGCCCGGTGAGGTTGAGCGATCCGAGCAGCCCCTGCGACAGCCACACGTAGGTCGCCATGGTCCCGACCGCGTATCCGTGCAGATTCCCGCCACCCGCGCGGACCGCGGCGAGCAGGATGACCGACTTCAGCAGCCCGAACGTCGTGTTCGCGACCAGCCCGCCGAGCATCGCCAGGCGGTAGGTCGTCTGCTGCCGGATGCCCGCGGCGAAGAGGCGCCCGTAGGGCGCGAGAGCGACAGGCACAAACGCAGGAACCTACCAGCTTCTGCTCCGACCGGGGATCGGGATGTCGCGGCCGCCTCGTTAGAGTCGTGCTCCATGAGCGGTGCACCCGACCCGGACCGGCCGAACGACGAGCGCCCGCAGTTCGTCATCGTGATGGGAGTCTCGGGGTCCGGCAAGACCACGATCGCCACGGCTCTGGCGACCAGGCTGGGGTGGGATTTCGCCGAGGGCGACGACTTCCACCCGGAGGCGAACGTCGAGAAGATGGCGCACGGCGTGCCGCTCACCGATGAGGACCGCTGGCCGTGGCTGCGGGCCATCGGTGCGTGGATGGACGAGCACGCGCGCGAGGGCCGCAGCGCGGTCGTCACGTGTTCGGCGCTCAAGCGGGCCTACCGCGATCTGTTGCGAGAAGGTCGTGACCGGGTGCGCTTCTGCTGCATCGACGTACCCGTCGAGGAGCTCGAACGACGGCTCGCGGTGCGCACCGGTCACTACATGCCCGCGTCCCTGCTCCCGTCGCAGCTGGCCACGTTGGAGGCGTTGCAGCCCGATGAGCCCGGAGTCGTGGTGCACGCGCACGGCGACCCGCAGCACGTGGTCACCGAGGCCTTCGAGAAGCTGGGCCTGATCGATCAGGCCGGCAGCGCGTAGGTCCGACCCGGCAGCGGGTCGACCAGGCCGTCCTCGATGAGGCCGGCCAGGCACCGGCCGCGCTGCGCCGCGTCGGACCAGACGAGGTCCAGGGCGGCCTGCTGCACGGGACCGTCCGCGTCGCGCAGCGCCTGCAGGAGCAGCCCCCGGACCTGTCGGTCGGTGCCCGCCCACCGCTGCGCCCGTTTCACCGGACCGTCGTACGCCGGTCGACCTGCGGCCAGCCACGCGCACCGGTCGGAGATCGGGCACCGCTCGCAGGTGGGAGAGCCGGCGGTGCACACCAGTGCGCCCAGCTCCATCACCGCGACGTTCCAGGTGGCGGCGTCCGCAATGTCGCGGGGAAGAAGCTCCTCGGCCAGGCGGGATTCAGCGGCGGTGAGCGCCGGGGCGGCCTGGGCCGACCCGGTGACCGCGCGGGCGTGCACCCGGCGCACGTTGGTGTCGACGACGGCGCAGCGGATCCCGAACGCGAACGCCCCCACCGCCGCCGCGGTGTAGGCGCCCACTCCCGGCAGCGCGCGCAACTGCTCCAGATCGTCCGGGACGGCCCCGTCGTGCGAAGCGACCATCGCCGTGGCAGCGGCGTGCAGCCGCAGGGCCCGGCGCGGATACCCCAGGCGACCCCAGTGCCGTACCGCGTCGCCGGGTGCGGCGGCGGCCAGATCGGCAGGTGCGGGCCAGCGCGTCATCCAGTCCGTCCACACGGGCAGCACGCGCACGACCGGGGTCTGCTGCAGCATGATCTCGGAGACGAAGACACCCCACGGCGTGGCGTCGAGGGCCCGCCAGGGCAGATCGCGTCGGTGGTCGGCGTACCAGTCCAGGACCGGCTGGTGCAGTCCGGCGTGCGCAGCTGCGGTCACCGGTCGCCGCTCAGACGTACCGCTCGAGGATGCTGTTCTCGGCGAGACGCGACAGGCCCTCGCGCACCGAGCGGGCGCGCAGCTCGCCGACGCCCTCGACGGCCATCAACTGATCGAAGTCGGCCGCGAGCAGCTTCTGCAGGCTGCCGAAGTGCTCCACCAGGCGGTCGTTGATGAGCGGTGGAAGCCGCGGGATCTTGCTGAGCAGCCGGTAGCCGCGCGGCGAGACCGGCGCGTCGAGCGATTCCGCGGCACCGGCCGAGCCCAGCGCGCCGGCACCGGCGTGCAGGTCGAGCAGGTCGGTGGAGCTGATCGCCGCCAGCCGGTCCAGCGCCTGCTGGGTGGTCATGCCGTCGCGGGCGACGTCGACGTAGTCGCGCACGACCAGCTCCCGGTCGTCCGACAGGGTGCCGACCAGCTCGTCCAACTGCAGGGACATCAGCCGACCGTCGACGCCGAGCTCCACGACGTACTCGGCGATCTCCTCGCTGATCCGTCGCACCATCTCCAGCCGCTGCAGCACCGTGGCCACGTCGCGGACCGTGACCAGGTCCTCGATCTCCAGGGCGGACAGGGTGCGGGTGACCTCGTCGAGGCGCGACTTGTAGCGCTCCAGGGTCTGCAGCGCCTGGTTGGCGCGGGACAGGATCGCGTTGGACCCCTCCATCACGTGCCGCAGCGACCCGACGTAGAGGGCGATGGTCTGCATCGACTGGCTCACCGAGATGACGGGAAGGCCGGTCTGCTTGGCGACCCGCTCCGCCGTGCGGTGCCGGGTGCCGGACTCCCGGGTGCGGATGTTGGGGTCCGGGACGAGCTGGACGGCGGCGCTGATGATCCTCGTCACGCCCTTGTCCAGGACGATCGCGCCGTCCATCTTGGCCAGTTCGCGCACCCGCGTGGAGGAGAAGTCGATGTCGATGGGGAAACCGCCGGTGCTGATGCTCTGCACCACGGTGTCGTAGCCCAGCACGATGAGCGCTCCGGTGCGGCCGCGCAGGATGCGCTCGAGGGCGTCGCGCAACTGGGTGCCCGGAGCGGCCGCGGCGAGCGTGTCGCGCAGCAACTGTTCCTCGGTGGGTGGCACGCGCTGGATTCTATGTGAGGCGCGGGCCGCCCCCGTCGATCAACCGCACGGCGTCGCGTACGTCGTCCACCTCGACGACCTGCATGCCCTCCGGTGCGGCTTCCCCGGCCAGCGACCCCGCGGGGATGACAGCCCTCCTGAAGCCGATGCGGAAGGCCTCGGCCAGGCGTCGCGCGACACCGGACACCGCGCGTACCTCCCCGGCCAGTCCCACCTCGCCGACGGCCACGGTGCCCGCGCCCATCGGACGGTCCTGCACGCCGCTCGCGATGGCCAGCGCGATCGCCAGGTCGGCCGCCGGCTCGCTGAGCCGCACACCCCCGACGGTCGAGAGGTAGCAGTCGCTGCGCGAGACCGGCAGGCCGGCGCGACGGTCCAGCACGGCGAGGATCATGGCCGTCCGCGAGGAGTCGATGCCACTGGTGGTGCGCCTGGGGTTGCCCTGCACGCCGTCGACCATCAGCGCCTGCACCTCCGTGACCAGTGGACGGCGCCCTTCGAGGGTGACCGTGACGCAGGTGCCGGGCACAGGCTGCTCCCGGCGGGTGAGGAAGAGCCCGCTCGGATCCGGCAGGCCGACGATGCCGACGTCGGACAGGTCGAAGCAGCCCACCTCGTCGGTCGGGCCGTACCTGTTCTTCGCGGCGCGCACCAGGCGCAGCCGCGAGTGTCGCTCGCCCTCGAACTGCACGACGACGTCGACCAGGTGCTCCAGCACGCGGGGACCGGCGATGGAGCCGTCCTTGGTGACGTGGCCGACCAGCAGCACGCTGATGTCGCGCTGCTTGGCGACCTGGATGATCGCCGCCGCGACTTCACGCACCTGGCTGACGTTGCCGGGAGAGCCGGGGATCTCGGTGGAGGCGATGGTCTGCACCGAGTCGATCACCAGCAGCTCCGGGCGGACCTGGTCGATCTGTGCCAGCACCGTGCCGAGATCGGTCTCGCTGGCCAGGAAGAGGGTGCGCGCCAGCGCCTCGATCCGCTCGGCCCGCACCCGCACCTGCGCGGCCGACTCCTCACCGCTGACGTAGAGCACCCGGCGCGGCCCGCGTGCCGCGCGCGCGGCCACGTCGAGCAGCAGCGTGGACTTGCCGATGCCCGGCTCGCCGGCGACCAGGATGACCGCCCCGGGCACCAGGCCGCCGCCGAGCACGCGGTCGAACTCGCTGACACCGGTCGGCCGGGCGGAGGCCTGCGACCCGTCCACCTCGCCGATCGGCACGGCGGGCCGCTCGAGCACGGTCGCGGCGGCGGTGTGCACGCCGACCTGGCCGACCTCCTCCAAGGTGCCCCACGCCTGGCATTCGCTGCAGCGTCCGACCCACTTGATCGCGGTCCAGCCGCACTCGGCGCAGCGGTAGGACGGCGCTGGGGGTTTCTTGCGGGCGCTCGCGGTCGGCATACGCAGAAGGTATGCGCCGCCGCCGACAGGCGTACGGCCGGTCAGACGCGCTTGCGGTTCTGCTTCTGCGCGTCGAGCGTGGCGGGGTGGATCAGCAGCGGCAGCAGGGTGCGGTTGCCCGGGCGGCGCGCTGCCTTCGCGAGCGCCAGGTGTGCCTTGCAGTGCGTGACCAGCACGTCGTACGCCGCGTCGCCCATCAGGTGCCGCAGCTCGCCGGCGTTGCAGAGGTAGAGCGGCTCCTTGCCGACGTGCGCCTCGGGGTTGGAGCTGCAGTACCAGTCCAGGTCGTGTCCGCCCGGGCCCCAGCCGCTGCGCTGGTACTCGCCGATCGAGATCTCCAGGTACGACGTGTCGTCGCCGCGCTCGACCGTGCGGAAGGTGCGCCGCAACGGCAACTGCCAGCAGACGTCCGGCTTGACGGTGTGCGGTTCGACGCCGGTGAGCAGCGCGTGCTGGTGCAGCGAGCAGCCGTCGCCCGCGGGGAAGCCGGGCCGGTTGAGGAAGATGCAGGCGCCGTCGACGACGCGCGTCTTGGTCGCGCCGTCCTCCTTCTCGCGCCAGCCCAGGTCGGAGTGGCCCTCCTCGTAGTACTGCCACTCGTCGGGGCCGAGCTCCTTGACCACCCGGCGGACGTTCTTCAGGTCGTCCTTGTCGGCGAAGTGCGCGCCGAGCGTGCAGCATCCGTCGTCGGGGCGGTCGGCGTAGATGCCCTGGCAGCCGCGCCCGTAGATGCAGGTCCAGTTGGAGGTCAGCCACGTCAGGTCGCAGCGGAACCGCTCGGCACCGTCGTCCGGGTTGTCGAACTCGACCCAGCTTCGTGCGACATTCGGATCGGTCTCGGCCACGGGCGTGATCGTAGCCCCGGCACACTGCACCCAGCAGACCGAGAAGGCTGTCGCGGGAGATCCTCGGCGGCCGGCGGTGGATGGTGCTCACCGACCGCAGGTGCGCCGACTAGTTTGGCCGCATGCGCCTCGGAGTGATCGACGTCGGTTCGAACACGGTCCACCTGCTCGTCGTCGACGCGCACCGCGGTGCCCAGCCGATCCCGGCGTTCTCCCACAAGCGCGAGCTGCGGCTGTCCGAGCACACGACCTCCAGCGGTGACATCGCGCGGGAGGGCATCGCGGCGCTCGTCGGCTTCGTCGAGGAATGCAAGACCATCGCGGAGGACCAGGGCGCCGAGCAGCTGCTGGCCTTCGCGACCAGCGCCATCCGCGAGGCCCCCAACGGCGAGGGGGTGCTGAAGACCGTCCACGACAAGACCGGGATCCACCTGCAGGTGCTCTCCGGCGAGCAGGAGTCGTCGCTGACGTTCCTCGCCGTACGCCGCTGGTTCGGATGGTCCTCCGGGCGGCTGATCGTCATCGACATCGGCGGCGGGTCGCTGGAGCTCGCGAACGGGCAGGACGAGGTGCCGGACGCGGCGATCAGCCTGCCGCTCGGCGCAGGCCGCCTGACGCGCACGCTGCAGGGCGACCCGCCGGCGGCGGAGGACCTGCGCGCCATGCGCAAGCAGGTGCGCACCGAGATCGCCCGCAGCATGCGCGACCTGACCCGGTTCGGCCGCCCGGACCACGTCGTCGGCACCAGCAAGACGATCCGGTCGCTCGCGCGGCTCTGCGGAGCGGCGCCCAAGGACGAGGGCCCGTACGTCGAGCGCACCTTGGAGCGGGCCGACCTGACCAAGCTGGTGCCGCGCCTGGCGAAGATGACGGCCGCCGAGCGTGCGGGCCTCCCAGGGGTGTCGGCCAGCCGGTCGGCGCAGATGCTGGCCGGCGCGGTGGTCATCGAGGGCACGATGGAGCTGCTCGACGTACCCGCCCTGACGCTGTGCCCGTGGGCGCTGCGCGAGGGCGTCATCCTGCGCCGCCTGGACGCCATGGACGGATGGGACGCGGCCGAGTGAGCATCAGCCGCATCCCGGACGCCAAGGTCGTCCTCTCCAGCGCCTCGGTCTATCCCCACGGCGTCGCGGCCACGTTCGACCTCGCCGACCGGCTCGGCTACGACGGGGTGGAGGTGATGGTGTGGAACGACCCGGTCAGCCAGGAGGCCGGTGCGCTGCAACGGCTCATCGACCACTACCAGCTGCCGGTGGTCTCGATCCACGCGCCGACTCTGCTACTCACCCAACGCATCTGGGGCACCGAGCCCTGGGACAAGGTCGACAACTCGGTCCGGGTCGCACGTGAGGTCGGCGCCGAGACGGTGGTGCTGCATCCGCCGTTCCGCTGGCAGCGCGACTACGCCGCGGAGTTCGTCGCCGGGGTGGCGCAGCGTGAGGAAGCGACCGGCATACAGCTCGCGGTGGAGAACATGTTCCCGTGGCGTGCCCGGCAGCGCGAGATGCAGGCGTACCTGCCCGGCTGGGACCCGGTCGACATCGACTACGCGCACGTGACACTCGACCTGTCGCACACCGCCACCGCCGGATCGGACGCGATGGCCATGCAGGCCGCGCTCGGGAAGCGGCTGGCGCACGTGCACCTGGCCGACGGCTCCGGGTCCTTCAAGGACGAGCACCTGGTGCCGGGACGCGGTGGGCAGCCGTGCGCGCAGTTCCTGGAGGCGCTGGCGGCGGGCGGGTACGACGGGTCGATCGTCCTGGAGGTCGGCACCCGCAAGCTCGACGACGAGGAACGCGAGCTGGACCTCGCGGAGGCGCTCGCGTTCGCGCGGCTGCACTTCGCGGCACCGGCCCTTCCCTGACAGAGCTGGTTCGGGCCCGGTGCCGGGCGCCAGGTGCGGGTTTTGCGTCTGCGGCCAGTGCTGCAGTCCTGGCCGCGAACGCAGAACCCACACCTCGTCTCGCGGCGGACGCGTCGTCGCGCGCCCCGGCGTCCTCTAGTGCAGCTGGTCCTGCCAGTCGGCCGGGATCCTGTCCGCCGGACCGGGGACGCTCTGGTTTCTGGGATGACTGGTCGGGGGTGCGAGCGCGGGCCCGTAGGCGAATCCGCCGGTGCGGTAGTCGAAGCACCAGTCCTCGCCGGGTTCGAAGCTCTGGATGACGGGGTGGCCGGTCGCGTCGTGGTGGGCGGTCGCGTGCTGGCCCGGGGAGGTATCGCAGCATCCGATGTGCCCGCACTGGGCGCAGCGCCGCAGGTGCACCCACCAGCCGGGGCTCGCGCCGTCCAGGCAGTCCGCGCATCCCTCACCGCTCGGCGGGACGGAGGTGTCGAAACCCTCGGTGTCGCTCATCCCGCCAGGCTAGGCCCGTGGGGCTGCGGCGTACGGCGCATGACCGAACTGCGCGCACGACATACTTCCGCTCGCACGCTGCTGGAGACGCGGGCTAGCGCGACGTCGCTATTCGAGCTCGTCGTCGTCCTCGACGACGCCGACTCCCACGACGTCGTCGACGCCGCTCAGGACCTTCACCAGGCGCTCGGGTTCGGCCTGACCCGATGTGGTGATGACCACGCCGACGACGCCCTCGGGCAGTCGCGAGGAGTCCAGCATCCCGGTGAGGCCGTCGACACGCCAGCCGAGCGCGGTGAGCCGGTTGATCAGTGATCGCAGCACCCCGCGACCGTCGGTGTAGATGATCTGCAGCCGCGTGGCGTTGGTGCGGCTCCCCGGCAGGTGGTGGGCGAGCTCGGTGTAACCGAAGACCGTCACGAAGTGCAGGGCGGTGACCACCAGCGCGATCAGCCACAGACCGGCTCCGGCGGCCATCCCGATCGCTGCGGTCTCCCAGACGGCGGCGGCCGTGGTGAGACCGCGTACGACGCCGCCGCGGGACAGGATGAGGCCGGCGCCGAGGAATCCGATGCCCGAGACGACCTGCGCCGCGACGCGTGAGGGGTCGAGCACGACCGAGCCGCTGTGCAGCACGTCGGTGAAGCCGTACTTGGAGACCAGCAGGATTGCCGCCGCGGTGGTGCCGACGATCGACTGGGTGCGCAGGCCCGCGCTCTTGCCGCGCAGCGTGCGCTCCAGCCCGATGCCGGAGGAGAGGACGAATGCGAGCAGGAGCTCGGCGATCTGCACCACGCCCTGTCCGGCGAACACTCCATGGGCCATCAGCCCAAGCTATCCAGGGTCGCTCGCGGCGCGTGCCGACCCCCGGTCGGTCCGGCGAGCACGAGGCGCTCGTGCGACGAGCCCAGTCGTCCACCGGAGTCCTGTGCTGATCGTCGAACGGGAGGGCCGACGTCAGCGGCGGTAGGTCCGGCCGTCGATCGCCTCGCGCAACAGGTCTGCGTGGCCGGCGTGGCGGGCCATCTCCTCCACCAGGTGCAGCAGCACCCAGCGCACGTTGTTCGACGCGCCGCCCTGGTAGTCGGCACCTCCTGATCGAGGTCGATCCCGGACCGCACCACCTCCTCGGTGTGCGCCGCCTCGACCTCCCACGCGGCGAGCCACTGAGCGACGGTCTCGTCCGCGCCCAGGGTGAACTCGTCCGTGCGGGGCTCCTCCTCGCCGCGTTCGACGTCGGTGCGGATCCACGACCTCTCCGTGGCCACCACGTGCTTCAGCAGCCCGCCGAGGGAGAGGGTCGTCGATGGGATGGGCGTCAGCCGCGCCTGCGTGTTGGTGATCCCGTCGAGCGCGTAGCGGATGCCGTGGCGCTGCCACTCCAGGAACCCGAGCAGGCCGTCGACCTCATCCGGCCGCGGAGGCGGGGGAGAGGGCGGGAAAGGCACCGAGGGCATGCCCGTCACTGTAGGACCGGCGTACGACGCGGTGGACGGTTTGCGTCGGCGGCCAGTGCTGCCGCCCTGGCCACGAACGCAAACCCGCAGCACGAACGCAAACCGGCGGCTCGGACACACCCCGCGACCTGGACCGCGGACCGCGACCCGTGCTGTCGGCGACCGATCGAATGGGGGCGCCTCGGCCTTTCCACAGCCCGCCCGTCTTTACTGGAGGCATGAAGCTGCCGCGGACCAGGATCCCGCGGTCGCGCGCCGTACGCGGATTGCTGGCGGCGTTCGTGGTCCTGGCTCTCGCCGTCGGCGGGGTCGCGCTCTTGAGACCCGGCAGCCCGCACATCGCCACCCGGTCGCAGTTCGTCACCGGCACGCCCGAGGGCGGCACCCCGGTGCGACTCGACACCACGGTCTACCTCCCTGCGAAGACCCCGGCCCCGGCGATCCTGCTGGCACACGGCTTCGGCGGCAGCAAGACCGACCTGGCCGGTGAAGCGCGCTCTCTCGCCGCGGACGGTTACGTCGTACTCGCCTACACGGCAAGAGGATTCGGACGGTCCGGCGGTCTGATCCATCTCGACGCACCTGACTACGAGGTCGCCGACGCGCGACTCCTCGTCTCCTACCTCGCCGCCATGCCGCAGGTCATCAAGGACCACCCGGGCGACCCGAGGATCGGTGTCGCCGGGTCGTCGTACGGCGGGGGACTGGCGCTGCTGCTGGCCGGCACCGACCGCCGCATCGACGCCGTCGGCGCCGACATCACCTGGAACGACCTGTCGACGGCGCTCTTCCCCAACGCCGCGCAGGGCCACGCGCCCGGGGTCTTCAAGAAGCTGTGGGCGGGCCAGCTGTTCGGCGCCGCGGCGGGCAGGACGCCGAGCAGCAACGGCTGCGGACGGTTCGCGGCCGATGTCTGCGCGGCGTACCAACAGGCAGCTGCCACCGGCCGGCCCGATGCGACGATCCTCAGCCTGCTGCGGGCCTCGAGTCCCGCGCGGGTCCTGAGCCGGATCACGGCGCCCACGCTGCTGAGCCAGGGCGAGCAGGACTCGCTCTTCGACCTGTCCCAGGCCGACGCCAACGCCCGCGGCATCGCCGCCGCGGGGACCCCCACCAAGGTGATCTGGCGCAGCGGAGGTCACGACGGCGGCACCTCGACGTCCCAGCTCGTGGGCTTCCTGCGCAGCTGGTTCGACCCGATCCTGAAGCATGGGCGGGTGCCCGACCGGTCGTTCACCGCGTCCCTCACCGGCGCGGCGCTGTCGTCGCAGGACGGCTCGAGCATCGACCAGACCGTCCGCATCGAGGGCGGGTACGGCGCCGGCCGGCAGGTGCCGGTCGCCCTGTCCGGTGCTTCGAGGACGATCTTCGCCCCGGCGGGCGGAAACCCCGCCGCAGTCACGGCGGTCCCGGGCCTCGGTGGTCTGCTCGGCCAGGCAGCCGGTCTCGCCGGAGTGACCGGGGCTACCCAACTGGCTTCGATACCAGGCCAGTTCGCATCCTTCTCCTCCGCGCCGCTCACCAGGACGGAGCTGGTCGCGGGCTCCTCGACCGTCCAGCTGCGCATCACGGCGCGGACCACCACCGACGCGACCCTCTTCGCGTCGCTGCACGACGTCGCACCTGACGGCAGCGACACCCTGCCCTCCGGTCTCGTCGCCCCGATCCGGTTGACGGGCCTGCGTCCGGGAGTTCCGACCACGGTCACGGTGCGGCTGCCGGGCATCGTGCAGTCGGTGCCCGCAGGGCACCGGGTCGTCGTCCGGGTCGCGACGACCGACCTCGCCTACCAGCTGCCCACCGACGCCCGCAGCTACGACGTCGCGCTCGCCTCTCCCCAGCTTGGGCTCTCCACCGCCGTAGGCCGCACCGAGGCGACAGGCCACCCGTGGCCCTGGTTGATCGTCGGCCTCGTCGCGATGGCGCTCTTCCTGCTCGGCGTCGCGTTCGCCGCCGTACGCCGTCGCCGACGTCACTCGTTCGAGCCCGCGCTCCAGCACGTGCCGGTGAGCATCGAGCACCTGAGCAAGGTGTACGCCGACGGCTACCGGGCCGTCGACGACGTCACCTTCTCGGTCCAGCAGGGACAGGTCGTCGGGCTGCTCGGACCCAACGGTGCGGGCAAGACCACCCTGCTGCGCACCCTGATGGGGCTGATCGCGCCCACCACCGGCTCCATCCGGCTCTTCGGCGAGCTCATCGGACCGGGCGCCGCAGTGCTGTCGCGCACCGGCGCGTTCATCGAGGGCCCTGGGCTGCTGCCGCATCTGTCCGGCCGCGACAACCTGCGGCTCTTCTGGGCCGCGACCGGCCGTCCGGAGGAGGACGCCGACTTCGAGACCGCGCTGGAGATCGCCGGGCTCGGACCCTCCATCGAACGCCGCGTGAAGACCTACAGCCAGGGGATGCGCCAGCGCCTGGCGATCGCGCAGGCCATGCTCGGGCTTCCCGAGGTCCTCATCCTCGACGAGCCCGCCAACGGTCTGGACCCGCCGCAGATCATCGAGATGCGCGAGGTGCTGCGCCGGTACGCCGAGACGGGGCGCACCGTGGTCCTGTCCAGTCACCTGCTCGACGAGGTCGAGCAGACCTGCACGCACGTCGTGGTGATGCACAACGGGCGTCTGATCACAGCCGGGTCGGTCGTGGAGATCGTCGGCGCGGTCGCCGGACCCGACCGGCTGCGGGTGGCCGATCCCGAACGTGCGGTGCGGGTGCTCGCGGACGCCGGCATCGAGGCCCAGCAGGTCGCCACCAGACACTCGCTGGAAGAGGTCTTCATGCAACTGGTCGGAGCGGACGAATGAACGAGATCGCCGCCACCCGCCGCGGTGTCCACGACCGGCTGGCCGAGCTCCCGCCGGGCGAGCGCGCGGCGTTCCGCCCCGGCCGCACCCTGTCGCTGCGGGTGGAGTTCGTGCGCCAGCTGCGCCGCCGTCGTACCCAGCTCGCGGCCCTGCTCCTCATCGTCCTGCCGGTGATCGTGGCGATCGCGCTGAAGGTCAACAACCCCGGCGGAGGTCGTGGCGGGGGTGGGGCCGGCGCGTCCGGCTCAGCCCTGATCACTCTGGGCAGCGCAGGCGCCGCCAACTTCGCCTTCTACACCGAGTTCGCCTCTGCTGCCTTCCTGCTCGTGGTCATCGTCGCCCTCTTCTGCGGCGACACGGTGGCGAGCGAGGCCAGCTGGTCCTCCCTGCGGTATCTGCTCGCGATCCCGGTGCCCCGCTCGCGGCTGCTGCGCCAGAAGCTGACCGTCGCGCTCAGCCTCAGCCTCGGCGCCAACCTGCTGGTGCCCGTGTGGTCGTTCCTGATCGGCGGGGTGTTCTTCGGCTGGGCGCCAGCGCAATCTCCCCTCGGCGGCTCGTTCGGCACCGGTGTCGGACTGCAGCGGCTGCTGATCGTGGTCGCGTACGCGAGCCTGCAGTCGCTGCTGGTCGCCGCCCTGGCCTTCCTGCTGAGCGTGCTGACCGATGCTCCGCTCGGCGCGGTCGGCGGCGCGGTGCTGCTGGTGGTGGTCTCCAACATCCTGGACGCCATCACCGCCCTCGGCTCCTACCGCAACGTCCTGCCCACCCACTTCCAGTACTCCTGGCTCGACGCCCTCGGCCCGAGCGTCAACTGGGACGGGATGATCCGCGGCACCGGAGTCGCCCTCACCTACTCGGCGGTCTTCCTGGCCCTGGCCTGGTGGCGTTTCGAGCGCAAGGACATCGTGAGTTGACGCGTCCTGCGCGGACCTCCGTGCGGATCGATGCGGCCGATCGAAACAGGGATGCAACACGGTGCCGATAACGTGACGGCGTGACGCAGAGCCAGAGCCAGACGCAGGGCGGCACCTCGGGTCAGGTTTTCGGCGGATACCGGTCGGGGCCGGACACGTTCGACGAGATGTACGACGGCACCGGCTGCCGGCCCGACTACATGGGCATCCAGCGTCAGATGCAGCGTCTGTCGATGCAGGAGGTGCAGGCGCGCGCCGACTATCTCGGCCACTCCTACCTCGACCAGGGCGTCACCTTCGACATCGGCGGCCAGGAGCGGCCGTTCCCGATCGACATCGTGCCCCGGCTGATCGAGGCGCAGACCTGGTCGCACGTGGAAGCCGGTGTCGCCCAACGAGTCCGGGCTCTGGAGGCGTTCCTCGCCGACATCTACGACGAGGGGCAGGTCTTCCGGGACGGGGTCATCCCGCGCCGTGTCGTGACGAGCAGCCCGCATTTCCTGCGCGTCGCCAAGGGCATCAACTACCCGCACGGCGTCCGGGTGCACGTCTCGGGCATCGACCTGGTGCGCGACGGCAACGGCGACTTCCGGGTACTGGAGGACAACGTCCGGATCCCTTCGGGGGTCTCCTACGTCATCTCCAACCGGCGCGCGATGTCCACGGCGCTGCCCGAGGTCTTCGCGCACCACCGCATCCGGCCGGTCTCGCAGTATCCCGCGAAGCTGCTCGCCAGCCTGCGGGCCTGCGCGCCGAGCGGTGTCACCGACCCCACGGTCGTCGTGCTGACACCCGGGGCCTTCAACGCCGCGTACTTCGAGCACGCCCTGCTGGCCCGCCTGATGGGCACCCGCCTCGTGGAGGGCCGCGACCTGGTCGCCCAGGGCGGCCGGGTGCTGGTGCGAACCACGAACGGCCTGCGACCGGTCGACGTGATCTACCGACGCGTCGACGACGACTTCCTGGATCCCGTTCATTTCCGCAGGGATTCGATGCTCGGCGTGCCCGGGCTGCTCAATGCCGCCCGGGCCGGCAACGTCACGATCGCCAACGGCGTCGGCAACGGGGTCGCCGACGACAAGCTGACCTACACCTACGTGCCCGACCTCATCCGCTACTACCTGGGCCAGGAGCCGATCCTGCCCAACGTCGACACCTGGCGCATGGAGGACGCGGAGCACCGCGCCGAGGTGCTCGACCGACTCGCGGAGCTGGTGGTCAAGCCCGTCGACGGCGCCGGCGGCAAGGGCATCATCATCGGTCCGCGCGCCACCGCGGCCCAGTTGGACGAGATGCGCAAGCGACTGATCGCCGATCCGCGCGGCTGGATCGCGCAGCCGGTGATCCAGCTGTCCACGGTGCCGACCCTGATCGGCGACACGATGGCGCCGCGGCACGTGGACCTGCGGCCGTTCGCGATCAACGACGGCGAGAAGGTCTGGGTGCTGCCCGGCGGCCTCACCCGGGTGGCCCTGCCGGAGGGTGAGCTCATCGTCAACTCCAGTCAGGGCGGCGGTTCCAAGGACACCTGGGTGCTGGCCGCCGATCGCGGTGCCATTCCCGAGGCGTCACCGGCCCCCGCGGCCGACGACGCCGTCGTGCACCCGAGCCTGCGGGCCGGGCGGGCCGCAGAGCGCGCATCGGGCGCCGACGACGCCGCACCGCCCCCGAGCGGCCACGGTGGCGAGCAGAGCCAGAGTCAGACCGCGGTCCGGACGTCGTTCGGCGGTGAGCGCTAGATGTTGAGTCGGATCGCCGAGGCGCTCTTCTGGATCGGCCGCTACGTCGAGCGCGCCGAGTGCACGGCGCGCATCCTCGACACCTACCTGCAGCTGCTCATCGAGGACCCGGTCATCGACGAGGAGGCCACCTGCCGTTCGGTGATGGCTGCCATGGGCATCGCGTACGGCGAGGGCACCCCGGACGCCGGGACGCTGCTGCAGACCCTGTTGCTGGACCGCACGGCCGCCCCCTCCATCGCATACGCGATCGAGACCGCCCGGGAGAACGCGCGCCGCTCGCGGGAGGTCGTCTCCACGGAAGTGTGGGAGGCCATCAACAGCACCTACAACGCGGTGCTCGCGGGGCAACTGCAGCAGCGGCGGCCCGCTGACGCGTTCCGCTTCGTGCGCGAGCGGGCCAGCATGATCTCCGCGCTCGCGGACAGCACCCAGAGCCACGACGACGGCTGGCAGTTCATCGTCCTCGGGCGCAGCATCGAGCGGATCGACATGACCGCGCGGCTGATCACGATGGGCAACTACGTGTCCGGGCCGAACGGCGCCTGGGCGCTCACGCTGCGCTCGTGCGGCGCCGCCCACGCGTTCACCCGCGTCTACCGCGTGACCGAATCCCCGCGCGCCGCAGCGGAATTCCTGCTGCTCGACCGGCTCTTCCCGCGCTCGATCTCCCACCTGCTCGAGCAGGCCGGGCATTGCCTGGAGGAGCTGGACCCGAGGTCGAGGCGGGTCGGTTTCGGCGGCGACGCGGCACGGGTCATCGGGCAGGCGCACGCGCGACTGTCCTACCTGTCCCTGACCGACCTGGTCACCGACCTGCCCCGGGAGATGGAGGAGCTGCAGCGCGTCTGCGCCGATGCGACCGAGGCGATCGCGAAGCGGTATTTCGAGGGCGTCGTGGCGCCCGAGTGGCTGACGGAGGCCCTGTGAGCGTGACCATGCGGCTGGTGCACCGCACCGGCTACACCTACACCGGCCCGGCGACGCAGTCCTACAACGAGGCGCGTCTGACGCCGCTGTCGAGCGCCCGCCAGACCGTGCTGCACTCCCGCGTCGACGTCACGCCGACGCCGTGGATGGAGCAGTGGACCGACTACTGGGGCACGACCGTCACGTCGTTCGAGCTTCATGAACCGCACGACGAGCTGAAGGTCGTCGCGATCAGCACCGTGACGGTCGACCGCCACCCCGCCGAGACGGCGGGCATGACCTGGGAGCAGTACGCGGACCCCTCGGTGCGCGACGAGTTCGAGGAGGTGCTGCGCATCGTCCCGCGGACGGCGCTCGGCCCCGCCTTCGAGGAGGTCGTCGCGCGGGTGCGCGAGAACGCTCCGACTCCTGCGGTCTTCCTCACCGACGTCATCGCCGCCATCCGCGAACGGCTGGACTACATCGCGGGACGGCGCACGGTCTACGCACGCTGCGCCGGTGCCTGGGACGACGCCCAGGGCGCCTGCCAGGACTTCGCTCACCTCGCCCTGGGCGCCCTGCGTTCGCAGGGCATCCCGGCCAGGTTCGTCACCGGCTACGTCTTCCCCGACCGGGACGCGCCGGTCGGTGCGAACGTCACCGGTGTGTCACACGCATGGATCCAGTGGTGGGACGGCGCATGGACCGCGGTCGACCCGAGTGCAGGAGTGGTCCCCGACGACTTCTACATTGAAGTGGCGCAAGGTCGCGACCATTCAGATGTCGTGCCCCTGCGGGGCATCTTCACCGGCACCCCGGGCAGCAAGATGTTCGTGACCGTGGAGATCAGCCGGCTCGCGTAAATCGAGGAGATCAATCGTGTTGGACCCCAGCGCAGCACTGCGCGCAGGCCTGCTCGGCCTGTCCCGTAACGACAAGGTGCGGCGGGTCGTGCAGAACGCGCCCGTCAGCCGGGACGTCGTACGCCGCTACGTCGCCGGCGAGGGCACCTCAGACGCCGTCGAGGCGACGACCGGACTGCACGGGCAGGGACTGCTCGGCACCCTGGACTTCCTCGGCGAGGACTGCACGGATCTCGAAGGAGCACGGCACACCCGCGACGCCTACCTCGACGTCCTGCGGGCGCTGAGTGACGCCGGGCTCACCGAGCGCGGCGGCGTGGAGGTCAGCGTCAAGCTGAGCGCCATCGGGCAGGCGCTGCCGCACGACGGGCACAAGATCGCGGTGGACCACGCGCGGGAGATCTGCGCGGCCGCGGCCGCCGCGGGCACGACGGTCACCATCGACATGGAGGACCACACCACCACCGACGACACCCTCGAGGGCGTGCGCGAGCTGCGCGCCGACTTCCCCTGGGTGGGCGCGGTCCTGCAGGCCTACCTGCGGCGTACCGAGGCCGACTGCCGCGACCTCGCGACCGCCGGCAGCCGGATCCGGCTGTGCAAGGGCGCCTACGACGAGCCGGGCAGCGTCGCCTACCTCGACAAGGCGCACGTCGACCTGTCCTACGTGCGGTGCCTCAAGGTGCTCATGCACGGCGACGGCTACCCGATGGTCGCCAGCCACGACCCCCGGCTCATCCAGATCGCCGGGTCGCTGGCCGACCGTTGCCTGCGTGCCTCGGACTCCTTCGAGTACCAGATGCTCTACGGCATCCGCCCCGACGAGCAGCAGCGACTGTCCGACGCCGGCCACCAGATGCGCATCTACGTGCCGTACGGCGACCAGTGGTACGGCTACCTCGTCCGCCGGATGGCCGAACGGCCGGCGAACGCGATGTTCTTCGCCCGCTCCCTCATCAGCAGGGGATGACCGTGTCGCGCGCCGACACCGTTGCCATCCTGGGCGCCGGGGTGATGGGCGAGGCGCTGCTCTCGGGCTGGCTGCGCGGCGGACGCGATGCCGCCACGGTCCTGATCAGCGACCGCAGTCCCGAGCGGCTCGCGCACCTGGAGGACAAGTACGCCGTCCGGGCGCGTCCCGCCGCGGAGGCCGCAGCCCAGGCGGCGACCCTCGTGCTCGCGGTCAAGCCGCAGGACATGCGCGCGCTGGTGCAGGAGATCTCCGGCGCGGTCGGCGACAGCACGCTCGTGGTCTCCCTCGCGGCAGGTATCACCACGGCGTTCCTGGAGGCGCAGCTGCCCGAGGGCACCTCGGTCGCCAGGGTGATGCCCAACACCCCGGCCCTGGTCGATCAGGGCATGTCCGCGGTGAGCCCCGGCGCGAACTGCGATGCCGACCAGCTGGCCACAGCGACCGGGCTGCTGCAGGCCTGCGGCAGGGTCGTCGCGCTGCCGGAGCACCACCTCGACGCGGTGACCGCAATCAGCGGCAGCGGGCCGGCGTACATCTTCTACGTCGTCGAGGCCATGATCGAGGCCGGCGTGCTGCTGGGGATGCCGCGCGCCACCTCGACCGAGCTGGTCGTGCAGACCCTCTACGGAGCCGCGACCATGCTGAAGGAGACCGGCGAGCACCCCACGGTGCTGCGCGAGCAGGTCTCCAGTCCGGGTGGCACCACGATGGCCGCACTGCGCGAACTGGACGACCACAAGGTCCGCGCGGCGTTCCTCACCGCGATCGAGGCGGCGGCACGGCGCTCGGCCCAGCTGGCCGCAGGGGAGTGAGCCGCGAGGGGTGGACGCAGCTACCCCCGGGCGCGATGGCCGTGCGAGAGTACCCGCATGACTGACATCACGGTTCGTGCTCTCGGGGAGCAGGACTGGCAGATCTACCGTGACGTACGGCTGGCTGCACTGTCCGACAGCCCCGACGCCTTCGCGGCCAGCGTCGCGCAGGAACGACAGTTCGACGACGCCTTCTGGCGACGTCGTCTGGTCCGCTCCCGCCGGTTGATCGCCGAGCGCGGCGACGACGTCGTGGGCGTCGTGTCCGTCGGGCGGTCGCCCGCGGAGGACCCCCGCAGCTGCGAGCTCTTCGGCCTCTGGGTCAAGCCCGACCTGCGTGGTCAGGGCGTCGCCTGGCAACTCGTGCAGGCGGGCGTCGAGCAGGCCGGCACCGACTCCTTCCAGTTCGTCGTCTACTGGGTGGGCACCGACAACGGCCGGGGCGTCGCGTTCGCGAGCAGCTTCGGCTTCCGTCCCACCGACGCGCGGCGACCGATGAAGGTCACCGGCGTGCCCGAGGGCACACCCTCCACCCAGGAGGAGTCGGACGTCCCCGAGGACGAGATGGCGATGGTCTACTCCCTCGGCGAGGACCCCGGCTCGGTGCCGAGCTCGGTGCTGTGACGCGGGACCGTTGATGACGAGCCGATGACCGCCTCGACCCGGATCGTCTGGGACGAACGGCTGACCCGGTACGACTTCGGCGATCACCACCCGATGGACCCGCGGCGGCTCGCGTTGACCGCCGTACTGGCGCGTGAGTACGGCGTCTTCGATGCCCCGGGTGTCCAGGTCACGGGGCCCTCGGACCCGACCGAGGACCTGATCCGCACGGTGCACGACGCGGCGTACGTCGAGGCCGTGCGCGTCGCATCCGCCGACCCCGAGCTGGCCGATACGACGTACGGGCTCGGCACGACCGACGACCCGGCGTTCCTCGGGATGCACGAGGCGTCCGCGCTCATCGCGGCCGGCACCCGCGACATCTGCGACGCGGTGTGGTCCGGTGAGGTGTCGCACGGCGTCAACTTCGCCGGCGGCATGCACCACGCGATGCCCGGAAACGCGTCCGGATTCTGCGTCTACAACGACGTGGCCATCGGGATCGAGTCGATGCTGCGGGCCGGCGCTCAGCGGGTCGCGTACGTCGACCTCGACGTGCACCACGGCGACGGCGTCGAGAAGGTCTTCTGGGACGACCCGCGGGTGCTCACCATCTCCATCCATGAGGGCCCGCGCACTCTCTTCCCGGGCACCGGCGATCCGGCCGACATCGGCGGCCCGGGCGCGCTCGGCGGCGCCGCAAACATCGCGCTGCCGCCCGGAGTGGGCGACGCGGCCTGGCTGCGGGCGCTGCACGCCGTCGTACCCGGTCTGCTGCGCGCGTTCGCCCCGCAGGTGCTGGTCACCCAGCACGGCTGCGACTCCCACTATCTGGACCCGCTGGCGCACCTGCGCCTGTCGGTGGACGCGCAGCGGACCGCGGCCGAGTCGATGCACGACCTGGCCCATGAGGTGGCCGACGGTCGCTGGGTGGCACTCGGCGGCGGCGGATACGAGATCGTCGACGTCGTCCCGCGCACGTGGACCCACCTGCTCGCGATCGCCGCGCACGCACCGATCCCGCTGGACACGGCCATCCCGGCGGCCTGGCACGACTACGCACGGATGACCTGTGGGCGGCCCGGTCCGCCGCGGATGGGCGACGGGGTGGCCGAGCACGATCGGGTGTGGTGGAAGTCCTGGGCCACCGGCGCCGACCCGAACGATCGGGTCGACCAGTGCGTGCTCGCCACCCGTGAGGCGGTCTTCCCCGAGCACGGGCTCGACGTCTGGTTCGACTGAGCTCGCCGCAAGGGCTCCGCGCGGTCCGTTGTGGGCGCTGATCCGGTGGGGTCGTCGCTGCAAGGGTGCCGCGTGGCCCGTTGTGGGCGTTGGCGCACGCGTCACCGGGCAGGAGGAAAAACACGCTCGTACGGCGTGTCGAGTGGACATTTTAGTCTCAAACTTCACACAGGATGCGTTCAACCTCTAGGGTGCATTTCAGCACCAGCCGACCCGCACTCCTGGCCTGCTGAAAAGACCATCCGTTGCGGACCGCACAGAAAATAGAGGCCCCACCATGCCGCACGAGACGCACGTGGGCGAGGTCACCTTCATGACCGTCGCCGAGGTGGCCACCATCATGCGGGTGTCGAAGATGACGGTCTACCGACTGGTGCACAGCGGCGAGCTCGAGGCCGTTCGGGTGGGACGCTCGTTCCGGGTGCCCGAGACCGCCGTGACCGAGTACCTCAGCCAGTCCTACATGGGCACCGCCTGAATCCGCCCGGCCGGTGCGGGGAGACGGTTGATTCGGCCGCATCCCCGGCATGCCGTAGCCTGACTGGCAGCCTTTCTGAAATTTCCGATCATCGAAGGACAGCGTTCACGCATGGGTTCAGTAGTCAAGAAGCGCCGCAAGCGGATGGCGAAGAAGAAGCACCGCAAGCTGCTGCGCAAGACGCGACACCAGCGTCGTAACAAGAAGTAGCAGTAAGACCTACGAAGGCCCCTGTCGCCTGGCGTGAGCCGTGGCGGGCGGGGGCTTCGTCGTACGATCTGCGCACAGCGATCATCCGCACCCGCGAGAGGGAACCCGATGGCTACGACCGTGCTCGTCACCGGGGTCTCGCGTTTCGTCGGCGGACTCGCCGCGCGGGCCCTGTCGACCGACCCGCGGATCGAGCGGGTGCTGGCCGTCGACGTCGTACGCCCTGCCCATGACATCGGCCACGCGGAGTTCGTCCGTGCCGACATCCGCAACCCGATCATCGGCAAGATCATCAAGCAGGAGAACGTCGACACCGTCGTGCACCTGGGCGTGATCACCACGCCGCGGCAGGCGGGCGGGCGCACGACGCAGAAGGAGATCAACGTCATCGGCACGATGCAGCTGCTCGCTGCGTGCCAGAAGGCGCCCTCGCTGCGACGGCTCGTCGTCAAGTCGTCCTCCGCGGTCTACGGCAGCTCGCCGCGCGACCCCGCGATGTTCACCGAGGACATGACGGCGCGGCGCACCCCGCCGCGCGGTTTCGGCAAGGACTCCGTCGAGGTCGAGACCTACGTACGCGGCTTCGGCCGCCGCCGCCCCGACGTCGACGTGTGCATGCTGCGGATGGCCAACGTCGTCGGCCCCGGGCTGCGCACCACCTTCTCCGACCTCTTCCACCTGCCGGTCATCCCCGTGCCGTTGGGATTCGACGGCAGGTTCCAGGTGCTGCACCTGGACGACGCGATCGGCTCCATCCACGCCGCCACCTTGCGCGAGGACTGCACGGGCGTCATCAACGTCGCCGGCGACGGGGTGCTCACCGTGCACCAGGCCGCCCGCATCGCCGGTCGCCCGACACTTCCGGTGCTCGCGCAGGCCGGGCCGCTCGTTCAGCAGTTCACCTCCCGCGCCCGGGTCGGCAACTTCTCCGCGGAGCAGATGGACCTGCTCTGCTTCGGGCGGGGGATGGACACCACAGCGCTACGTACATCGCTCGGTTACACCCCCGAGCGCACCACACGCGAAGCATTCACCGACGTCTTCGGCGGCGACAACCGAGTGTCGGCGCTGCTGCGAGCAGGGGGAGCCCATGCCTGACAAGACCACCGGATCCGACGCGACGGGCGCGCGCAAGCGTCCGCCCCGCGCCGCGTTCGCCGGCGCGCGCGCCGACCGACCGCTGCGCGTCGTGCCCGACCCCGCACCGGCACCCGAGCCGAGCGGATCGCCGTACGACATCGAGTCGATCGTCAAGCTGCTGGTGCGCACCCTGCGGATCGCCGGCTCGGCGGCAGGGCTCTCCGGTGACGACCTGGACCGGCGGATCACCAAGGCGCTCGCGTTCCTGCGGCGCCGCATCACCGGGGAGTACGAGGTCGACGACTTCGGCTTCGACCAGGAGTTCACCGACGAGGTGTGGCTGCCGCTGCTGCGGCCCCTCTACAAGCGCTGGTTCCGCGTCGAGGTGCGCGGCATCGAGAACCTTCCGCTCGAGGGCGGCGCGCTGGTGGTGTCCAACCACTCCGGCACGGTGCCGGTCGACGGGCTGATGGTCCAGGTCGCCATCCACGACGAGACGCCCGGCCACCGGTACGCGCGTGCGCTCGGTGCGGACCTGGTCTTCCAGTCCCCGGTGCTCGGCGATCTGGCGCGCAAGTCCGGATCGACGCTGGCGGCGAACGCCGACGCCGAGCGGCTGCTGCGCGCCGGCGAGCTGGTCTTCGTCTGCCCCGAGGGCTTCAAGGGCGTCGGCAAGCCGTTCGGAGAGCGCTACCGGCTGCAGCGCTTCGGTCGCGGCGGGTTCGTCAGCGCGGCGCTGCGCACCGGCGTGCCGATCATCCCGTGCTCGATCGTGGGCGCCGAGGAGATCTTCCCGCTGCTGGGCAACGCCAAGAGCCTGGCCCGACTCTTCGGCTTCCCCTACTTCCCGCTGACGCCGACCTTCCCCTGGCTCGGCCCGCTCGGTCTGCTCCCGTTGCCCAGCAAGTGGATCATCGAATTCGGCGCGCCCATCCCGACCGACAGCTTCGAGCCGGCGGCCGCCGACGACCCCATGCTGGTCTTCGATCTGACCGACCAGGTGCGCGAGACCATCCAGCAGACGCTCTACTCGCTGCTGCTGCAACGACGTTCGGTCTTCTGGTGAACGACGAGCCGCGCATCACCCTCATCAGCAAGCCGGGGTGCCACCTCTGTGATGAGGCCCGCACGGTCATCGCCGCGGTCGCGGCCGACACCGGCGTCGGGTGGGTGGAGGTCTCCATCCTCGACGATCCGGCGTTGCGCGAGCAGTACGCCGAACAGATCCCCGTCACGCTCGTGGACGGCGCCCAGCACGACTATTGGCGGGTCGACGAGAAGCGGCTGCGCGCCGCCCTGGCCTGAGCCCCCGACTCTTCGCCCGAACGTTCGCGAGATGCAGCAGGTGTAGTACCGCCTAGCACTTTCAGCGCTTCAGAGCGATTTTGTGCATGCCTTCACAAAGTCTTATGGTCAGGGGGTATTACTTCCTCTGCGCAGGCGTTTGATATAGGGCCTGCCGACCTCGGGAGGAGTCGAGCGCCCTTGACGACCGACCCCATGACGCGGCGGGACATCCCGGACGCGACGGTAGCTCGACTTCCGGGCTATCTGCGTGCTCTGCACCCCCTCGTGTCCGCCGGCGTGGAGGTCGTGTCCTCCGAGGAGCTCGCGACCATCGCCGGCGTCCGCTCGGCCGGTCTGCGCAAGGACCTGTCCTACCTCGGCTCGTACGGCGTGCGCGGCGTCGGCTACGACGTGGAGCGGCTGGCCAGCGAGATCACCCGCCAGCTCGGCCTGCAGCACCCCTGGTCGGTCGCGATCATCGGGATGGGCAACCTCGGGCACGCGCTCGCGGCGTACAGCGGTTTCGCCACCCGCGGCTTCAAGGTGCAGTGGCTCGTCGACCGCGACCCCGCCGTGGTGGGCACCACGATCGCCGGCATGCAGGTCGTGGACTTCGAGCAGTTCGCAGCTAGCGTGACCGAGCAGGTCATCGCCGTCATCTCCACGCCGCCGGTCGCCGCCCAGGAGGTCGCCGACGCCGTCGTGGCCCTCGGCGTGCGCTCCATCCTCAACTTCGCGCCCGGCGTGCTGAACGTCCCGGCCCACACCCAGGTGCGCAAGGTCGACCTGGCCACCGAGCTGCAGATCCTGGCCTTCCACGAGCAGCGCGGCAAGGACGACGCCCGCCTCGGCGCCGACGGGATCGAGGCCAGCGGATGAGCGTCATCGTCATCGGCATCTCCCACCGCACCGCCGACATCGCCACGCTGGAGCGCGTCGTCCTGAACGACGTACAGCAGGACCGGATCGGGGAGTCCCTGGTCGGCAACGAGCACGTCAGCGAGCTGCTCGTGCTGTCGACCTGCAACCGCACCGAGCTGTACGCCGAGGTCGGCACCTTCCATGGTGCGGTCACCTCGATCAGCGAGACGCTCGCCGCGGTGACCGGCATGCCGCTGCCCGCGCTGCGCGACCACCTCTACGTGCACTTCGAGGACCGGGCCGTCGCCCACCTCTTCTCCGTCGCCGCGGGGCTGGACTCGATGGCCATCGGCGAGAGCCAGATCCTGGGTCAGTTGCGCGCCTCGATGCGGGCCGCCCAGGACGCCGGGCGACTCGGCTCGTCGCTGTCCGAGCTGGTGCAGCACGCCCTGCGGGTGGGCAAGCGGGTGCACGCCGAGACCGACCTCGACACCGTCAGCCGATCGCTGGTGGAGCAGTCGCTGGGCATCGCGCAGGAGCACCTCGGCGCACTGTCCGCGCAGTCCGCGGTCGTCATCGGCGCCGGTTCGATGAGCGCCCTCGCCGCCCACACCCTCACCCGCGCCGGCGTCGGCGGCCTCACGATCGTCAACCGCACGCCCGAGCACGGGCAGCGACTGGCCGCCGCGACCGGAGCGACCGCGCGACCCTGGGCGCAGCTGACCGACGCCCTCGCCGGGGCCGACATCGTGATCTCCTGCACCGGTGCCGTGGGCCACATCCTGGTGCCGCACCTGCTGACCGCCGACAGCCCGCCCGCCCGGCACATGGTGCTGATCGACCTTGCGCTGCCGCGCGACATCGACCCCGCGTGCGGCGAGCTCGACGGCGTCACGCTCGTGACGCTCGAGGAGCTCGGCGCCCGGACCACCGCCGACGGCCCGCAGCGCGACTCGCTGCGCGTCGTACAGGACCTGGTCACCGCCGAGGTCGCGGAGTTCCTGGTGCTGCGCCGCTCGGCCGCGGTCGTGCCGACCGTCTCCGCGCTGCGGGTGCGCGCCGCGGACGTCGTCGACGCGGAGATGGACCGGCTGGTCGGTCGCCTGCAGCTGACCGATGCGCAGGCGGCGCAGGTGCGCCAGACCCTGCACCGGGTGACGGAGAAGATCCTGCACACGCCCACGGTCCGGATGAAGCAGCTCGCCGGTGAGGAGCACGGACAGGACTACGCCGCACTGCTGCGCACCCTTTTCGACCTCGACCCGCACGAGGCCCGCGTCTCGCGGGTCCCGCGGCTGTCGGACGGTGATCGCCGATGATGGTGCGACTCGGCACCCGGCGCAGTGCGCTCGCGACCACCCAGAGCGAGAGCGTGGCGCAGTTGCTGCGCGACCGCGGCCACGAGGTGGAGCTGGTGATGATCACCACCGAGGGCGACACCAATCGCGGACCTCTGGAGACCATGGGCGGCACAGGCGTGTTCGCCGCCGCGATCCGCCACGCGCTGCTCGCCGGCGAGGTCGACCTCGCGGTCCACTCGCTGAAGGACCTGCCGGTGCAGCCGGAACCGGGCCTGGTGCTCGCCGCCATCCCGTCCCGTGAGGATCCCCGCGACGCGATCGTCGCCCGCGACGGACTCACGCTCGCCGAACTGCCCCAGGACGCTGTCGTCGGCACCGGTTCGCCTCGGCGGGCCGCTCAGCTGAACGCCCTCGGGCTCGGGCTCGCCGTGCGCGGGATCCGCGGCAACATCGACACACGCATGTCGCTGGTGACCAGCGGCACGGTCGACGCCGTCGTCCTCGCGCGCGCCGGGCTGGCACGGATCGGTCGCACCGCGGCGATCACCGAGGTCCTCGACCCGTTGCAGATGCTGCCGGCTCCCGGTCAGGGCGCGCTGGCGCTCGAGGTCCGCGAGGACGCCACGGAGCTGCGCGCGGCGCTCGCGCCCCTGGACGACCCCGACACCCGTGCCGCGGTCACTGCCGAACGCGCGCTGCTCGGTGCGCTGGAAGCGGGCTGCTCGTCGCCGATCGGGGCGCTGGCCGAGGTCGTCGAGGAGCTCGACGGTTCTCTGACGATCTCGTTGCGCGCGTTCGTCGGCAGCAAGGACGGCGGTTTCGAACTGCGTCGATCCGTCACCGGCCCGATTGAGGCCGCCCCCCGGCTGGGTATCGAACTGGCACAGCTGTTGCTCCAGGACGGTGCCGCCGACGTCATACCTCCAGGGGCGCCTCCGAAACCGGATGCGTTCCCCACCCACCCCGAAGACCTCGTCCCAACAAACGCTGCGGAGCGTGAATCGTGAGCACCACCACTGCATCGAATCGCAAGAGCGGCACGGCGAAGGGCGCCAAGGCCGTGAAGGCCCTGCCCACCGTCGCCTTCGTCGGCTCGGGCCCCGGCGACCACGGACTGCTGACCACGCGGGCCGTCAGCCTGCTGCGTCGCGCCGACGTCATCGTGATCGACCGGATCGCGCGCGAGGACTTCGTCGCGCCCTACGCCCGCGCCGACGTCGAGATCGTCGACGCCGGGCACGGCGAGGCCGGCCAGCCGCTGACCCACGCCTCCCGCGCGAAGCTCGTCGTGCGCGCCGCGAAACAGGCGTCGCCGAGCGACCCGTCCTCCGAGGAGACCCTGGTGGTCCGCCTGATGGACGGCGACCCCGCGATGTTCAACGGTCTGGCCGAAGAGGCGGTCGCCCTGCGCAAGGCCGGCATCCCCTTCGAGATCGTGCCCGGCGTCAGCGCGGTGTCCGCGGTGCCGTCGTACGCCGGAATCCCGTTGACCAACAACGCGACTCGTGCTGTGCACGTCATCAGTGCCGGTGACAGCAAGGTCGCGTGGGAGCGCTCCGCCGGCGACGACACGACCGTCGTGCTGCTCGGTGCCACCGAGAACATCGCCGACGCGCTGGGCCGGTTGCTCGCGGCCGGGCGGGACGGCGACACCGGTGTCGCGCTCACCTCGCAGGGCACCCTGATCGAGCAGGCCACCCAGGTCACCACCCTCGCCGATGCGGCCGATGCGATCCGCGCCGACAAGGTGCACGCGCCGACCGTCGCGGTCGTGGGCGGCACCGTGGCGCTGCGCGACCAGCTGTCCTGGTGGGAGAACAAGCCGCTCTTCGGCTGGAACGTCCTCGTGCCGCGCACGAAGGAGCAGGCCGGCACGATGACCGAGCGGCTGGCGTCGTTCGGTGCGGCCAGCGATGTGGTGCCGACCATCAGCGTCGAGCCGCCGCGCACCCCGCAGCAGATGGAGCGGGCCATCAAGGGCCTGGTCACCGGTCGCTACGAGTGGATCGGCTTCACCTCGGCGAACGCGGTGCGTGCGGTCAAGGAGAAGTTCGCCGAGTTCGGTCTGGACGCCCGCGCGTTCGCCGGGCTGAAGATCGCCGCCGTCGGGGGAGTCACGGCCGATGCCCTGCGCGAGTGGGGACTGGAGCCGGACCTGGTGCCGGACGGTGAGCAGTCGGCCAAGGGACTGCTCGCGGGCTGGCCGGAGTACGACGACCTGCTCGACCCGATCAACCGGGTCTTCCTGCCGCGCGCCGACATCGCCACCGACACGCTGGTGGCCGGCCTGCAGGAGATGGGCTGGGAGGTCGACGACGTGACGGCCTACCGCACGGTGCGCGCCGCTCCGCCGGCTCCGCAGGTGCGCGAGGCGATCAAGTCCGGTCGATTCGACGCGGTGCTCTTTACCTCCAGCTCCACCGTGCGCAACCTGGTGGGCATCGCGGGCAAGCCGCACACGTCCACCGTGGTGGCGTGTATCGGCCCGGCGACCGCGAAGACCGCCGAGGAGCACGGCCTGCGGGTCGACGTCCTGGCCGCCGAGCCGTCCGCCGCGTCACTGGTCGACGCCCTGGCCGACTACGGCCGCGGCCTCGCGCTGTCCGCCGCCGAGGCGGGCGACGACGTACGCCGTCCGAGCGAGCGGCGTACGGCGGCGCGGCGCAAGGCCAAGGCCTGATGGAGCACCGCCCGCGCAGGCTCCGCCAGACCCCCGCGGTCCGGCGGCTGGTGGCACAGACGCGGCTGCACCCGGCCGATCTGGTGCTGCCGATGTTCGTCAAAGAGGGCCTGACCGACGCGGTCCCGCTCGCCTCGATGCCGGGCGTGCTGCAGCACAGTCTGGACTCCCTCGTGGTCGCGGCACGGGACGCGGTCGCGGCCGGCGTCGGCGGGTTGATGATCTACGGAGTGCCCGAGCACCGCGACGAGATCGGTTCGGGCGCAACGGATCCGGACGGCATTCTCAATGTCGCGCTGCGCCGCCTGCGCGACGAGCTGGGTGACAGCACGGTCCTGATGTCCGACCTGTGCCTCGACGAGTTCACCTCCCACGGGCACTGCGGAGTGCTCGACGACCGTGGTCGCGTCGACAACGACGCCACCCTGGAGCTCTACGCGCAGATGGCGCTGGCGCAGGCCCGCGCGGGCGCCCACGTGCTGGGGTTGTCCGGGATGATGGACGGCCAGGTCGCCGCGTGCCGCGCGGCCCTGGAGGAGGCGGGCTTCACCGACACGATCATCCTGGCGTACGCCGCCAAGTACGCCTCAGCGGCGTATGGGCCGTTCCGCGAGGCCGTCGACTCGGCCCTGCAGGGTGACCGCGCGACCTACCAGCAGGACCCGGCCAACTTCACCGAGTCGCTGCGCGAGGTCTCTCTCGACCTGGCGCAGGACGCCGACATCGTGATGATCAAACCGGCGCTGCCCTACCTCGACGTGCTGCACGCCGTCGCCGGTGAGGTCGACGTCCCCGTCGCCGCCTACCAGGTGAGCGGTGAGTTCGCGATGATCGAGGCGGCCGGCGCCAACGGCTGGATCGACCGGGACCGGATGATGCTGGAGACGCTCACGTCCATCAAACGCGCGGGTGCGTCGATCATCCTCACCTACTACGCCGTCGAGGTCGCCACGATCCTGCGAGCCACCATCTGAGAAGGTCGGTCGGCGGTAGGCTCGGCTGCCATGAGCGGGCGTCCGTGACAGCCACCGACCAGGTCTGGCTGACCAAGGAACAGCAGCACGCCTGGCGCGCCTATCTACGTGCCAGCCGCGCCCTCGAAGTGCGCCTGGACACCGAGTTGCAGGGCGCCGGGCTCTCGTTCGCGGAGTACGAGCTGCTGTCGATGCTCTCGGAGGCCCCCGAGGGATCGATGCGGATGAGTCAGCTCGCCGACCTGATCATCCAGTCCCGCAGCCGGGTCACCCACACCGCCAACCGTCTGGAACGTCGCGGGTGGGTCGTGCGCAGTGACGCGCCCGAGGATCGTCGCGGTGTGGTCCTCTCCCTCACCGTGCCCGGCTGGGACACCGTGCGCCGCGCCGCACGCCTGCACGTGCAGGGGGTGCGCGAGCACTTCATCGAGCAGATCGGCGTTCACGACCTGGAGGTGCTGGGCGAGGCGATGGACGCCGTACGCCGGCATCTGACCGGCAAGGACACCGAGGTCGCCTGACCGTCAGCTGCCCGACCGCGGCAACGCGTCGCTGTGTGTCGGGGTGTGCGGTCTGCGTTCTCGGCCAGTGCTGCAGCACTGGCCGCAGACGTAAACCGGCCACGTAGACGCAGTGGTCCACGTCCCTCCGTCGTGCCTGGTGGTGGGGGCCGAGCCGGACTGCGCGGCGCCTGCGAGGATGGCGACATGCCTGCTGCACAGCCCACCACCCGGTCCGACGAGTTGATGCGCACCGCGCGCACAGTGATCCCCGGCGGGGTGAACTCGCCGGTCCGAGCCTTCCGATCCGTAGGCGGCACACCGCGTTTCATGGCGTCCGGCACGGGTCCCTGGCTCACGGACGTCGACGGCAACCGCTACGTCGACCTCATCTGCTCGTGGGGTCCGATGATCCTCGGGCACGCCCACCCGGACGTCGAGCAGGCCGTGCGGGACGCGGCGGCCAAGGGGTTCTCCTTCGGCACGCCGAGCGAGAACGAGGTCCTGCTCGCCGCCGAGATCGTCGACCGGGTCGCGCCGCTGGAGCAGGTGCGCCTGGTGAGCTCCGGCACGGAGGCGACGATGAGCGCGCTGCGCCTCGCGCGCGGCGCGACCGGCCGCAGCAAGGTCGTGAAGTTCGCCGGCTGCTACCACGGCCACGTCGACGCGCTGCTGGCCGCGGCCGGCAGCGGGCTGGCGACGTTCGCGCTGCCGGACTCGGCCGGAGTGCCGGTGTCCAGTGCGCACGAGACCATCGTGTTGCCCTACAACGACGTGTCCGCCGTCGAGGCGGCGTTCGCGGAGCACGGCGACGAGATCGCCTGTGTCATCACCGAGGCAGCCGCCGGCAACATGGGCGTGGTGCCGCCGGAGCCCGGGTTCACTGCTGCGCTGCGGCGGATCACCCGGGAGCACGGGGCGCTGCTGATCAGCGACGAGGTGATGACCGGCTTCCGCTGCTCGACCGCCGGCTGGTATGGCCTGGAGGGCGAGCCCGAGGGCGGCGCACCGGATCTGTTCACCTTCGGCAAGGTGATGGGCGGCGGCTTCCCGGCGGCGGCGTTCGGCGGGTCGGCCGAGCTGATGAGCCGGCTCGCACCGGACGGGCCGGTCTACCAGGCGGGCACGCTGTCGGGGAACCCCGTCGCGACGGCCGCCGGCCTCGCGACCCTGCGCGGGTGCACCCCGGCTGTCTACGACCGCCTCATGGAGGTCAGCGACGCGCTGATCACAGGCGCCACCGAGGCGCTCAGCGCCGCCGGAGTGCCGCACGTGATCGGCTGCGCCGGCTCGATGTTCAACGTGTTCTTCCGCGACGAGCCGGTGCGTGACTACGACGATGCGCGCGATCAGGACACGGCCGCGTTCGGGCGGTTCTTCCACTCGATGCTGCAGCAGGGCGTGCATCTTCCGCCGAGCGCGTTCGAGTCGTGGTTCGTCAGCGCCTCGCACGACGACGAGGCCGTCGACGCCGTACTCGCGGCGCTGCCGACGGCTGCCGCTGCCGCGGCGGCGGCCTGAATCGCCGCCCCTGCGCGTCGTGTTCGCGGCGGTGCCCCGGCGGTCACGAACCACACAGACACGGATGAGAAACTGGGGGACATGACGGGAGGGGACCGCACGATCGTGCACCTGGTGCGCCACGGGGAGGTCTACAACCCGGGCAAGGTGCTCTACGGCAGGATGCCGGGTTTCAAGCTGTCGGAGCTCGGTGTGCGGATGGCGCACATGACCGCGGCCTACCTCGCCGACAACGACATCGCCCACCTCGTGTCCTCGCCTCTGGAACGCGCTCAGCAGACGATTGAGCCGCTCGCCGAGGTGGCCCGGTTGCCGGTGACGCTGGACGATCGCGTCATCGAGGCCGACAACGACTTCGAGGGGCTGACAGTGGGCGCCTCGCCCCGTCAGCTGCTCCAACCGCGCTTCTGGCCGAAGCTGGTCAACCCGGTCAAGCCGTCCTGGGGGGAGCCGTACGTACAGATCGCCGCCCGCATGCGCGCGGCGATCGCCGATGCACGGGTGAAGGCCGAAGGTCGTGAGGCAGTGATCGTGAGCCACCAGTTGCCCGTATGGATCTCGCGGCTCGACGCCGAACACCGCCGCCTGTGGCACAACCCGCGCAACCGCGAGTGCACACTCGCCTCGGTCACCAGCCTGACCTTCCGCGGCCCGGAGGTCACGATGGTGACGTACGCCGAGCCGGCCGCCTCGCTGCTTCCCCTCGCATCCGCGGTGGTCGGCGCATGAGGCCGCTACGTCTGACCGCGGGTGCGGTGTGCGCGGCCGTCCTCCTGACGGCGTGCAGCAGCGGTGGCGGAGGCAACACCATCGGCGGGCAGGCCCGCAACGCCGGCGGCGGCGGCAGCGACAGGACCGTCGAGCAGCTGTCGGTCGCGCAGCGCGGCAAGCCGCTCGCGGTGTCCGGCACGGAGCTGACCGGTGCGCCGTGGTCGAGCACCGCCAGCGCTAAGGGCAAGGTCGTCGTGCTCAACGTCTGGGGCTCGTGGTGCGGGCCGTGCCAGACGGAGTTCGGCGACCTGCAGAAGGCGTGGACGCAGCTCAAGGCCAGCGGCAAACCGGTCGTGCTGATGGGCCTCGACTACAAGGAAGGCACCGACACCGCGCTCGCGACGACGCGGGAGCGGGGGATGACCTACCCGTCGCTGCAGTACGGCGACGGCCAGACGATCGCCGCGCTCGGTGGCAACTTCGGGGGCAGCGCACCGACCACATTGGTGCTGGACTCCCAGCACCGCGTGGCCGCGCGGGTCACCGGACCGGTCGACAGCACCACCTTGGTCGGCCTCGTCGACGACACCCTGTCCGGCAAGTGACGGCGATGTCAGCCGACGTGCAGCAGGTCGTCGCCACCGGCAGCCTCCCGCTCGCGGTGGGCCTCGCTCTCGCCGCCGGGTTGGTGTCGTTCGCCTCCCCGTGCGTGCTGCCGCTGGTGCCCGGATTCCTCGCCTACGTGACCGGTCTGACCGACGAACGCCGCCGCACCAGACTCGTCTCGGGCGCGCTGCTCTTCGTGCTGGGTTTCGGCGTCGTCCTCGTCGGCGTTTCCCTCGCCCTCAGCTGGGCGCTGGACCTGACCCGCAACCACCTGGGTCTGGTGACCCGGGTCGGCGGGGTCGTCGTCATCCTGTTGGCGCTGGTCTACCTCGGTTTCCTCGGGCAGCGAGGGCTGCCGGTGAGCTGGCGCCCCGCCGCCGGCCTGCTCGGCGCACCGCTGCTGGGCGTGGTGTTCGGGCTCGGCATGAGCCCCTGCGTCGGCCCTGTCTACGGCGCGATCCTGGTCGCGGCGGCACCGCTGAACCACGACAGCGGGTCGGTACCGCGCGGGGTAGTGCTCGCCATTTGTTACACCATCGGGCTCGGCATCCCCTTCGTGCTCATCGCGGCGGGCTGGTCCCGCGCCGAACGCGCCTCGCGCTGGCTGCGCGACCACCACCGGGCGGTGCAGCTGATAGGCGGCACCTTGATGCTCATCGTGGGAGTGCTCATGGTGAGCGGTCTCTGGGAGGACTTCGTGACCTGGATCCAGATACAGCTCGTCGGCAACGGCGCGTTCGAGCCGGCGATCTGATGAGCACCATCACCCAGCCCCGGCTCGGCCCGCTCGGGACCGCTCGATGGTTCTGGCGGCAGCTGACCTCGATGCGCACGGCGCTGTTCCTGCTCCTGCTGCTGGCGGTCGCGGCGATCCCCGGGTCGATCATCCCGCAGACCGGCATCGACGCCGGCCGCGTCGCGACGTACAAGACCAACCACCCGAGCCTGGCGCCGTGGCTCGACCGACTGGGCTTCTTCAACGTCTTCACGTCGCCGTGGTTCGCGGCGATCTACATCCTGCTGATCATCTCGCTCATCGGCTGCGTGATCCCGCGCATCCGCATCCACCTGCGCACGCTGCGGGCGCCGGTGCCGCGGACGCCCAAGAACCTGTCGCGGCTGCCGGCGTACGTCGAGCGCAGCGTCGACGAACCGGCCGACGTCGTGCTCGACCGCGCGCGGGAGGTGCTGAAGCGCAAGCGCTACCGGGTGCGCGAGGACGAGACCGTCGAGGGCGGTGCGCAGTCGTCGTGGTCCATCGCGGCGGAAGCCGGTCGGATGCGCGAGACCGGCAACCTGATCTTCCACTCGTGCCTGATCTGGGTCGTATTGGCCGTCGCCGCGGGGCACCTGTGGGGATGGCGCGCCGACGTGATCGTGCCGGTCGGCCAGGGCTTCTCCAACAGCGGCGGCTACGACACCGAGAACCTCGGGCCGCTCGTCGACGACTCGAAGTTCAGCCCGTGGTCGATCCGCCTGAACAGCCTGGACGTGTCGTTCGAGGACAAGGTCCCGCCGACGTCGCCGCAGTACGGCCAGCCGCGCCACTTCACCGCGTACACCACGGTCACCGGCACGAACGGCAAGTCCAAGCGCGAGGTGATCTCCGTCAACCACTCGCTGCCGATCGGCGGCAGCTCGGTCTACCTGCTCGGCAACGGCTACGCGCCGATGATCACCGTGCGCGACGCCAAGGGCAACGTGCTCTACCGGCAGGAGACGCCGTTCCTGTCCCAGGACAACAACTACAAGTCCACCGGTGCGATCAAGGTGTCGTCGCTGCCTGCTGCGAAGCAGATGGGGTTCTACGGGTTCTTCCTGCCGACCGCTGCGTTCTCCGACACGGCCGGTCCCGTCTCGACCTTCCCCGCGCCGAAGGACCCCGCGCTGGTGCTCGGGATGTGGGTGGGTAATCTCTTCCCGAACGGCGCGGCCCAATCGGTCTACACGCTCGACCCCTCGGCCATGAAGCAGGTGCAGGGCACCGGCGCTCAGGCCAAGCAGCCGCTGCGGATCGTCCTCAAGCCGGGGCAGACGACGAAGCTGCCGGGCGGACGGGGCTCGATCACCTTCGACAACGTGCAGCGCTGGGCGGGCCTTTCGACCCGGCACGACCCCGGCAAGATGCCCGCGCTCTACGGCGCGCTGCTCGGCCTGATCGGGCTGATCATGTCGATGACGCTGCGCCGCCGGCGGGTCTTCGTGAAGGTGTCGGCGGACCCCCAGGATCCCGCGCGTAGCCTGGTCAGGGTCGGCGGCCTCGCCAAGGGCGAGGACCCGCGGTTGCAGGTGGCGATCGACGGGCTGGCGCTCGCGGTGGCCGGCGATGACAGCACGCACGTACAGCTCCGTACTCAGGCAGGTGCCCGCACATGAAGTTCGACTTCAGCAACGACCACATCAACACGGGCGTCGCCACCCTCTCCTCCCACTTCCTGTGGGCCTCGGCGCTGGTGCTCACGCTCGCGATGGTCTCCTTCGCGCTCGACCTGGCCGGTGCGCCGCACCGAGCGGCGCGCCTGGAGGCACGTCGGTCCACCGCCGCGCAGACCCGGGCCACGGCCGACGGCGACGTGCTCGTCGACGCGCCCGCCACCACGCAGCTGACGCCGGAGAAGCGGCAGTGGGGCGGCATCGGCATGTCGCTGTCCTGGCTCGGCACGCTGCTGCTCATCGTCGCCGTCGCCACCCGCACCATCGCGGTGGGTCGCCCGCCTCTGGGCAATATGTACGAGTTCTCCATGGTCGGCTGCATGTTCGCCATGGTGTTCTTCCTCGCGTGGAGCCTGAAGTCGGACATCCGCTGGCTGGGCGTCTTCGTGACCGGCCCGATCGTGCTCTTCGAGATGCTCGCCGCCGTCGTCTATTACACCGCGGCCAGCTCGCTGATGCCGTCGCTGCAGAGCTACTGGCTGTCCATCCACGTCACTGTCGCGACCCTGTCCGTGGCGCTGTCGACGCTGGCGTTCAGCCTGACCGTGGCCTACTTCGTGCAGAACTGGCGCGACGAGCGGGGCGAGGCGGGTCGCGAGCGCCTCAAGTGGATGGACGCGCTGCCGTCCGCGGCGTCGCTGGACCGCACGACGTACGGCGTGCTCATCGTGGCGTTCCCGATGTGGACCTTCACGCTCATCGCCGGGGCGATCTGGGCGCAGGAGGCGTGGGGCCACTACTGGAACTGGGACCCCAAGGAGGTCTGGACGCTCGTCATCTGGGTCGTCTACGCCGCCTACCTGCACGCCCGCGCGACGGCCGGCTGGTCCGGCAAGAAGGCGGCGTACATCGCGCTGGCCGGTTTCGCCGCGATCCTGATCAACTACGGCGTCGTCAACGTGTACTTCGTCGGCCAGCACTCCTACTCCGGGCTGTGACCTGAATGGCCCGCTACACCCTCCTGCGCCTGTCGACGTTCTTCCTCGTCCTCATCGCGCTGTGGTTCTGCCAGCTGCGTGGCTGGCCGCTGCTGGTGATCTCCGCAGTGGTGTCCGCGGTCATCTCGGTCTACGCGCTGCGGGTGCCTCGTGAGCGGTTCGCCGCCCAGGTCGAGCGCCGGGTCGAGAAGAAGCGCGAGAAGGCCGACGCGATGCGCACGGCCGAGGACGACGACTGACCTCCTGCGCCGAGCAGCTGTGGGTGCTCGACCTGGGGGTGTGCGACTGCACCGCCTCGACCGTGGCGCCCCGCTCGGGCGGGTCGCGTCTGCGGCTTCCGGTCTCGGCGTACCTGGTGCGGCTCGCCGACGGTGCCCACCTGCTCGTCGACACGGGGATGCACCGGGGTCACGTCGACGACCCGGACCTGGCCTGGCGGGGAACGGACTCCCAGGGCGATCTGCGCGGGGTGATGACTCCTGCGGACACGCTCACCCACCGGCTCGGTGAGCTCGGTCTGACGCCCGTGGACGTCGGGTACGTCGTCAACACCCACCTGCATTTCGATCACGCCGGCGACAACGACCTCTTCCCGCACGCGCGGTGCTTCGCGCAGCGTGCCCAGGTCGACTTCGCGCGCGACAACCCCGACTACCCGGCGCGTTTCTGGGACCTGCCGCAGCTGGCGTACGAGCTGCTCGACGGCCCGGCCGAAGTCGCGCCGGGGGTGCGGGTGCTGCCCACTCCAGGACATACGCCCGGCCACCAGTCCGTCGTGGTGCAGCTCCCGCAGACCGGGACGGTGATCCTCGCGGGAGATGCTGTGCACGTCGCGAGCAGCTTCGAGCGGGACGACTGGACGGCCCATCACGATCCGGTAGCGGCTCGGCGCAGCGCGTACTCACTACGGGAGCTGGCCGACGCGACGGGCGGGCTGCTGATCTACGGCCACGACCGGGCGCGGCCCCAGTCCCTGCGTCTCGCGCCGCACTCCTCCTACCGCTGAGCCGGCGTCAGATCGACCAGGCGAGCCGAAACAGCTCGGCGACCTCCTCCGGTTCCCGGTCGCCGTAGGTGTCGAGTTCGTGCCGTCGTACGCCGACCGTAGCGTCGACGATGTCGTCGCCCAGCAGCCGCCGGGCGCGCGCGGATCCGTCCAGCGCCGCCAGGACAGTCGCCAGGTCGTCGGGTAGCAGCGGCACCCCGGCCGCAGCCCGGTCCTCGTCGCTCCATCCGCTGGGGTCTTCGTCGACCTCGGCGGGCAACGACGTGCCGTCGGTGATGCCCTCGAGGGCGAGCGCCAACACCGCCGCGCTCGCGGCGTAGACGCCGGCTGACGGGTCGATGCACTTCACCTCCACGTTGGAGCCGTCCGGGGTGCTGCCCCGGATGAGGCGTACGGCGGTCTCCCTGTTCTCCAGACCCCAGCCGGCGTGCGCGCCGGACCACATGCCGGGGGAGAGGCGCGCACCGGAGAGCAGCGACCCGGTCAGCAGACCTTGCACCTCGGCCAGCCCGCGCAGGACACCGCCGATCGCAGCACCGCCGTCGCTGGTCATGCCGTGCGGTCCGTCACCGCCTCCGAAGAGCGGCCGGCCGTCTCGTTGCAGCGAGAAGTGCTGGTGCGCACCGTTGCCCACCGCCCCGTGGAACGGTTTGGGGGAGAACGACGTCCGCATCCCGTGACGTCGTGCCGTGCGCCCGACGAGAAGCTTGGCCAGCACGACGGCGTCGGCCGCGTCGACCGGTGACTGCGGTGCGAGGGAGAACTCGAACTGCTGCGGGCCGTACTCGCTGTGCAGCTGCTCGATCCGGAGCCCACCGGCCTCGGCGGCCATGAGCAGGTCGGAGGCGAAGGCCTCCTGGTCGAGCAGTCCGGTCGCGCCGTACGGCACCCAGCCGCCGCCCTGCGCCGCTCCGTCGGAGCCGACCAGCACGAACTCCAGCTCGTGGCCGACGAGTGCCGCCAACCCCGCGGACGCCAGCTGCTGCTCGACGGTCCGAAGGAGGCTGCGCGTGCACGCGCCGACCGGATCCCCCTGCTGCGTCCGCAGATCGGCTGGAGCCCACGCGAGTCCGTCGCCGAGGTCGTGCAGCGCGTCGATGTCGATGCGCAGCCGCAGATCTCCGGTGGCGTCGATGCCCGGGGCGGAGGCGATCGCGGCGTCGATGCAGAACACCGGCCACACCCGCGCCGCCCCGAGGCCCGTGCGGTGGAACGCCTCGAAGCGCGGCATCGGCACGCTCTTGGCGAGAGTCAGCCCGGCGGCGTTGACGGTGGTGCCGAGCACCGCCCGCACCCCCGCCGTCTCGAGCGTCGTGCGCAGGTGCTCGAACTTCTCGCGATCGGCGTGCTGCGAAGTCGTCATCGCAGCATCATGCCGGGTCGGTCACCGAACCATCCGCAATCCGACGGCGCCGCAATCACCGTCAGGGACGGTCGGGCACCAGCCGCAGCGTGGCGTCGGCTGCGTCGTCGCCGACCATCCGGTCCCCGGAGGTGCTGCCGTACTTGGCGCGGTAGGCGGCGTCGACGTCCGCGCGCAGCTCGGCGGGGCGGCTGCCGACGTCCTTGATGGTGACGTCGGCCTCGAGGCCGGGGACCTTGATGCGGCCCTTCAGGGACCTCGTCGCGTGGCCGAACCAGCCGGTGTCGCGCCGGTACCACGTCCGCACGTAGGCCTCCGTGCCGACGCACACGACCCAGATCGTCACCCACCGGCGCAACGTCCCGTCCGCCCGCCTGACGGCGATCTGCAGCTCGTCGGCGGCGGTGATGTGAGCCGCCTCGTCGGTGGACCACGAAGAGGTCATGACGCTGCTCCGATCCGCGTCGCGCGTCCGCCGACGCCGTCACCATCCATCATGCCGCGCGGTGTCAGCGCACCATCCGGATCTCCGGCAGGGCCGCGGTCTCGGGCAGGTAGACGTGCCGGCTGCCCTCCGGCGTGAAGCCGTTGCGCCGATAGAAGCGCTGCGCCGCGAGGTTGGCCTCGAAGACCCAGAGTTCGGCCGGCTCGTCGTTCGGGAGCGCGGCGTCGAGGAGGTGTTGGCCGAGGCCGTGGCCGGGGGCGCCGACGTACAGGGTGTAGAGCTCGCGGCTGCGCGCTCGTGGGATGTCGATCTGCTCCGAACGGGCCGGGCCGCTGCACACCCATCCGACGACGTCGTCCCCCTCGACCGCGACGAGCGCGGTCGGCGCGACGCAGAGGTGGGAGCGGACCTCCGCGGCCCAGAACGTCATCGGCACGGTCGCCCAGAAGGAATCGTCGACCAGATCGGCGTACGTCGTGCGCCACATCCGGTCGACCAGGGCTGCGATCGCCGGGACGTCCTCGGTCGCGGCAGCCCGGATCGCAGGGCCGCCGCTGTCGCCATGTGCTGTCGTCACCGCAGCATCATGCCCTCGTCCTCTGCCGGCTCGACGCCGGTCGTCTTCCCCGACCGGACGTGGGGCGCCGAACGTCTGAGGCCGCGGGTGAGTGAGACGGTGACCAGGGCCGACGCGACCGCGAGGATGCCCATGGCATCGTACGGCGGGACTGCCATGGCCACGGCCCCTCCGGCGAGCGCGCCCAGCGACTGGCCGATCATCAGTCCGTTGCTGAAGAGCCCGAAGGTCTGACCACGGATGTCCGGTGAGGTGCAGCCCAGCAGCCTCTCCTGCATCGGCAACGACGCGCAGTAGCCGAAGGACGCCAGGAACGCGAGCACGGCTGCCACGGGCAGCGCGGGGTGGCAGAAGAACGCCAGGTACGGCGCGGCGAGCCAGAGCCGTACCGGCCCGATCAGTCGATCGCGCAGGGGCGGCGGGATGAAGCGCCCCATCACCACATCCCCGAAGAGCATCCCTGCCGCGGACGTCGCGAAGAGGAGACCCGCCCCGGCCGCACCCGCGAACGGGACGAACAGCGCTTCGCATCCGACGATCAGACCGTTGGGCACCCACATGCAGAGGTAGAGCGGGCGTGTCACGCGCGAACCGAGCAACGAGCGGTTCACGGTGCGGGTACGGCGCATGAGGCTGCTGCCCCCGTTCGACACGGCGCGGTGGTCGCCGACGCCGAGGCGCACCACGACGATCGCGACGACATCGGCGACGGCGGCGATCACGAACAGCCCAGGTGCCGAGAACCAGTGCAGGAGAACGCCACCCAGCCCGTATCCGATGATCTGCATGACGCCGACGGCGATGTTGAGTGTGGCGCGACCCAGGAGCAGTCCGTCAGCCGGAACGATCGCGGTGAGAAGCCTGACCGTCGATCCACCCGTCGCCGACGCGACCAGGAACGGCACCGCAAGGATCGCGAACCGCGCGCCCCACGGCATGCCCGGGATGGCCTGGAGCGAGTCGGCGACCAGAGCGGCCACGGCCGAGGCGATCATCGCGGTGCGGGGGCGCAGCGAATCGGAGGCTCCGAGCACCAGGGACGAGCCGAGCAGCGTGATGAGGGGTCCGCCGAACATGCTGAGCGCGGTCAGGACCGGTGAGCCGGTGGCACCGTAGGTGATGGTGCCGAGCGCCAGACCTGCCAGCGAGATCGATGTCATCACGATGCATCGAGCCACGAAGAGCGCACGGAACTGCGAGACGGCGAAGATGTCGCGGTAGGTGCGCATGAAGATCGACGCTGGCACTCGGGGTCGCCGAGGCACAATGATTCGCGTGAGGGCGAAACATTGAGCCGATGGATCGTGCCGGCGGACCTTCTCGCGCGGTCCCGGTTCGTGGTGTCGCCGCTGCACGAGGTGTCCGCGGCCATCACCTTGCTCGGGCGACCGCCGAACGTGCCCTGGCAACGTGCCTTCTACTCGGCGCACCGTGCGGCGTACGACGCCATGCTGGCCGATCATCCCGTGCGAGCAACGCTGCTGCACAGCGCCTTTCGCGGTAGCACCGCGAACAGACTGGGATGGATGGCCGACTTTCTGACCGTCGCACCGGAGCGGCCCGGCATGAGCTTCCAGGAGGAGCTCGACGTCATCGCCCGTGAATGGGACGACGCCAGGGTGCTGGGCGATCTGTGGGAGGTCGGGCACCAGTCACCCGCGGAGATCCTGCAGGCACCTGGCGTCCACCGTGAGCTGCTGGCGTTGCTGGAGTGGGTGTGGACCGCGACGGTGGCGTCGGACTGGCCCCGTCGGGAGCGGGTGCTGCAGGCCGACATCGTCTCGCGGACGGCGCGGCTCGCGAGCGGAGGATGGGCGGCCGTCATACCCGAGTTGTCCGCGCGATGGAGTTGGCTTCCCGACGGGCAGCTGGTGGTGAGCCGACACGACATCCCGCCGCGCGACCTGCGGGACGCGCTCTCGCTCTCCTTCGTGCCGGTCCACTCCCCGGGCACCTGGGTCTCGTGGAGACTGCCCACCCACTACGCCCTGGCCTACCCGGTCGGAGGCGCGCTCGCCGACACCGGGTCACCCCTCGGAGACGGCCTGGCCAAGCTGGTCGGCGGCAACCGGGCCCGGGTGTTGCGGGAACTGTCCGCCCCGCACAGCACCACCCAACTCGCGGCACTGACCGGACTGCCCATCGGGTCTGTCGGCGGCCACCTGCGGGTGCTGCTGGACGCCGGTGCCGTCCTGCGACGGCGCTCGGGACGCGAAGTGCTCTACTGGCGCACCGAACTGGGCGACGCGCTCACGTCGACCTGATCCGACGCCGTGAGGTCAGCCGACCAGGTAGTCGAGGTAGAAACCGAGGCCGAGCAGCACGCCGTACCCGAGCGCCGCGAGGCTGGTGCCGGCGATCGCGGGGATCAGCGCGCGACCGCGGGTGCCTCGCACGATCAGCAGCATGGACGGGACGGCCGCGCCGACGCCGAGGATCCCGAGCAGCGTCCACGTGCGGGTGTGGGCCGCGAAGATGGTCGCTGCCAGCGCGACGCAGAGCAGGAAGACGTAGAAGACCGCCGTGCCGTGCTCGCCCATCCGCACGGCCAGGGTCCGCTTGCCGACCTCGCGGTCGCCCGGGATGTCGCGCAGGTTGTTGGCGACGAGCACCGCGCACGCCATCGCGCCCACGCCCACGGCGGCAGCCCAGGTGGCGCTCTCGACGTGTCCGACCTGGGTGTAGGTGGTGCCCAGCGTCGCGACGAGGCCGAAGAAGACGAAGACGAAGAGCTCGCCGAGGCCGAGGTAGCCGTAGGGGTGTTTGCCGCCGGTGTACTTCCACGCGGCGACGATGGCGAGGACCCCGATGAGCAGCAGCCAGAACTGGTTGGCCAGCGCCACGAGCGCCAGCCCGCACAGCGCGGCGAAACCGAACGCCATGAAGGCCGCGAGCTTGACGTTGCCCGCCGTCGCCAGCCGCTGCCCGACCAGCCGGACCGGGCCGACGCGCTCGTCGTCGGTGCCGCGGATGCCGTCGGAGTAGTCGTTGGCGTAGTTCACGCCGATCTGCAGGCTGACGGCGACGAGCAGGGCGAGCACGGCGTACGTCGGGTTGGCGTGCCGCAGCGCGTACGCCGCTCCGGTGCCGGCCACGACGGGGGCGACGGCGAGGGGCAGGGTGCGCGGCCGGGCGCCCTGCACCCACTGGTTCAACGTGGCCATGGTGGGGTGCGGCTGCCTTTCGGACGTGCGGGGAGGTGGCTCAATCCTGCCATCCGGGCAGGGCCGCCAGCGCCACGCGGTCCGGCTTACCTGGTCCGCGCAGCGGGAGCGCGTCCAGCACGAGGAGCCGGCGGGGCAGCGCGTACGCCGGGAGATCCCCTCGCAGTGCGTCGCGCACCTCGTGCACCGTCCATGAATCGGACATGCGCAGCGGGTCGGATGTGCCCCGTTGCGCATGTCCAAAACGGGTGGGGACGACGGCCAGCGCGACCACCTGCCCCCACTCGGGGTCCGGGAGCGCCAGCGCGACCGCGTCCGCGACCCCGGGGAGCGCGGCCGCCGCGTCCTGCACGACCTGCGGCGCGACCTTCAGGCCGCCGGTGACGATCACGTCGTCGCGGCGCCCGAGCACCCGCAGCACCCCGTCGCGCACCTCACCGAGGTCGTCAGTGCGGAACCGCCGCAGCGGGGTCGAGAGGTCGAACGCCGCTTCCGTGCGCTCGGGGTCGGCCAGGTAGCCGTGCGCGATCGTCGGGCCGGCCAGCGTGATCCGCCCGTCCTCCTCCAGCTCAACCGACACGCCCGCCAGGGGCACGCCGTCGTAGACGCAGCCACCTGCGGTCTCGCTCATCCCGTACGTCGTGAGCACGCTCACCCCGGCGTCCGCGGCGCGCGCGAGCAGGGTCGGTGAGGCCGCGGCCCCGCCGAGGAGGATCCCGGCGTAGCGGCGCAGGGACTCCGGCGCCGCGTCGAGCAACCGGCCGAGCTGGGTGGGCACCACCGACGTGTACGCGCGCTCCTCGGTCAGCTGCGCGGTGCGAGAGACGAATCCGTCGACGTCGAACCGGTCGAGCACCAGCAGGTCGGTCCCGGCGCGCAGCGACCGGATGATCACCTGGGTGCCGGCGATGTGGTGGGCCGGCATGGCCAGCAACCACTGGCCGGGACCGCCGAGTCGCTCGTGCGTCGCGTCCGCGCTCGCCCGCAGCGCCGCCGCGGTCAGCATCGCCCGCTTGGGGGAGCCGGTCGACCCGGATGTGCTGACGACCAGGGCCAGATCGTCCGGGAGGGGACCATCGGGCAACGCAGCGGAGTCGAGCGCGAGCGCGGGCCCCGTCCCTTCCAATGCCTGACCCAGCGCGTTCCGGTACGCGCCGACGTCATCCGGGCGGACGGCGTACGGGACGAGGGTCGGCACGGTCAGCAAGCGTAGGCCGCGGCCCTATCGTTGCCCCCATGACCAAGCGGATCGCAGTGGTGACCGGCGCGAGCAGCGGGATCGGGGAGGCGTCGGCCCTGCGGCTTGCGGCGGACGGTTTCGAGGTGATCTGCGCGGCGCGTCGAACCGACCGGATCGACGGACTGGCCCGCGAGATCGGCGGACGCGCGGTGCGCTGCGATGTGACGTCGAGCGCTGACGTGGCTGCGCTCGCGGAGGCGGCGGGCGACCGGATCGACCTGCTCTTCGCGAACGCCGGCGGCGCCTACGGCCTCGACCCGGTGGCCACGGCCGACCTGGACGACTGGCGGAAGATGTACGAGGTCAACGTGATCGGCGTCGCCGCGACGATCAAGGCGCTGCTTCCCGCGCTGACCGCCGGGCACGGCACGATCCTCGCGACCGGGTCGTACGCAGCGTGGGCGCCGTACGAGGGCGGCGCGGGCTACTGCGGCGTGAAGGCGGCGGTGCAGGCGCTGATGGGGTCGCTGCGGCTGGAGCTGTGGGATCAGCCCGTCCGGGTCTGCGAGATCGACCCCGGGATGGTGGCAACGCCCGAGTTCAGCCTCGTGCGCCTCGGCGGCGACCAGGCGAGGGCGGACGCGGTGTACAGGGGGGTGAAGGGACCGCTGACGGCGGAGGACATCGCCGAGTGTGTGGCGTTCGTCGCCGGTCAGCCCGAGCACGTCAACCTCGACAGCATCCTGGTGCGGCCCCGAGCGCAGGCCAGCAAGGACAAGATCGACCGCGAATGATGCAGACCGAGGAGATCCTGGCCCTCCTGCAGGAGGTCGGGGAGCAGGTCGTCACGCCACGGTTCCGGGCCCTGTCGGCCGACCAGGTGATGGAGAAGAATCCCGGCGACCTGGTGACCGTCGCCGACCGCGAGGCGGAGGTGCTGATCACCGCGCGGCTGCGGGCGGCGTACCCCGGCGTGCTCGTCGTGGGCGAGGAGGCGGTCGCGGGAGACCCGTCGCTGCTCACCGCCGCCCGGACGACGCAGGACTTCTTCACGGTCGACCCCATCGACGGCACCAAGAACTTCGTGCACGGCTCGGTCGACCACGCCATGATGATCGGCGAGGTACGCGGGGGCCAGCCGGTGCGCGCGTGGATCTGGCAGCCCGAGCACCGGGCGGCGTACGTCGCCGAACGCGGCTCGGGCGCCTACCGCGACGGCGTGCGGCTGGAGCGGCGGGTGGCGCACGAGCCGGCGGACGGGCGTACGTCGGACCGGGCCATGATCGGCCGAACCCCGGCCGGGTTCGAGCCGCTGACCCTGACCTGGGTCAGTTGCGGGATCGACTACCCCAAGCTCGCCGCCGGCGAGTGCGACTACCTGCTCTATCGATCCGTGATGCCGTGGGACCACGTGCCGGGCTCGCTGATCGTCGCCGAGGTGGGCGGGGCCGTCGGTTACCTCGACGGTGGCGCATACGACGCGGGCAGCCTCGCGAAGCCGCTGCTCGCGGCTGCGACGCCCGAGTTGTTCGAGTCGGTCAGAGGCGCCTTGCGCGATCTGCGCTGAGTGCTGTGCGGCAGGCCGAGACGCGGTCCTGCCACCAATGGACCCGGCCGGGCGCGGCCGCCCACCGGTCGAGCAGTTCGGGGGAGACCTCGGGATTGCGGACCTGCAGCGAGCCTGCCTGCGGCACCAGGCGATCCGTGGTCACGTCGCCTTCGAGCAGTTCGACCGTGCCGAGCCCGCAGGCGTGCTCCAGCGACGGCAGCGCCGCCGCCAGGGCGAGGCCGGCGGCGATGCCCACACTGGAGTCCAGCGCGCTGGAGACCACGATCGGCAGTCCGCACTCCTGCGCGACGGCAAGGGCGGCGCGCACGCCGCCCAGAGGCGCGACCTTGACCACGGCGATGTCGGCGGCGCCGAGCCGCGCGACCCGCAGCGGGTCCTCGGCCTTGCGGATCGACTCGTCGGCCGCGATCCGCACATCGACGCCCCTGTGCGCCAACAGAGTTCGCAACTCGACCAGCTCCTCGACGGTCGCGCAGGGCTGTTCGGCGTACTCCAGTCCATACGCTGCAAGGCGTTCGAGGGACGCGGCGGCCTCTTCCACGGACCAGCCGCCGTTGGCATCCACCCGCACCCGGCCGTCCGCGCCGAGGACGTTGCGCACCTCCGCCACTCGCGCCAGGTCGTCGGCCGGGCGCTGCCCGCGCTCGGCGACCTTCACCTTGGCGGTCGTGCAGCCGTCGTAGCGGGCGAGGACGGCGGGCACGTCGACCGCGTCGACGGCAGGGACGGTCGCGTTGACCGGGACGCTCTCGCGGACCGCGACGGGCCACTCGTCGTATGCCGCCTCGATCGCGGCCAGCAGCCATCGCGACGCCTCTGGCGGCTCGTACTCCAGGAACGGCGCGAACTCCCCGTAGCCGGACGGGCCTGCCAGGTAGGCGATCTCGCGATAGTCGATGCCGCGGAACCGGGTGCGCAGGGGGATGCTCACGACCCTCAGACCGTCGAGCAGATCCCCGAGAGCGGGTACGTCGGCGCAGCTCACGAGGCTCACTCCGGTGGTGCGTCGTGCGGCAGCGGCCCCAGGCCGGCGAAGAGCTCGACGTACGGCTCGATGTCGCCCTCCACGGTCCAGGCGCGTAGCTGGTCGGCGCTGCGGCGTGACATCAGCGCGCGGGTCAGGTCGAACTCCGAGGCCTCCACCCGCACCGCCGGCGCACCTTCGCCCGCGACGAACTGCCACGTCGGTGAACGGAGTTCGATCGTGGAGGCGCCGGTGTCACGCACCCGCTCGGCGAACCCGTCCGCCATCCGGTCGCGCAACGCGCGCAGCCCGTCGGTGTCCCGGGCACCCAGGGAGTGCAGCGCGGCTCGCAGGTCCTGTTCGTGGATCACCACGTCGCCGAGCGGTCGGGTGGTGTGCGCCTGCATCCATGTCGCGAGAGGCTCGGTGAGCGAACGCCATTCGCCGACCAGAGCCGCGACGTCCCGCCCACGGCGCTGGTCGACCTGCTGGCCGGTCCACGCCTCGTTGTGGTCATCGGGCTCGTCACCGGCGAGGACGTCGGCGTCCAGACCGATCATGTGCGACAGCAGGTCGCGCACGGTCCAGTCCGGGCACGCGGGGACGATCGTCTCCGCTGCGTCCGCGGACAGCCCCTCGACCAGCTCGATGACGCGCGCCTGGGCGTCCTTCCACTCCTGCACCGCATCCATGGCACCGACAGTACGACCGGGTCGGCAGCCGCGACCGGCAGGGAGTGCACCCGCCCGACCGCCCGGCATACAGTCGTCCGCGTGACCGACGCAGCCGCCGACCAGCCGTTCGATCCCTCGTCCTGGGAGCCGGTGGCCGGTTTCGACCTGACCGACATCACCTATCACCGGTGCACGCTGGAGGGCCCGGCGCGCGGCACGGTCCGGGTCGCCTTCGACCGTCCGGAGGTGCTGAACGCGTTCCGGCCGCACACCGTCGACGAGCTCTACCGGGTGCTCGACCACGCGCGGATGACCCCCGACGTCGGCGCGATCCTGCTCACCGGCAACGGCCCGAGCCCCAAGGACGGCAAGTGGAGTTTCTGCTCCGGCGGCGATCAGCGCATCCGCGGGCGCAGCGGATACCAGTACGCGGAGGGCGAGACCGCCGACACCGTGGACGCCGCGCGGGTCAAGGCGCAGGGCGGGCGGCTGCACATCCTGGAGGTGCAGCGGCTGATCCGCACGATGCCGAAGGTCGTGATCGCGGTCGTCGGCGGCTGGGCAGCGGGCGGCGGCCACTCGCTGCACGTGGTGTGCGATCTGACCATCGCGAGCCGCCAGCACGCGCGGTTCAAGCAGACCGACGCGGACGTCGGCTCGTTCGACGCGGGCTACGGGTCGGCGTACCTGGCCAAGCAGGTCGGCCAGAAGTTCGCGCGCGAGATCTTCTTCCTGGGCCGCACGTACGACGCGGAGGCCATGCAGCGAATGGGCGCGGTCAACATCGTGGCCGACCACGCGGAGCTCGAACGCGAGGCGATCCAGGTCGCGGCCGAGATCAACGGCAAGTCCCCGACCGCGCAGCGGATGCTGAAGTTCGCCATGAACCTCACCGACGACGGTCTGATGGGGCAGCAGGTCTTCGCGGGCGAGGCGACCCGCCTGGCGTACATGACCGACGAGGCCGTCGAGGGCCGCGATTCGTTCCTGGAGAAGCGCGACCCCGACTGGTCGCCCTACCCCTGGTACTTCTGATGAACGACCACTACGTCGACCCGGCGGGACCACCGCGCACCCGCGGCTGGTGGCCGCTCGGCATCGGGCTGGTCTGTCTGCTGATCCTGGCGCCCGGATGCCTGGGCCTCGGGATCTGGACCGGCGTGCGCAGCGGCCTGGACGCCCTGCAGCACGGCCGATGGACGGCGTCGGCCCCGCAGCGGCTGGAGGCGTCGACCCGGTACGTCCTCCTGGCCTCCCGCGGCACCGCCGACCAGATCGGCGCGGGCGCGCGGTGCGGCGCGCTGGACCCGTCCGGGCAGTTCATCCGCTTCGTCAGCAGCTCCGGCAGCACCATCGACGACGACACGGAGGCGGCCGCCTTCACCTCGACCACGGCGGGCAGTTACCGGCTCGACTGCGGCGACGCGTCCTTCCGGGTCGCCACCCAGAGCAGGATCGACGGCCTCGGTCACGACATCGGGATCCCGGTGCTTCTCGGCTTCGCGGGTGCGGCCGTCTTCGGGCTGCTCGGGCTCGCACTGGTGATCTTCGCGATCGTGCGGCTCGTGAGCTCCTCCGGCGAGCGCCGCCGGTGGACCCAGAGCGGGGCACCGAACCAGTGGTGAGCGGCGCGCCGTTCGTCGTGGGGTTCGACCTCGACATGACCCTGGTCGACTCCCGGCAGGGGATCGTCGAATGCATGCAGCAGGTGCTGTCCGAGCGCGGTGTCACCGCACGTGACGAGCAGCTGTGGCCGCTGATCGGAGCTCCGCTGGAGGCCAACCTGGGTCGTTTCCTCCCCGCTGAGCAGGTGCGCGGCGCGGCTGACGACTACCGGGCGGTCTATCTACAGCACGCTGTACGACTGACCACCGCCCTCCCGGGGGCGGTCGAGCTGGTCGAGCTGATCCACGCCGACGGCGGCCGGGTGCTGGTGGTGAGCGCCAAGGCTCCCGCGGCGGTGCACGCGGTGCTCGAGCACGTGGGCCTGCGCCCGGATGTGGTGGTCGGGGCGGTGTTCGCCGAGGACAAGGCGGTCCCGCTGCGCGCTCACGACGCGCGGATGTACGTCGGTGACCACCAGGGCGACATGTACGCCGCCCGGGCCGCCTCGGCGTACGCGGTCGGCGTGACGACCGGGCCGCACGACGAGGCGATGCTGAGAAAAGCCGGGGCCGACGCCGTCGTGCCCGACCTGGTGGCTCTGGGGGAGCGGCTCAATGAGTTCGAGCGAGCCGCCTCGACGGGTTAACCTTGTCCGTCAGCGGAAATGCGACGGAACACCCCAACACGCAGCGAACGAGTAGGTGCATCGTGCCCAGCGGCAAGGTCAAATTCTTCGATTCCGAGAAGGGCTTCGGATTCGTCTCCGGCGACGACGGCCAGGACGTCTTCCTGCCCTCCAGCGCCCTGCCCACCGGCACGACCGTGGTCAAGGGCGGCACCCGCGTGGAGTACAGCGTGGCCGAGGGCCGTCGCGGCGCGCAGGCGCTGAGCGTGAAGATCCTGGACGCCGCTCCCTCGCTCGCTGCCCGCCACCGCAAGCCCGCCGACGACATGAGCCTCATCGTCGAGGACCTGATCAAGATGCTCGACGGGCTCGGCAACGGACTGCGCCGCGGCCGCTACCCCGACAAGGCGCAGAGCGGCAAGATCGCCGCCGTCCTCCGCGCGGTCGCCGACGACCTCGAGGTCTGAGTCCATGCCCACCAAGACGCGCTCGACGCGGCCCAAGGCCGACAAGGTCCTGACCGATGCGGTCGAGGTCGCCCGCGCGGCCGCCGTCGAGATCTCCTCCGCCGAGGACGTCGGTGAGCACCTGGGTGTCGTGATGCTCGACGAGCGCCTGGCCATGCACCAGTTCGCTTGTGAGCGCAGGGGATACCAGGGTTGGCACTGGTCGATTTCCGTCGCCCGCGCCCCCCGCGCGAAGATCGCGACGGTCTGCGAGGCCAACCTGCTCCCCGGCGACCAGGCCGTCCTGTCGCCCGAGTGGCTGCCGTACGCCGAGCGCCTGGCGCCCGGTGACATCGGCGCCGGCGACATCACGCCGTACATCGAGGACGACCCGCGCCTGGAGGCCGGCTTCGAGGCCACCGGCGATGAGGACGTCGACGAGACGGGCTTCTTCGAACTGGGCCTCGGACGGCCGCGCGTGCTGTCCGCGGAGGGTCGCGACGAGGCTGCGCAGCGCTGGTACGACGGCGCGCACGGGCCCACGTCCGAGATCGCCGTGAAGGCACCGGCACAGTGCACGACGTGCGGTTTCTTCCTGCCCATGGCCGGTGCACTGCGCCAGGTCTTCGGGGTCTGCACCAACGCCTGGTCGCCGAGCGACGGCGCCGTGGTCTCCCTGGACCACGGGTGCGGCGCGCACAGCGAGGTCGAGCTGGATCTGCCGTCCTCCGAGCCCGAACAGGGCCATGTGCTGGACGAGTTCGCGCTGGAGGTCTCCGAGGCCGCGCCTGCTGCGCCCGAGCAGGAGCCGCCCGCCGCGGTGGAGGTCGAGCCGGCCGCGCCAGAGTCCGAACTCCCCGAGCCGACCGACGCGACCTCCGAGTCCGACGCACCGGACGACGGGCCGCAGGAGGCCTGAGTTCGCCACACCCGATCGCGCTGCACGCTGACGGTGTTCGCGTTCGTTGACGGTGTTTGAACGCCGTCAATGGTGGTGAACGCCGTCAGCGTTATGCGGCGGGCCGCTGTCCGGGCCAGGTGGGCAGAAGGCCTGGCGTGAGATCCCAGGTGACACCGGATGCGGCGACGGTGGCGGTGAGCAGGTCGCGGTGCACGATGGTGTGGTGGCGGGCGCAGAGCAGTGCTGCGTTGCCGAGGTTCGTTTCGCCGCCGGCCCACCAGGGCCGTACATGATGTGCGTCGCACCAGTCCGGTGGCCGGTCACAGCCGGCGAAGGTGCAGTGCTTATCGCGGTGGATGATCGCGGTCCGCAGGCCGCCGGTGAACAGGCGTTTCGCGCGGCCAATGTCCAACGGTTCGGACTCGGTGCCGAGGACTGCGGGGATGAGGTCGGCGTCGCACGCGAGTCGTCGCAGGGTGCCGGCGTCGAGGTGCTCGCCGTCGGTGGTGCGTCCGATGCCGGGAAGGTAGGTCGGTGCGGATCTGCCGTCGTTTGAACTGTGTTCGCTGGGGTGACCGAGCCGGCCGGCGTCTCGGAGCCCCTCGTGCAGAGTGTTGTAGTCGAGGGTGACAAGGATCTTGGTGGTTCCGCCGAACTCTCCGACCGGCCGCGGGGCGGTGCCGTCCAACACCCCGGCTGCGGTGTCGACCAGTTGCACCAGGGCGTCCGCGCGGCGCTTGGCCGGGGTGCGGGTGTCACGCTCTGGTGCACCTTCTCCGGTCTCTGGCGTGGGTGCGGACAAGGCGCGCAGGGCGTGCTTCACGACCGCGGCGTGTGCGCCGGACAGTTCGGCGACGAACCGGGTCAGCCCACTGGGCAGGTCGGCCCAGAAGACTGATTCGCACTCCTGCTGGCGCTCCTCATCGCGTACGAGTTGCTGCGGGGCGTATTGCCCCAGGATCCGGGTGGTCAACTCCCGCAACGTGCGTGCCCCGTAGTCCGACAAGGACAGGTACCGGCCCAGCAGGTCATCCCGGTCGGCGGTCGGCAGTTGCGGCAGGATCAGCGGGACCTGGCGTAACGCGGCAGCGGCCACCGGCACGCTGGCCGACCCATCGGCCAGCGAGTCGACCACGACCTGATTGCGCGGATCCGCACAGTCCACGCCCACCACCCCGACCCGGCGCACCACGGTCGGGTCCACACCGGTCGCCTGCCGAGCCACCCAGGCGGGTGCCCCGGTCGCCGTGGAGTTCGCCACCGTGCCACGGCTCAGGGCATCCGCCGTGGCCAGCGCCGCAACATTCTCCGCACGAGCCGTGATCCGCAGCATGCTCCCGACCACCTCACCCAGCGCCGCTTCGTCCAACTGCCACAGAGCGTCCGGCCACTCCTCCAGCCCGGCAGCGAACTCGCCCAGCAGAGCCATCAACCGGTCACCTGTACCCGGCGCAGCAGGCCCATGGATGTCGGTCGTCGACTGCGCCATGGCCCCTCCTGCGCTGATGACGGCGCCCCTTGCCGTCTATCCTGAATCATACGCTTGTTCGATGCATTGCACAAGAGATCGAACCACGAAAACTACTGCCGATGTTCACGATTCGAGCTTGAGTTATCCACATCCCCCCGCGTCGCGGTGACACTTTTCGGGGTTGTCCACACCCAGCGCGGACATCTCTCGCGGATGGTGGATCGCTGATCGACCGCGATCGATGACGGAGTTCCGCGAAGGGGTTCTAGGGCGGGTCCTAGGTCTGAAAATCAGCCGAAGTTAGGTCTGAGATGGATGGTCCTACGTACCGCTCAACCCGACTATCGGCGTACCGGCAGTCGTCGGCGTCGTCAGCTGCTGAGGGCCCGTGCTCACACCCTCAGCAAAGAGGGGACCGCACGCGTGGGGTGGCCGGGGGTGTTCTCCCGGCCACCAGGCATATGACCTCCGGGCACCCGCCGTACGCCGCGAACGTCCGGCGAGAAGCAGATGAACAACCGTGTCAACGCGGGCACCGAGCCGTGTGCGACTCCTATGATCCGATCGTGAGCGGTCGCTCACGCCGTCTCCCGATAAGGATCACCTCATGCTGAAGACGCTCGCGGCGGTCGCAGGTGCGACCGCGCTCGCCGGTACCGGCATCACCCTGGCGGCCGCACCCGCCCATGCTGCCGCCCACCCTGCGGGCTCGATCTTCCTGCACGGCACCAGCCGCCAGGCGCACTTCTGGTCGCGCAGCGACTGCGAGTCGCACGCCAAGTGGGAGGTCGGCCAGGTTACCAAGGCTTCCGCGACCGCGACCCTCCTGCCGGGCACCCAGGACTCGGATTTCCAGGGCCCGGAGCTGCGCTTCAACTGCTATCCCGTACGCGGCGCGCAGTGGACCTATCTCACGGCGTACACGTCGAAGACGGGCAACCCGGTCGCCTCCACCGACATCTACGTCGACACCTCCAACCGGCTGTCCGACCTGCTCAACGGCGTGAAGACGGTCGATTCCGAGAACGTCTGGTCCTACGAGCATTCCGTCAGCAAGCGCGCGTCGTCCACCGACGTGGCGACCTGCGACAAGTACCTGAACTACTTCGTCAACCTGGTCAAGGTGAACCCGCACGCCCGCACCGTGGCCGCGGACACCGCGTGCGAGGTAGACAACGGCATCATCAGCTACTACGTCGACTACGCCGCGACGACCGCCACCGCCGGACTGCTGAGCGACCAGCCGCTCCCGACCAGCGAGGCGCCGCAACCGCAGCCGATGCTCGACGCGTTGGGCTACGACTACCCCTTGGCGCAGGACGCCCACCAGGCGCACACCCACGCGTGGCGCGTCCGCCACTGACCGGCGGATGAGAACGGCCGGTCGGGGTGATCCCCGACCGGCCGCTCCTCGTGTGCGCAGCTCAATCGCGAGCAGGCGCACGCCATTTGCGCTCGAAGGGAAGCCGCCAGGCTCGCGGGGCGATGAGCTGGTGGATCTGATTCGGACCCCATGAGCCGAGCGCGTAGGGCCGCACCGGCGGCGGGTTGTCGAGCAGGGGTTCGGAGATCTCCCACAGCCGCTCGATGCCCTCGGCCGAGGTGAACAGCGTGTGGTCACCTCGGATCGCGTCGTAGATGAGCCGCTCGTAGGCCTCCAGCACCGACCCGGCCCAGCTGGTGTCCTGGTAGGCGAACTGCATCGAGAGCTTGTCGAGGCGGAAGCCGGGTCCGGGTCGCTTGCCGTAGAACGACAGCGAGAGCTTGGCCTTGTCCGCGAGGTCAAAGGTCAGGTGGTCCGGGCCGTTCTGTCCGACCCCGGAACCGGACGGGAACATCGACTTCGGCGGTTCCTTGAACGCGACCGAGATGATCCGCTGGCCCTCGGACAGCTTCTTGCCGGTGCGCAGATAGAACGGGACGCCGGCCCACCGCCAGTTGTCGATGTAGGCCTTCAGGGCGATGAACGTCTCGGTCTCCGACTCCGGAGCGACGCCCTTCTCGTCGCGGTAGCCCTGGTACTGGCCACGTACGACGTCGTTGGGGTTGATCGGCTGCATCGACCGGAAGACCTTGTTCTTCTCCTCGGTGATCGCCTGGGGCAGTAGCGCGGTCGGTGGCTCCATGGCAGTGAACGCCAGCACCTGGAAGAGGTGGGTCACGACCATGTCCCGGTAGGCGCCGGTGCCCTCGTAGAAGGACGCCCGCTGTTCCAGGCCGAGGGTCTCCGGCACGTCGATCTGGATGTGCTCGATGTTGTTGCGGTGCCAGATCGGCTCGAAGAGTCCGTTAGCGAAGCGGAACGCCAGGATGTTGAGCGCCGCCTCCTTGCCGAGGAAGTGGTCGATGCGGAAGACCTGGTCCTCGTCGAAGAACTCGTGGACCGCGGCGTTGAGCGCCACGGCACTCGCGAGGTCGGTGCCGAACGGCTTCTCCATGACGATCCGACTGCCCTCGGCCAACCCCGCCTCGGCGAGCGTGCGGGTCACCGCCAGCGCCGCCTTCGGCGGCACGCTCAGGTAGTGCAGGCGCTGCGGCAGGAGGGTGCCGGTGACCTCGGCCTCCGCTTCGGCCACGGTCTTGGCCAGTCCCTGCGGACCCGCCGACCCGGGCACGTAGTAGACGCGCTTGGCGAAAGCCTGCCAGACCTTGTCGTCGCGGTTGTGCACCGAGAACTCGTCGATGGAGCGCGACGCGAGGTCGATGAACTCCTCGCGGGTCATCTCCTCCAGCGACGTGGCGACGAGCCGGATGTCGCCGAGCAGCCGGGAGTGGAAGAGGTGCAGCAGGCCCGGGAGGAGTTTGCGCTTGGCCAGATCGCCGGTGGCGCCGAAGAGCACGACGGTCGCCGTGCGGTCGGCCACGTTGTCAGTGGACGTCTCGGAAACCATGGGCAGCCTCTCGGGAGAAGGAGTTTCGCCGGATCATGCCGCGCTCGCGTTGCCGCGCCCGCGTCGTACGTAGGCAAGCCCCAGCGCGCCCAGGAGGAGGCCGGACAGCGCTGCCCACGGCCACCAGTGACGGTCGCCGCTGTGCAGAGCCGGCACGACGAGCGTGACCACGAGCGCGATCGCCCACAGCACCAGACCGACGATGATGATGTGCGGGGTGTCGACCTGCAGCGGCTCGATCTGCGCATCCTGCCCGGGCTCCCGGCCCACGTCCTGGCTCACGGATGCCAGCCTAGCGGCGCCCGGTCAGCGCGCACCGGACGGAGCAGTGTCCCCGAGATCCTCGGCGTCGACGATCCGGTAGGCGTAGCCCTGCTCGGCGAGGAACCGCTGGCGGTGCGCCGCGAACTCCGCGTCGACGGTGTCGCGGGCGACGACCGTATAGAAGTGCGCGGTGCCGTGGTCGCGCTTGGGGCGCAGTACGCGCCCGAGGCGTTGCGCCTCCTCCTGGCGTGACCCGAAGGTGCCGGACACCTGGATCGCGACGCTCGCCTCCGGCAGGTCGATGGAGAAGTTCGCCACCTTGCTCACGACGAGCAGGGTGATCTCGCCGTCCCGGAACTGCTGGAAGAGCTTCTGGCGTACGGCGACCGTCGTCTCGCCGGTGATGATGTCGGCGTTCAACCGGCCGGCGAGGGTGTCGAGCTGGTCGAGGTACTGACCGATCACCAGGGTGGGCGCGCCGGCGTGCCGGGCGACCAGCTGCTCCACGACCGGGTTCTTGACCTCCGAGCAGGACGCGAAGCGGTAGCGGTCCTCGGGCTCGGTCGTGGCGTAGACCAGACGATCGTGCTCGGGCAGGGTGACCCGCACCTCGACGCAGTCGGCGGGGGCGATGTAGCCCTGGTTCTCGATGTCCTTCCACGGCGCGTCGAAGCGCTTCGGCCCGATGAGGCTGAAGACGTCGGACTCACGGCCGTCCTCGCGTACGAGGGTCGCGGTGAGACCGAGGCGGCGCCGTGCCTGCAGGTCGGCGGTCATCCGGAAGATCGGCGCGGGCAGCAGGTGCACCTCGTCGTAGAGGACGAGGCCCCAGTCGCGGGCATCGAGCAGCTCCAGGTGCGGGAAGACGCCTTTGCGCTTGTGCGTGAGCACCTGGTACGTCGCGATGGTGACCGGGCGGATCTCCTTGCGGGCGCCGCTGTACTCGCCGATCTCGTCCTCGGTGAGGGAGGTGCGCTTCAGCAACTCCTCGCGCCACTGCCGGGCCGAGACGGTGTTGGTCACCAGGATCAACGTGGTGGCCTTGGCGCGCGCCATCGCACCCGCGCCGACCAGCGTCTTGCCGGCGCCGCAGGGGAGGACGACGACCCCGGACCCGCCGTGCCAGAACCCGTCGACGGCCTGCTCCTGATAGGGCCGCAGCGACCACTCGGTCGTGTCGAGCGAGATCTCGTGGGCCTCGCCGTCGACGTACCCGGCGCGGTCCTCGGCAGGCCAGCCCACCTTGATCAGCTGTTGCTTGATGGCACCGCGCTCGCTCGGATGCACGGCCACGGTCAGGTCGTCGAGCCGCGCGCCGATCATCGGGGCGATCTTCTTGTGCCGCAGGACCTCCTCGAGCACCGGTTTGTCGGTGGAGGTCAGCACCAGCTGGTCGTCCTCGCGCTTCTCCAGGACGAGGCGGCCGTACCGGTCCATCGTCTCGGCGATGTCGATCAGCAGGGCGTTCGGCACCGGGTAGCGGCTGAAGCGGACCAGGGCGTCCACGACCTGCTCGGCGTCGTGCCCGGCCGCACGCGCGTTCCACAGCCCGAGCGGGGTGACCCGGTAGGTATGGATGTGCTCGGGCGCGCGTTCGAGCTCGGCGAAGGGGGCGATCGCGCGGCGCGCCGCGGTCGCGTCGGGGTGGTCGACCTCGAGCAGCACCGTCTTGTCGCTCTGCACGATCAGGGGTCCGTCGGTCATACCTGCTCTTTCGCCTCGGGGTTCGCCCGTACAACGCACCGGGCGGCGCCGATCTTCCGGCGCCGCCCGATAGGAACTGTCTGCGAGGTCAGAACGTCGAGCTGTAGCTGGGGGTGTTCCCGTAGGGATACGTGTCGCTGGAGCCGGAGTCTCCCGCGAACGCGCCCACGGCGAAGAGCACGACCAGAGCGATGACCGCGAGCGCGACGAGGACGCCGAAGACGATCCACCCGATCTTCGCGAGGCGGGCCGCGCCGCCCGGGTCGTTGGATTGCTTGGTGAGCGCGATGATGCCCAGGATCAGCGAGGGAATGCCGGCCCCGCAGCAGAGGAAGATCGACAGCCCGGAGACGACCGTCAACACGATCGCCGAGGTGTTGCTGCCGTTGCCCTGGGTGGCGGGTGGGGAGTAGTAGCCCTGCTGTCCGTAACCACCCTGGCCGTACGCGTCGTACCCGCCCTGCGGCGCGCCGTACGGGTCCTTCTCCGTCTGACCGTAGGGCGCCGACTGGCCGTACTGCGGAGCGCTGCCGTACTGCGGCGCCGACTGGCCGTACTGGGGCTCGCTGCCGTACTGCGGCGCCGACTGGCCGTACTGAGGGGGCGGGGCCTGCCCGTACTGGGGCGCGCTGCCGTACTGCGGCGTGGACTGTCCGTAGGACGATCCCGACGATTCGCCGTATGGGGCGGCGGAGGGCGGCGCTGACCAGCCGTTGCCGCTCTGGGTGCTCCCCGAGTCGTCTCCCTGCCCCTGCTCCTCCACGTGCGGCACGCCCTGGGTCGGCTGCTCGTGGATGGGGTCCTGCGAGCCGTCGTAGGGCGGCTGGTTGCTCATCGTGATCTCCCGGTGCTGGCGTGAGCGGCAAGCATCGCACGAAGGCAGGGCCGCAACGGGATGCGAGCCGGTGGCGCCGAGGTCAACCGTTCTGGGAGCGCTGGAGCGTGACCCAGTCCCGCAGTGCGGCTGCGGTGGTCGTGACGTCCAGTTCCGTGGTGTCGATCACCTCGACCATCCACGAGGGACCCGTCCCGGCACTCGGCAGCCACCGGTCCCAGCGCTTCCCGGTTGCGGCGCCCTCGGGTGCGGTCCTCGACATCCATCAGGAGCACCGCGGTGGGCAGTCGGTCGGCCTCGGGAACAGCCAGGAATTCGCCGATGGGGGACTGACCCGTGAGCAGCAGGTCGGTGCCCGTCCGCTCGAGCCGGATCCCTTCCTGCACCCAGCGACGCAGGTCGCGCTGGCGCCAGGCGGTGTCCGCGTCGCTCGGTACGCCGTGTTCGTCGCTGTCGTGCACGGCCAGGTGCGGCAGGTCGGCACAGAGCCGCGCGGCCGTGGTCTTGCCCGAGCAACTCGATCCGGTCACCAGCAACAGCACGATTCGACAATGGCATGCGGCCAGTGGCGTTACGCCTGGGCCGGTGACGTCAGATGGGCAGCTGGGGTTCGTCGTCTCGGAGGCGCTCGGCGGCTGTGACGGCGGCGAGAACGTGGTGGGCGGCGTCGACCACGGCGTCGGGATGGGTCGTGGGCACCATGTGCGCGGCGCCTCGAAACAGTGCTCAGGTGGCCGCCCGACGCGCTCTGCACCGTGGCCGACCACTCCTTCGCCGCGATCTGGTCCCGCTCTCCCCGCACGATCGCCACCGGTGCCTGCACCGAGCGGAGGGCGTGATCGGTGCGGAAGGGGCGTACGGCGTTCATGCCGCGGATCATGCTCAACGGCCCCGTGCGCGCCCACTGTCGGAACAGTGCCGGCAGCTGCCACCACGGCTCCCGGACCGCCGTACGAGCCCACTGCACCAACAACCGGGGCCACGACGCGGCAGCGGGATCGGTCACCGGTCCTACGAGGACCAGGCCGACCACATCGCCTGACCGGGAGGCGAGGTCGGCAGCGATCGGGCAACTCGCGGAGTGCGCGACCAGGATCAGCGGAGCGTTCCGGGGCAGGCGCCGCGCGAGCAGCGCCGCCTGGGCCTCCACCCGCAGGTCGAGACCGCGGCGACCCGGCTGCCCCATCGTCGGTAGCACCACCACGACGCTGTCCCGATCGAGACGGGCGCGTACCCGCTCCCACTCCTGCTCGTCCAGGCCGAGGCCGGGTACGAAGACGACCAGTGGGTTCCCCATGATGCCGCCGACTCTGTCAGACAGGCGCCACCCCTTCGACCATCACCCTGCGGCCCCGGCGACCTGCAGTGCCTCGTCGGCCGGGCAGGGGAGGTCGGGGGTGACTCCGACGCCTTCCCAGTTCCCGCCGGTGCGGGCGATGACGGAGCGCGCCACAGGGATCTGACAGATGAGCCCCTCGGCCAGCGTGAAGCGTTCGACCGGGTGCGCACCGCCCCCTGTCCTCTCGCCGATCACGCGGGCACGCCCGTTCGCCTGCAGGACGTAGGCCAGGTCCTCGCCACCGGAGAACGTGCGGTGGGAGGTCAGGATGTCCACCGGGCCGTCGTACGCGATGGTCCGCGGCCTGCTGAGGTAGTCGATGGTCGGCCGGTGGCGATGCTCGAACCAGCCCAGCAGGACCGGCTCCGCGCCCAGCAGCCAGCCGTGGATCATCGCGATCGTGTCGGTGTCACCTCCGCCGCAGGCCCGCAGGTCGATGACGAGCCGCTCCGCGCCGGCGACCAACGCGCACATCGCGTCGATGCAGGGCTCGGCGCGATCAGCGTCGTCCAGGTACGGGCTGATCGTGACGACGGCGATGCCATCGAGGCGACGCTGCACCCCGGCGATCCCCGCGGCCGGAGGGCGAGGTGCCGGTGCCTGCACGGTCGCGGCCCGCAGACTGAGGTGCCGGTCCGGGATCAACTGGTGGAGACGGGCATTGACGGCATTGCGGTCCGGTACGAGCGCTGCGAGCTCGGCCGAGTGCTGACGCAGGAGTCCTGCGTATCGGGCCGCATCGGCCTCGAGCACGTAGTGGTGCTCGACCAGGTCTGCCATCTCATCGAAGATCGTCATCTACACAGGATCGAAGGCTCTTGACGCTCACGCCAGTCCAGTTGACGCTTCGGGAGTGAGCACTGACGTACCGGATGCCTTGAACGTGTCGACGCCCGAACAGCACGAGGCGATGCGGCACCCGTCACGGCACCGCATCACCCTGGCCCTCGGCATCGAACCCATGACGGTCAGCGCCCTCTCGCGCGAGCTGGCGATGAACAAGGGCAACGTCGCCCACCACGTCAAGGTGCTGGTGGACGCCGGTCTCGTGAGGCGTGTCGGCACACGGACCGGCCGCGGCGGCACCGGGACGCTCTACGCGCGCGCCGGTCGATCGCTGCACTTCCACGACCGTGACGCGACGACCGGCATGCTCGGCGCGGTCCGGGCCGGACTGGATGCGGATCCGCAGTCCTTCGCGTTCCTGCGCGCCGTGCGTCTGACGCCCGTCCAGACCCGCGAACTGACCGCGCACCTCGAACGATGGGTCGCGGGCCTGCCCGCCGACGACTCCGGATCTCTCGTGAACGTCTTCGTCGCAGTCGCTCGCGGCTGAGGTGCGGCGTGATGGCAGCATGACGGGATGAGCCTTCCCCAGGTCGAGCCGTCCTCCGTCATGCCGGACCGGATCACGATCTACGAGGTCGGTCCGCGAGACGGACTGCAGAACGAGAAGACCATCCTCTCCACGGATGTGAAGGCGCAGTTCGTACGACGCCTGGTCGCGACCGGCCTGCAGACCATCGAGACCACGTCCTTCGTGCCGGCCGCATGGGTGCCGCAGATGGGCGACGCGCCGCAACTGCTGGAGCAGCTGGGCGACCTCGGCCGCGGTGCCGACCGGCCGGTGCTCGTGCCGAACGAGCGGGGCCTGGACGCGGCGCTCGCAGCAGGCGTGGGAGCGGTGGCCGTCTTCGGATCGGCGACCGAGACCTTCGCGCAGAAGAACCTCAACCGCAGCGTCGAGGAGTCCCTGCGGATGTTCGCTCCCGTCGTCGAACGCGCCAGGGCCGCAGGGCTGTGGGTGCGCGCGTACGTGTCGATGTGCTTCGGCGACCCCTGGGAGGGCGCGGTCCCGATCGATCAGGTGGTGACGGTCTGCGAGGCGATGCTGGCGCTCGGCGCCGATCAACTCTGCCTGGGCGACACCATCGGCACCGGGACGCCCGGTCATGTCGTACGGCTGCTGGATGCGTTGGCGGAGAAGGGGATCGCGCCGGCGACACTCGGCGTGCACTTCCACGACACCTACGGCCAGGCCCTGTCCAACACCCTGGCCGCGCTCGCGAAGGGGGTGCGCACGGTCGACGCCTCCGCCGGCGGTCTCGGTGGGTGCCCGTACGCCAAGAGCGCGACGGGCAACCTCGCCACCGAGGACCTGGTGTGGGCCTGCCGCGGGCTCGGGATCGAGACCGGAGTGGACCTGACCGAGCTGGTCGCCACGAGCGTCTGGATGGCCGGGCAGCTCGGCCGACCGTCCCCGTCGAGGGTCGTGCGCGCCCTTGGTGACAGTGGTCAGTGACAGGATGCAGGAGACCAGACCAACGTCGGGTCCTCGCGCGCCACGGGGGAGCAGCACCGCGCCCCTCGCGCTCGCGTGAGGCACCCGCAGTCGACGCAGCGGACAGGATTCTTCGTGGGGCAGACATCGGGCATCACCGCAACCTTCGATCCGGACATCCGGGCGCAGGACGACCTGTTCGGGTACGTCAACAGCGTCTGGGTGCGTGAGACCCAGATCCCCGGCGACCGGGCGCGCTACGGCTCGTTCGACCGGCTGCGCGAGGCGTCCGAGGCCAGCATGCGCGAGATCGTGCAGCAGGCGGCAGCCTCTCAGGACGCGCCCGGCACCCCCGGTCGCAAGGTCGGCGACCTCTACACCTCGTTCATGGACGTGGAGCACATCGACTCCCTCGGAGTGGCCCCGCTCGTGCCGACGCTCGACGCGATCACCGCCGTCGCGACGGTGGAGCAGCTGTGCGCCCAACTCGGCGTGCTGGCCCGCGCGGGCATCCCGAACGCCGTGGCGGCGTACGTCAGCGCGGACGCCAAGGACCCCGACAGCTACGTGGTCTACCTCGAGCAGGCGGGCCTCGGGCTGCCCGACGAGTCCTACTACCGCGAGGAGAAGTACGCCGAGATCCGAGGCACGTACGTCGCGCACATCGCGGCGATGTTCGGGCACGCCGGCATCGACGAAGGTGAGCGGCGCGCGCAGGCCGTGCTGGAGCTGGAGACCCGCCTCGCCTCCCACCACTGGGACGTCGTCGCCACCCGCGACGCGGTCAAGACCTACAACAAGTTCGACGCGGCGGGCCTGCGCGAGCTGGCGCCCGAATTCGACTGGGACGCATGGGCGTCGGGCCTGCAAGCCCCCGAACGCGCGTTCGCCCAGATCGTCCTGGGGGAGCCGTCGTTCTTCAGCGGACTCTCGGACACCCTGCGTGAGCTGCCGCTGGAGGACTGGAAGTCCTGGCTGCTGTGGCACACGATCAGTGCGCGCGCGCCGTACCTCAGCTCGCCTCTGGTCGATGAGAACTTCGCCTTCTACGGCAAGGCGCTGTCCGGGGTGCCGGAGTTGCGCGAGCGGTGGAAGCGCGGGGTCGCCCTGGTGGAGGGCGCGCTCGGCGAGGTCGCCGGGCAGCTCTACGTCGAGAAGCACTTCCCGCCGCACGCCAAGGAGCGGATGGTGCAGCTGGTCGACAACCTCATCGAGGCCTACCGGCGCGATTTCCAGACGTTGCCCTGGATGGGTGAGCAGACCCGGGCCAGGGCCCTGGAGAAGCTCGCGAACTTCACCCCCAAGATCGGTTACCCCGACAAGTGGCGCGACTACAGCGCTTTGGAGATCGACGCGGATGACCTGCTCGGCAACGTGCTGCGGTCGGCACAGTTCGAGTCCGATCGTGAGCTGGCCAAGCTCGGCGGACCGATCGACCGCGACGAGTGGCTGATGACCCCGCAGACGGTCAACGCGTACTACCACCCGACGATGAACGAGATCGTCTTTCCTGCCGCGATCCTGCAGCCGCCGTTCTTCGACGTGGATGCCGACGACGCGGTCAACTACGGCGGCATCGGCGCGGTCATCGGCCACGAGATCGGGCACGGCTTCGACGACCAGGGCTCGCGGTACGACGGCGACGGTCGTCTGGAGGACTGGTGGACCGAAGAGGACCGCTCCCGGTTCGACGCCCTCGCGAAGGCCCTCATCGAGCAGTTCGACGACCAGGAGCCCGCGGACGCGCCCGGGTCGAAGGTCAACGGCGGCCTGACCGTCGGGGAGAACATCGGCGACCTCGGCGGCCTGACCATCGGCTTCAAGGCCCACCGGATCGCCACCGAGGAGGCACCGTCACCGGAGCTCGACGGGCTGACGGGCGACCAGCGGTTCTTCGTCGGCTGGGCGCAGATCTGGTGTGGCAAGGCTCGCGGCGAGGAGGCCGTGCGACTGCTCGCGATCGACCCGCACGCCCCCGCGAACTGCCGGGCCAACATCGCCCGCAACCTGGTCGAGTTCCACGAGGCATTCGGCGTCTCGCAGGACGACGGCATGTGGCTGCCGGAGGACCGGCGGGTCCGCATCTTCTGATCATCGAGGGGCAAGGGAACGCGCCGAGGGGTGGGGAGATGTCCCCACCCCTCGTGCGTTTCTCCACCCCTCGACGGGGACGGATCGCTCAGGCGACCTCGACGATGCCGGTGATGCGGTGGATGGAGAACGTCCGCGGATGCTCCGGATCCTGCTCGTTCGGGCTGATCAGGCCGGACACCCGGCCGCCCTCGATCCGGCGCGGCCGGAAGAGACCGCGACGCAGCTCACCGGACGGCTCGGCATACCCGATCCACACCCGCGCGCTGCTGCCGACGGCCTCCTGCAGCAGCGACCGGGTCACGCTCGGCTCGGTCGACGGGATGCGCGGACCTGCGGCAGGCTCCGGGCGGTCGCGCTCGCCGGCACGCATGGCGGCGACCAGTCGCTCCGCCAGGGGTTCGTCGACCAGGGAGACCTGCACGGCCTGCGGCGCGCGTGGCGTCGGAGCGCGGTCCTTGCCCGGCCCGGTGCCGACGACCGTGCCGGTCGCGCTCTCCGCGACCGGCGTGTGCCGATGGTCCCGCAGCATCTCAAGCGCGGTGGTCGCAGGCGCGGGGGAGATCAGCACGGTCGGCGCGATGCGGCGCAGTTGCAGCGGGGCGAGCGAGCGGTCGCCGAGGATCGCCTGCAGCGATGCCTCGTCGTCGCTGCGCAGATAGCACCCCGCGGCTCCGATCCGGGTCTGTCCGTGCCGGCGGGCGACGTCTCCGACCAGATACTCCAGCGGTTGGGGCAGCGGGGTGCGGCTGGCGCCGCGCAGGCGTTCCAGGACGGCGTCGGCGTCGGCGCCCCCGTCGAGCACCGTGCGGATGGAGGTGGGCGTGAAGCGATAGACCGTTGCAGCACCTCGTGATTCGACCTCCGCTGCGCGGTGCATGAAGCGGCGCAGGTCGTCGCTCAACGCGCCGGGCGCCACCGCGGTCAGGTCGGCCTGCACCAGGAGTTCGTCGATCGGCGTCGGCAGCGCGGGCGCCGGTTCGGTGCCGCCGACGAGCGCGCGGCCCGCACTCGTCACGGCACCCGTCGCTGCCACGCCGAGCCATTCGGCCTCCCTCAGCACGATCGCGGCGCGGGTCGGGGCGCTGCGCGGGAGCCGCATCGGCAGGTGCCAGCGCAGCAACTCGCCCACCTCGTCGAGCGTCGCGGGCCGGCCCGGCTTCAGTGCGGCAAGCACGCCGAGCACCTCGTGCCGGCGGGTCCGCAGCAGCGGCCAGGTCGCCTCGGGTGCGAGCACGTTCAGCGGACCGCCCGGCTGGTCGGTGTCGGTGCACAGGCTCGGCGCGCGCAGCGTCGTCCACCACGTCTTCGCGAGCAGCCTCCACCGGTGGGCGGGCTCGGCGTCCAGCCACTCGTCGTACTCGGCCGTGGGCAGGAAGACGGGCACGGCGTCGACGGTCCGGCCGACCAGACCACTGGCCGCGGCGATCTCGATGACGAACGCCGCGATCTCGGGTGAGATCTCCAGCGCGGTCGCGGCCGCACGGTGGTCCTTCACGCCCAGTCCGCCCGAGCGCAGCACCCGTGGCCGTTCGCTGCTCCACAGGTCCGCCAGCTCCTCGACCCGGACGAGCAGGTCGTGGGCTGCGCTGCCGCCGGCAGCATCGACCGCGGCCGGGTCGAGCGCCGTCGAGGCTGGCTCCGGACGTGAGAGCGCGTCTTCGTAGAGCCGCCCATCGCGCAGGGCGAGGCCCACCTCGCGGGGCAGCACGGCGGTGTCCTCCGCCACGGACGCTGCGAGCGACGCCTCGAGCAGTTCATCCCGCACCGCGCGGGCGCCGTTGCTGGAGAACGTGACCCGCGGACCGGCCCACCGCAGGCGATCCAGCGCGCCTCGGGTCGCGTCCGAGCACTGCTCGATCGCGGCGGCGATGTCGGCCGGCGGCCGCACACCGAGCTCGCGGGCCGTCGGTCCGAGGTGCGCCGGCTCGGGAAGCACCTCGGCGACTGCGCGGGCCGGGGTGAGACCGGTGGACGAGCGCCAGAGCAGGCCGAGCTCTTGCAGCGAGCGCAGCTGCGGGGCGACGGTCTTCTGGGCGACGCCGAGCAGTCCGGCCGCGCTCTTGTCGTCGGCGACCAGGACCGCTTCCAGCACCCGTAGCGTGTCGGCCTCGAGGGCCTCGATCGCGCGCTGCACGCTCGGCCGGGTCGCCGCGCGCGCGGCGAGGCCGGTCAGATCCGCCGGGGCGGGCCGGGCCAGGTCGGGGCGGCGCAGCACCAGACGGCGCAGCTGGGCATCGGTGCGCGACCGCACGTCGTCGGCGAAGCTGCGGGCGGTCATCACCCGAGCGTATGGCGCGGGCGAACGACGCCGCGAACCCCCGCCCGCCGGTCTAGGGTCTTCTCACCGCAACGCCCGCGTTCCAGGAGGCTCCCCGTGGTCACCGTCCCTCTGCCGTCCTATGCGTCCGGCACCTCCGATGTCCCCCTGCTCGGCGACACCATCGGCGCGAACCTGCGTCGTACGGCGGATGCCCACGGTGAGCGCGAGGTGCTGGTGGACGTCCCCAGCGGACGGCGGTGGACCTACGACGAGTTGGTGCAGGACGTCGACCGGCTGTCCCGAGCGCTGCTCGCGAGCGGGGTGCAGCGCGGCGACCGGGTGGGCATCTGGGCGCCGAACGTCCCGGAGTGGGTGCTGGTGCAGTACGCCACCGCGACGATCGGCGCGATCCTGGTCTGCGTCAACCCGGCGTACCGCTCGCACGAGCTCGCGTTCGTGCTGCGCCAGTCGGGCATGCGCACCCTCGTCAGCGCGACGGCGCACAAGTCGTCGGACTACCGCGCCATGGTGGAGGAGGTGCGCGGCGACTGCCCGCAGCTGCAGGACGTGGTCTACCTCGGCGAGGACAGTTGGTCGCAGCTGCTGGCGCGGGCGGGCGAGGTGAGCGACGAGGACCTGGCGAGCCGAGCCGCCGACCTCGACCCCGATCAGCCGATCAACATCCAGTACACGTCGGGCACGACCGGTTTCCCCAAGGGCGCGACCCTCACCCACCACAACATCCTCAACGACGGCTTCTTCGTCGGGGAGATGATCGCCTACTCCCACGAGGATCGGATCGCGGTGCCGGTGCCGTTCTACCACTGCTTCGGGATGGTCATGGGCAACCTGGCGGCGACCTCGCACGGCGCCTGCCTCGTCATCCCGGCGGCGTCGTTCGAGTCGGCCGCGACGCTGAAAGCTGTGCAACAGGAACGGTGTACGTCGCTCTATGGCGTGCCGACGATGTTCCTTGCCGAGCTGGGGCTGGAGGACTTCGCGTCGTACGACCTGTCGAGTCTGCGGACCGGGATCATGGCGGGTTCCCCGTGCCCGGTCGAGGTGATGAAGCGGGTCATCGCCGACATGCACATGGAGGCGGTCGCGATCTCCTACGGCATGACCGAGACGTCGCCGGTGTCGCTGATGACCCGGATGGACGACAACCTGGCCCGGCGGACGGAGACCGTGGGCCGGGTGATGCCGCACCTGGAGGTGCGCATCATCGACCCGGCGACCGGTCGGCGGGTGGGACGCGGGGAGACCGGCGAGCTGTGCACGCGCGGCTACAGCGTGATGCGCGGCTACTGGGAGCAGGACGACAAGACCGCCGAGTCCATCGACGAGGCGCACTGGATGCACACCGGCGACCTCGCCACCATGGACGACGACGGCTACGTCGCGATCGTCGGCCGCATCAAGGACCTGGTCATCCGCGGCGGGGAGAACATCTACCCGCGGGAGATCGAGGAGTTCCTCTACACCCATCCCGACATCGCCGACGTGCAGGTCGTCGGGGTGCCCGACGAGCGGTACGGCGAGGAGCTGATGGCGTGGGTCATCATGCGTCCGGGTCGACCCGAGCTGCAGATCGACGCGCTGCAGGACTTCTGCCGGGGCAAGCTGGCGCACTACAAGATCCCGCGCTACCTGCACGTGACCGGCGAGTTCCCGATGACCGTGACCGGCAAGATCCGCAAGGTCCAGATGCGCGAGGAAGCGGTCGAGATCCTCGCCCGCTGACGTTTCGGACATGCACGAGGGAGCGGATGTGCCCCGATGTGCATGTCCGAATGCTGGATCGTGCTGAGATTGCCCTATGGCAACGGCGCTTCCCAGCGGGGACCAGTGGACGATCCGGCACGATGACCACGAGGCGGTGATCGTGCAGGTCGGTGGCGGGCTGCGCACCTACCGCGCCGACGGCCGAGATGTGATCTTCGGCTATCCGGAGGACGCGAAGTCCGATGCCGGTCGCGGACATCTGCTGATGCCGTGGCCGAACCGGATCCGCGACGGGAAGTACACCTTCGCGGGCAAGGACCAACAGCTGGCGCTCACCGAACCCGCCCGCTCCAACGCTTCGCACGGCCTGGTCCGGTGGGCCGACTGGTCTGTCGTGCAACATGACTCGGATGCCATCGTGGTCGAGCACCTGCTACGGCCGCAGCCGGGCTGGGACTGGACGCTGCGCCTGCAGGTGGCCTACACGCTGAGCGCCCTCGGTCTGATGGTGACGCCGGCGGCGACCAACCTCAGCGACACCCCGGCCCCGTTCGGGTACGGCGTACACCCCTACCTGACCGCGGGGGAGGACACCGTCGACGAGTTGACGCTGACCCTGCCGGGATCGCGCACCATCACCGTGGACGAGCGGCTGCTCCCGATCGGGTCGGCGGCGGTCGAGGGGACGCCGTACGACTTCCGCGCCGGGCGTGCCATCGGCACCACCCAGCTCGACCACTGCTACGCCGACCTGACCTCGAACAACGGACGGTGGGTGATCTCCCTCGACCACGGCGGGACCCGGACGACCCTGTGGGCGGACGCGACCCGCTTCCCGTATGCGCAGGCCTTCACCGGTGACACGCTCCCGCCGGGACGGGTGCGTCGCACCGGCGTCGCGCTGGAACCGATGACCTGCCCGGCGGACGCCTTCAACAACGGCGAAGGGCTGCTCACCCTCGAGCCGGGTCAGACCTGGACCGGGTCGTGGGGGATCAGCCCGGGCTGAGGCTCAGCGCGGGGGCATCCGCAGCGCGCCGTCGAGTCGGACGACCTCGCCGTTGAGCATCGGGTTGTCGACGATGTGGGCGACCAGGGCGGCGTACTCGGCGGGCTTGCCGAGGCGCGACGGGTGCGGGATCTGCGACTCCAGCACCTCGATTGCCTCCTGCGGGAGCCCCGCGAGCATCGGCGTCTCGAACGTGCCGGGCGCGACCGTCATGACCCGGATGGACTTGTCGGCCAGGTCGCGCGCCGCCGACAGGGTGAGCCCGACGATGCCGCCCTTGGACGACGCGTACGCCGCCTGGCCGATCTGACCGTCGTACGCCGCGACCGACGCGGTCATCGTGATGACGCCGCGCTCGCCGTCGACCGGCTCGAGGCCGAGCATCGCCGCGGCCGCGAGGCGTAGCACGTTGAAGGTGCCGATGAGGTTGATCTCGACGACGGTGCGGTAGTCCTCCAGCGGGAGCACCCCACGCTTGCCGACGATGCGGCCCGGCGTGCCGATCCCTGCGCAGTTGACGGTGATCCGCAGGTCGCCGAGCTCGCGCGCGGCGTCGATGGCGGCCTGCACCTGCTCCTCGTCGCGCACGTCGGCGGCCACGAACCGGGCCCGCTCGCCGAGCGACGCCGCCACCTCGGCCCCGGGGGAACGGTCCAGGTCGAGGATCACGACCGCCGCACCGTCCGCGGCCAACCGTCGCGCGGTCGCCTCGCCGAGTCCGGACCCGCCTCCGGTGACGAGGGCGACGGTGGAATCAGTGATCTGCACTGGGGGTTCCTTTCGGGGGAGTGGTGCCCGCGAGCAGGTGCCGGGCGATGACGATGCGCTGGATCTGGTTGGTGCCCTCGAAGATCTGGGTCACCTTGGCGTCACGGAACATCCGCTCGACCGGGAAGTCGCTGGTGTAGCCGGCGCCGCCGAGCACCTGGATCGCGTCCGTCGTCACGCGCATGGCGGCGTCGGTGGCGATGACTTTCGCGCTCGATGCCTCCATCGAGAACGGCCGGCCGGCGTCCTTGAGTCGTGCGGCCAGCAGGTACGCCGACCGCGCGGCATACGTCTGCGCCTGCAGATCGGCGAGCAGGAACTGCAGTCCCTGGTTGCTGGCGATCGTGCGCCCGAACTGCGTGCGCGTGGCGGCGTAGCTCACGGCGGTGTCGAGTGCCGCCTGGGCCAGTCCGGTTGCGGCAGCCGCGATCCCGAGACGTCCGGAGTCGAGCGCCGCCAGTGCGAGATGCATGCCCTCACCGTCGGCGCCGATCCGGCGACCGGTGTCGACGTGGACGTCCTCGTAGTGGATCTCCGAGACGGTGTCGCTCGCCAGGCCCATCTTGCGCTCGGGCGTCCCGGCCGACAGCCCCGGCGCGTCCGCAGGGACGAGGAAGCAGGACAGGCCGCGGCTGCCGGTGTCGGCAGTGCGCACGAAACTCGTGTAGTAGTCGGCATGGCCCGCGTGCGAGATCCAGGCCTTGGTGCCGCGGATGATGTACGCCGAGCCGTCCGAGACCGGCTTCGCCCGCGTCCGCATGCTCGCGATGTCCGAGCCGGCGTCGCGCTCGGACAGGCAGTAGGCACCCAGCAGGTCGCCGCCCAGCATGTCCGAGAGCCACGTGGCCTGCTGCTCACCGGTGCCCGCTGTGGCCAGGGGGAAACACGTCAGTGCGTGTACCGAGACGCCGACCGCGACGCTCATCCAGGTGGCCGCGATCTCCTCGACCACCTGCAGATAGGTCTCGTACGGCTGGCCTCCGCCGCCGAGCTCCTCGGGGTAGGGCAGGCCGAGCAGCCCGCTGCGGCCCAGGGTGCGGAAGACATCGCGGGGCAGCTCCCCGCTGGTTTCGGCGGCCTCGACGCGCGGCGCGAGCTCCTTGCGGCACAGGTCGCGGGTCAGCTCGATCAGGTCGTCGCCAGCGGCATCCGGCAGCAGGCGTGAGGCAGGCATGCGACCGACTGTAATTGGCGTCCGGAACGGCGTGTGGTGCGCCCCACATCCCGTCTTGCGGCAGGAAATAATCTCGCCTAACCTTCGCTCGACAGGAAAAAGTGATGCAAGGAGACGTGGTGGCTGTCTTTCCGAAGGTTCTGGTCGAGCAGGAGCATTCCAGTGCCTGGGCGCTGGATCGCGGGCTCGCTGCGGTGATCAATCCCGCGAACCCCGACGACGCCAGCCTGGAGCGCGCCGCGGCGACGCTGCGCGCCCGCGGCTTCGAGGTCGCCGCGCGGCACGACGGCCGGGTCAGCGCCTCGAGCCTCGACACCGCTGACGTCTACGTCATCGCCCACCCTGCCGACGGACGCTCCGAGCGGGTCGCCGGGAGCCTGCCCGCGGCCTTCGAGCAGTCCGAGCTGGATGCAATCCTGCAGTTCGTGCGCGCCGGCGGGGGTCTCGTCGTCCTGGCCGACTGCGATCAGGACGTCCACGGCAACAACGTCAACGACCTGCTCGCGCACTTCGGCGTCAGCGTCCGCAGCACCGTGGTGCATGAGTCCGCGGACGGCGGCCACCGCCACCTGGGGAACGCCACCTGGGTGCTCGCCGACCTGACCGGCACGAAGGGCCAGGGCCTGCTCGCAGGCGTCGACGAGCTGTGCTTCTACCGCAGTGGCGTCATCGACATCGAGCCCGGCGCCGACGTGCGGGTGCTCGCGCGCACGAGCCCCACGGCCTACCCGGCCGAGGAGGCGCTGGTCGTGACCGCGTCGTACGGCGCGGGCCGGGTCGTCGTACTCGCCGACTCCGACATCATGGGCGACGACTCGATCGGCGAGCTCGACCACGGGCAGTTCTGGACGAACGCGGTCACCTGGGCGGCTGGCCGGCGTACCCACGAGACGCGGCACCAGGGGTCGGGCGTCGAGACTTCGGCCGAATGGCTGCGGTTGAAGGACGCGGTGCAGGAGCTGCGCCTCCTGCAGTCCAAGGACGGGTCCATCGACGGCGCGGCGCACGACCACACGCGCGCCGCCGACCTGGTCGACGTGATGAAGCGCGAGATCGCTGCGCTGGCGCCGCGATTCCCGCACGACGCCGCCTACCTCGCGGCGTTGCCGCGCGACCTGGACGCCTGGGTCGACGGCGGCTTCGGCGTGCCGGACTTCCTGGACTCCCTCATGCTGTTCCGCCCGGACCAGCACCGCGCGGACGGCGTCGAGCACCTGGTGCTCTTCCCCATGTACACCCAGAACGGCAACCCCGACCGCGTCTTCGAGGCCGTCCTGCTGTGGGTGGCGTGGCCGGACTGGCTGGCGTGGGTCGAGGCGTCGTACGACAACCCGATGTTCCTTGCCATGAACTTCATCGACTTCACTCCGGGTTACGACACCAACTCGGCCGTGCTCTTTCCCGAGACCGTCGCGGTGCGGGAGATCCCGAAGTTCAGCTGGGGCGGCATCTTCTGCGACCGCGAGGGCGCGCGGTTCCGCCGCGTCGTCCGCGAGGCCTCGGCGCTGCTGTCGCTGCAGCTGCCGCCGGACGCCGAGCGGCTCGTCGCGTCGCAGGACCTGGCTCAGAGCACCTTCGCCATGTGGGACCTGATCCACGACCGCACCCACAGCCACGGCGACCTGCCGTTCGACCCGTTCATGATCAAGCAGCGGATGCCGTTCTGGATGTACGCGCTGGAGGAGCTGCGCTGCGACCTCAACACCTTCCGCCAGGCGGTCAAGCTGGAGGCGGCCGGTCAGCCGTACGCCCGGTCGGTGCAGCTCGCGATCGTCTTCGACCGCATCTTCCGCTTCCCGATCACCGGTGACCGGGTGCGCAACTACGACGGGCTCGGCGGGCAGCTGCTCTTCGCCTACCTGCACCAGCACGACGCGCTTCGCTGGACCGACAACAAGCTGTCCTTCGACTGGCGCCGCGTGCCCGAGGTGGTCATCGAGCTGTGCGACGAGGTCGAGCACCTCTACCGCGCGGGCATCGACCGGTCGCGGGTCGGCCACTGGCTCGCGTCGCACGAGTTCGTTGCGCGGTACGTCGCGCCGCACCCGGCCTCGACCTGGGCGAAGGGCGCCGCGGCGCTACCGCTCGACGGTCCGCTCAAGCCGCTGACCGACGCCGTGCAGCCCGACGAGTTCCCGCTCAACGTCTTCTACGAGGCGCTGCGCAAGAAGATGACGCCGGTCATCGCCTCGACCGCGGGCATCACCGCGGCGACCGCGGATGATGCTGCCGGTGCTGCTCCGGCACCTGCGGTGCGGGTCGCATGACGGATCTCTCCCAGCTCGTGATCGTGGTCACGGGCGCCACCGGTGCGCTCGGACCGGCCGTCGTACGTCGCGCGGCCGACTCCGGTGCCCACGTGGTGGCGGCCGGTCGTGACGAGACCGCGTTGGTCGAACTCGCCTCTGCCACCGACGGATCGGTGAGCCCGAGCACGGTCGACCTGGCCGACGAGCAGGCCACTCTGGCGTGGGGCCATGAGCTGGTCGAGCAGTACGGCCGGGTCGACGGGCTGCTGCACCTGGTCGGCGGGTGGCGCGGCGGCAAGGGCATCGTCGAGTCGGACCTCACCGACTGGGACGTGCTGCACGCGTCGCTGATCCAGACGCTGCAGCACGCGTCCCGGGCGCTGCACGACCCGATCCGGGACAGCCCCCGCGGGCGGCTCGCGATCGTCTCCTCCACCGGGGTGGCGCGCCCGCGGGCCAAGAACGCGTCGTACGCCGCCGCGAAGGCCGCCTCCGAGGCGTGGACCCTCGCCGTGGCCGACTCGTTCAGCGGCACGCAGGCCGCCGCGAGCGTCGTACGCGTGATGGCGCTGCTCACCCCGGCGATGCGTGAGGCGCGTCCCGACGCGGCGTTCAAGAACTACCGGGACGTGGACGACGTCGCGGCGCAGCTGATCTCGCTGTGGGACTCGACGGCCGCAGAGGTCATCGGCGCGATCCTCTGAAGGCCCCCGCCCTGACCAGCCCCGAGTGGCATACATATGTTTCGGGTGCACCCCGCACAGGTATGCCACTCGAGCAGTTGGTATGCCACTCGATGAAAGGTGGCCGACCGTGAGCCTGCCGATCCTGCACGACCGCGCCGAGCGCGGATTCGCGAGCGACAACTACTCGGGTGTGCATCCCGAGGTGCTCGCCGCCATCATCCGCGCGAACGGCGGCCATCAGACGTCGTACGGCGACGACGTCTACACCGCTCGCCTGCAGGAGGTCTTCCGCGAGCACTTCGGCCCGCGCGTCGAGGCGTTCCCTGTGTTCAACGGCACCGGTGCCAATGTCGTTGCGCTGCAGTCGGTCACGCAGCGGTGGGAATCGGTGATCTGCACCTCCACGGCGCATATCCACGTCGACGAGTGCGCGGCGCCCGAGCGGATGGGCGGGCTGAAGCTGATGACCGTGCCCACCCCGGACGGCAAGTTCACCCCCGCCCTGATCGACACCGTGGCCATCCGGCTCAACGACGAGCACCACGCGCAGACCAAGGTCGTCTCCATCACGCAGACGACCGAGCTGGGCACCGCGTACGCCGTCGACGAGATCGCCGCGATCGCCAAGCACGTGCACTCCCGAGGGTGGGTGCTGCATGTGGACGGGTCACGCCTGTCCAACGCCGCCGCGTCGCTGGGCGTCTCCTTCAAGGAGATGATCACCGACACCGGCGTGGACATCGTGTCGTTCGGCGGCACGAAGAACGGTCTCATGGTCGGCGAGGCCGTGCTGGTCCTCAACCCGGACGTCGTCACCGGCATGAAGTACCTGCGCAAGCAGTCGATGCAGCTGGCGTCGAAGATGCGTTTCATCTCCACCCAGCTCGAGGCGCTGCTGTCCGGCGATCTCTACCTGCGCAACGCCTCGCATGCCAACTCGATGGCCCGGCTGCTCGCGGAGCGGGTGCGCGACATCCCCGGCGTGCAGGTGCCCCGGCCGGTTCAGGCGAACGCCGTCTTCGCGATCCTGCCGCACGACGTCAGCGAGCGGCTGATGGAGCGCTTCCACTTCTACTTCTGGGACGAAGGCGTCGGCGAGGTGCGCTGGATGTGCTCCTTCGACACCACGGAGGACGACATCGAGACGTTCGCCGCGGCGATCCGCGCCGAGATGACGAGCGTGACGAGCGCGACGAGCACCGCACGCTGACCCGCTCGGTGAGAGCGGGCCGGGGTCACCAGAGGTGCAGCGACCCCGCGAAGACGTCGTGGATGTCCTGCTCGGTGACGTCCCTGGGTGCGGTGGCGAGCAGCCGCTGCTGTTTCATCGTCCCCCCGACGAGGTCGTCGAAGTCAGAGGCCGAGTAGCCGATCGCCGCAACGCCGTTCGGCATGCCGATGGCGCGCATGAGGTCTACCAGCACCGAGGGCAACTGGTCGCGGGGGTCGTCGGCGAGCGGCGCGTCGGGCGCGAGCAGGGCTGCCGCCCGCAGGTGTCGATCGGATGACGCGTCGTACGTGAAGCGGAACGCCGCGGGCGCGGTCAGCGACACCGACATCCCGTGCGGCACCATCGCGGCGTCCTGCGGGTAGTCGGCGGGCCGGTAGTCGCGCACCCGCCCGGCGATGGGGTAGGCGTTCGCGTGCGGGATGTGCACGCCCGCGTTGCCGAAGCCCATGCCGGCGAACGTCGCCGCGAGCGCCATGTCGAAGCGCGCGTCCTTGTCCGACCCGTCCTGCACGGCGCGCCGGAACGAGCCCGCCATCAGGGTGAGGGACTTCTCGGCCCACATGTCGGCGACGGGGTTGGCGCCGCAGTAGGGCACCCGCTCGCCCGGTTGCTTCGCCGCGAACGACGTGTACGGCTTGGCCGTGTAGCTCTCCAGCGCGTGGCACAGGATGTCCATGCCCGAGCACGCGGTGACCATCGGCGGCTGGCTGACGGTGAGGTCGGGGTCGACCACGGCGGTGGTCGGGCGCAGCGAGACGTGGCTGATGCCGGTCTTCACGTGCTGGGAGAGCACGTCGAGCACGCAGATGGTGGTGCTCTCCGACCCGGTGCCGGTGGTGGTGGGTACGGCGACCAGCGGCTTGAGGGGCCGCGTCGGGTCGGCGCCCTTCCCGACCGGCGCGTTGACGTAGTCCATCAGCTCGCCGGAGTTGGTGGTCAGCAGGTTGATGGCCTTGGCGGTGTCGATGCTGGAGCCGCCGCCGACAGCCACGAAGGCGTCCCACGGTCCGTGCTCGCGCGCCCAGTCCACAGCAGCCGCAAGGCTCTCGTCGGTCGGCTCGACGTGGGACCCGTCGTACACCTCGACCTGCACGCCCGCCTCGCGCAGCGAGTCGGCGACGTGTCCGGGCGCGCCCGTGGCGGCGACGCCCTTGTCGGTGACGACCAGGACCCTCCGCGCTCCTTGCGCCGCCAGGTCGTAGCCCACTTCGCGCGATGCCCCCGGGCCGAGCTTCAGGTGCGGTGCGGCGTAGGTGAAGACGGTCTCGCGGGCATCGCTCATTTCGCCAGTATGTCGTCGCCCGCCGCTGCGTCCTGATCGGCCCATACGACGACGCGTGCCGGGTCGACGTCGAAGCGGCAGGTGCCGCCGACCGGTACCTGCGACAGGTCACGGGCCGTGGCGGCGAGGAGGACGTCGTCCCCGAGCCGCAGGGTCACCGCGATGTGGGATCCGAGGTCGGCAGCGTCCTCGACGACCGCATGATGCTCACCGTCCGGGCGGAGCACGACGTCCTGCGGGCGCACGCACCACGTCACCGGCGTATCAGCCGGTAGCCCTGTCGTCACGAGGAATTCGCAACCCCCTGCCCGCAACGCCCCGCCGGCCGTGAGCCGGCCCGTCGCGACGTCCGGGATGCCGACCAGCCGCGCCACGGTCGGTGATGCCGGGTGCCGGTAGACCTCGGTGACCGGACCTGCCTGCAGCAGCTTGCCGTTCGCGATGACCAGCACCTCGTCCGCCAGGAGGGCCGCCTCGACCGGGTCGTGCGTGACCAGCACGGTGGACAGCCCGCTCTCGCGCTGCAGACGTCGCACGGTCGTCTGCAGGCCGGCGCGCACGGGCACGTCCAGCGCGGAGAACGGTTCGTCGAGCAGCACGACGCGAGGGTTCTGGCTCAGCGCCGCCGCGAGGCTCACCCGCTGGCGTTCCCCGCCGGAGAGCTCCTGCGGGCGGCGATCGAGCAGCTGGTCCAGTCCGAGCGTCTGCAGCCACCACGCGGCCAGTGCCGGGTCCGCGCGCACCCCGAACGTCGCGTGCTCCCACACGGTCAGATGGGGGAAGAGGCCACGGTTCTGCGGGACGTAGCCGACGCCGCGCAGTTGGGCGGGCACCTGTGCGACCGCGTCCCCCGCGAAGTCCACTTCGTCGCCGGCTGCGGCATTCAGTCCGGCAATCGCTTTCAAGGTGAGGGTCTTTCCCGACCCGGAGGGTCCGAGCACGGCCAGCCGGTCGCTGCCCGCCCGATGGGCGAGCCGGAGGTCGAAGTCGCCCACCCGCTGTCGCAGGGCGAAGCCGACCGGCACCCGTGCGGCGGCCGGCGGGTGCACGGGCGCGGGGACCCGGGCGCGGTGTCGGCGCCGGGGGAGGCGGAGACCGGCGAGCAGGAGGCCGACGACCGCGATGCCGAGCGCGAGGGCGGTAGGTGCCTGGGTGGTGAGCAGACCGGTGGCCGAGAACTGCACCGAGGTGAAGACCGGCAGCGTGTACGGGTGGTAGGCGAGCAGCACCGTGGCGCCGTACTCGCCCAGCGCTCGCAGCCAGGTCAGCACCGCACCCGCTCGGATCCCACCCGCAGCCAACGGCAGATCCACCTTGACAAAGCGAGCGAGCGCGCCGTGACCGAGGGTGGCTGCCAGGTCGTCGAGCGCGGGGTCCCGCTCCGCGAAGGCCGACCGTGCCGCGATGATCAGGAACGGGGCGGCGACGAAGGTCTGCGCGATCACCACTCCGGCCGTGGTGCCGGTGAGCCCGCCGCTGACATGTGTGCCGAGCCAGGTGTAGGGCCCGACCAGGTAGATCAGCACGATGCCGCTCATCACCGGCGGCAGCGCGAGCGGCAGTTGGACGACGACCGTCACCACGCGTGCGAACGCGCCGGTCGACGTCGCGAGCCAGTGCGCGAGCGGCACCCCGAGCAGCAGGACGATGACGGTGCTGATGCTGGCGCTCACGACCGACGTACGTGCCGCCGCCCACAGCCCCGACTCGCCGAATCCACGGTCGCCGGAGGTCGCGAAGCGCCAGGCGAAGTAGACCAGCGGCACGAGCAGATAGAGCGCCAGCAGCCCGCCGAGATACCTCAGCGGGCTGCTGCGCGTCGTGGCGCGACGGTGGGCTACGGGGTGCTCCTCAACTGCTGGGCAGCAGACCTGCGGGCGGTGTGCCGGTGACCTTGGGCGGCGAGGTCACGGTGAACGCCGCGGCCTTGAAGATCGCCTGTGTCTGCGATCCCAGCAGATATTTCACGAACGCCGCGGCACCCGCGGCGTTCGGCGCGCCCTTCAACACCGTGACCGTGTAGCTCGCCTTCAGGTCGGTCCCGGTCAGCGGGACCGTCTGGATGCCGGCCGTCTTGGCCTCGCTGGTGTAGAAGAAGCCCGCGTCCAGCTGCCCCGACTGCAGATTCGCGACCAGGGTCTCCTCGGGGAAGACGTCGGAGGTGGACGAAGCGACCTTCGACAGAGCCGGATGGGCCTTCGCGTCGTCGCTCAGCGCCTGCGCGGTGAGCTTGCCCTTCGGATCGGTCTTGGGGTCGGTGAAGCCGACCTTGAAACCGGGCTGGGTGATCACGTCGTACCAGGGCTCGGTCTTGAGGGCGCTCGCGAACCTGCTCTTGGGATTGATGCCGAGGACGAGCTTGGAGGAGCCGAAGGTGACGTACCAGCTCACCCAGTCGCCGTTGGCGGTGCCCATCAGGGACTGGTCGGCCTTCGGGCTGGCGCTCACGAAGACGTCGCCCCGGCGCACCTTGCCCTTGATCTGGCTCGCCAGGGCGGTCGACCCCGCAGAGAAGCCACTGAACGAATACCCGGTAGCGGCCTTGAATCCCGGCCCGATCTTGTCCTCCATCAGCTTCACCAGCGACCCGGCGTAGAGCACGTTGACGCTCCCGCTGCCCTTGGCGGGCGACGTGGACGAAGTCGTGGTGGACGCACTGCTCGAGCTGGAGCCGGACCCGGATGCGCCGGCCGAGGACGAGCCCGGCGAGGACGACCCACCGCCGCATCCGGCGGTGGCGCAGGTACCGAGGGTCACGAGGACCAGACTGCCGAGCAGGCGCTTCATGGGTGGTGCCTTCCGGTGGACGACGACAGCGCGTGCGCGCGACGGGACCATCCTGTCCCATTCGGTAGTCAAGGTGCGACTACTACGCCGGTTCGTCGAGGATCGTGTCGAGGAAGTCGATCGCCACCCGGGTCGACAGCAGCCGCCACACCACGACCCGGCGATCGAAGCCCACGCTCTGCTCCAGTTCCTGCTCGATCTGCGCCACCCGTTCGGTGAACCTCATGCGCTGTGCCCGGGCGAGCGGACGCGGGTCGGCCCCGGCGCCGTCGATCAGGGCCAGCTTGAGCAGGAACATCGACCGGAAGTCGCGCACCCGTTCGACAGGCTCCGCCAGCCAGCGCTCGGTCTCGACCTGCCCGGCCGCGGTGATGTCGACGATGGTGCGCCGCGGCCCGCGGTCGCCCGGCTCGCCGGCCCGCTCGCGCACCAGGTCGCGTTCGATCAACCGGGCCAGCTCGCGGTAGACCAGGGGCCGGGTGAGACTCCACACCCGTCCCAGGTCACCGGTGGGCTGCAGCCGCCGGGCGATCGCGAAACCGTGGGTGGGCCCCTGCGCGATCGCGCCCAGCACGGCGTACGCCGCAGGGCTCATCGGCGGGTGGCTGGGCGGCATCGTGCGGGCGGTCGCCGAAACGGCGGGACGCTCAGTCGTTCCGCGACGTGAGCCGGCGCGGTTCGGGCTGCTTGGGCAGCAGGTCGTCGCCGGAGCTTCGGCCCTTCAACCGCCGCTGCACCCAGGGCGCCAGGTAGTCCTTCGCCCAGGCGGCGTTCTCGTGGGCGATGTGGGCGCGCGACAGGACGGGCCCGGCGGGCAGCGCCGCGGCCCACTCCCGCTCGCCCTCGATGGCACCCAGGGTCCAGCCGGCCTGCAGAGCGACCCGACGGTGGCCCTCGGTCGACAGGTGCAACCGGTCCGGTGACCACATCCGCGCGTCCCGCAGCGACCGCATCGACCAGATGTCGAGCACGTACGCCTCGGTGCGCTGCGCGATACCCCACAGGTTGGCGTTGTGAGCCGCGATCCGCGGGCGGGCGGCCTTGATGACCGGCGCCTGCGCGGGATCGGCCAGCGTGGCCAGCAGGACGTCCGCGCCCGCGGTCCGGGCCCGCATGGCGGCCGCCTCGATCCGGTCGGCGATGTCGTCCAGGTCGGCCCGGGGGCGCAGGATGTCGTTGCCGCCGCCGATCATCGACAGCAGGTCGGGTTCGAGGGGCAGCGCGGCGTCGAGCTGCGGCCCGACCACGTCGGCCAGCAGACGTCCGCGGATCGCGAGGTTGGCGTAGTCGAAGTCGGTGCGGCGGTCGCTGTTCTGCTTGGCCAGCTGGCCCGCGAGGCGGTCGGCCCAGCCGATGTAGGACTCCGGGCGCGCCGGGTCCGGGTCGCCGACCCCCTCGGTGAAGGAGTCCCCGATCGCGACGTACCGATGCCATGTCATGCCAAGCTCCAATCCACGGGGGCGCCACCCTGCTCGGTGAGCAGGGTATTCGCGCGACTGAACGGGCGGGAGCCGAAGAAGCCGTTGCGTGCGGACAGGGGGGAGGGGTGCGCGCTCTCGACGTACGGCGTGCTGCCGAGGCGGGGCACCAGCGAGCGGGCGTCGCGACCCCACAGGATCGCGACCAGCGGCTGGTCGCGCGCGACGAGCGCGTCGATGGCGCACGCCGTGACCTCCTCCCAGCCGTGGCCGCGGTGGCTGGCGGGCTTGCCGGGCTGCACGGTCAAGACCCGGTTGAGCAGCAGCACCCCGCGCTCGGCCCACGGTGACAGGTCGCCGTTGCCGGGGGTCGGGACGCCGAGGTCGCTGCTCAGCTCGGTGTAGATGTTGGCGAGGCTGCGGGGCACCGGGCGCACGTCCGGCGCGACCGAGAAGGACAGCCCGACCGCGTGGCCGGGCGTCGGATAGGGGTCCTGTCCGACAATGAGCACCTTCACCTCGTCCAGGGGCTGCCCGAACGCGCGCAGCACCCTGTCACCGGCGGGAAGGTAGCCACGTCCGGCGGCCAGCTCGGCGCGCAGGAAGGCTCCGCAGGCGCTGATCGTGTCGGCGACCGGCTCGAGGGCGCCGGCCCAGCTCGGGTGGACGAGCTCGGGCAGCGGCGCGGTCGGCATACGGCCAACCTACGACGCCCATGTGGCGCGGCCGGCCTGGCACCTACACTCGCGGTCGTGCACGGCTACGACGAATACACGCAGGACCTGGGCAAGTCGATCCTCGAGTACGCCGCGGAGCGACTCGCGCTCGACCCGGTCCCTCTCGACGGTCCGCGGACCAAGGAGCAGCTGGACGCTGTGGCCGGGGAGGCGTTGACGGAGAAGGGTATCGGCGGCCAGGAGGCGCTGCGCCTCTTCGCCGAGGAGCTCTCGCTGGCGTGCCTGTCGACCGACCACCCGCGCTACCTGTCCTTCATCCCGTGCGCGCCGACGCGCGAGGCCGCGATGTTCGACCTGGTCGTGGGGGCCTCGTCCATCTACGCGGGTTCATGGCTCGAGGGGGCGGGCGCCGTATATGCAGAGAATCAGGCTCTGCGCTGGATCGCCGACCTCGTCGGGCTGCCCGAGGGCGCCGGCGGCTCCTTCGTGCAGGGCGGCACGATCGGCAACCTCTCCGCGCTGGTCACCGCCCGCGAGACCGCCCGCGTACGCAGCGGTGCCCGACCGTTCCGCGTAGCCGCGACCGTCGGATCGCACTCCTCCATCGCGTCGGCCTGCCGGGTCATGGACGCCGAACTGGTGCAGGTGCAGGTCGGCGACGACCTGCGGCTGACCGGTGAGGCGCTGCGCGAGGTGCTCATCGACGAGGGGCCGGAGTCGTTCTTCGCCGTCGTGGCGACCTGCGGAACCACCAACTTCGGCATCATCGACGACCTGGAGTCGGTCGCCGCAGTGTGCGAGGAGTTCGGCATCTGGTTCCACTGCGACGGCGCGTACGGCGGCGCCGGGCTCGCCGCGCCCAGCGTCCGGCCCAAGTACGCCGGCATCGAGCGCTGCGACTCCTTCATCGTCGACCCGCACAAGTGGCTCTTCGCGCCGTTCGACTGCTGCGCGCTGCTCTACCGCGACCCGGCGCTGGCCCGGGCCGCGCACACCCAGCACGCGTCGTACCTCGACGTCCTCACCGACGCCCCGGACTGGAACCCCACGGACTACTCGGTGGGGCTCACCCGGCGCGCGCGGGGTCTGCCGTTCTGGTTCTCCCTGGTCGCGAACGGCACACAGAAGTACAGCGCGGCGATCGAGCGCACCCTGGAGGTGACCCGGTTCGCCGAGGCGCAGGTGATCTCGCGCGACTACCTCGAGGTCGTGCGCCACGCCGACCTGTCGATCCTGGTCTTCCGCCGGCTCGGCTGGGAGCCCGCGGACTACCACCGCTGGTCCGACGGTCTGCTGGAGCGCCAGGACGGGTTCGTGGTGCCCACCTCGCACGACGGGGAGACGCTCGCGCGCTTCGCGATCGTCAACCCGCTCACCAGCGAGGACGACATCACCGCAATCCTCGACTCGATGGCCTGACCTGCCCGGACCTCCCGCGGCGCGCGGACGTTCGTCGGTGCTGGTTCTGCGTCTGCGGCCAGTGCTGCAGCCCTGGCCGCAGACGCAAACCGGCCACGCCGACGCTCTCGTTTCGCCGTCGGATCGCCTCAGGCGGCGCGGATCTGCAGCTGTTGCCCGTCCGGGTCGGTCACGTGGACCGACCTCGAGTCGTCCTCGTGGATGACGGTCGCGTCCGCGTAGCCGTGGTCCTGTAGGTCCTTCGCGACTGTGTCGAGGTCGCGGGCCGTGGTCAGGCGCAGGCTCACCAGAGCGCCGGACCTGCCGGTGAGGGAGGTGCCGTCGCCGACGTGCAGGCCCACGGCGCCCGTCCCCACGGAGAACTGCGCGTACGTGCCGTCCGCCGCGCTCATCGAGCGCTCGAGCCCCAGCGTCCGGAGGAACCGCACGTAGGGGCCCGCGGGATCGGTGAAACGGACCGCCACCACGCAGATCGAGGCGTCGGGCGTCGGTTCGTGCGTCTGGTAGCCGTAGGTGTCGGCGTGCACCGAGTTGATCTGCACCTCGTCACCCAGCGGATCGGTGATCATCAGCGATGCGCCGAAGGTCTCATCGACGTATGTCGTGCCGAGTCGCTCGGCCAGGCCGATCAGGTCCGAGGATTCGAAACACAGATTCGTCTGGCCCGCGGCGCTCGGGGAGTCCGCGTCGCCGGCGGAATGCAGCCAGACCCGGCCCGCACCCGCGTGCAGATCGACCCAGCCGGACGACGTGACGGCGGGGGAGAGGCCGAGCACCTCGAGGAACTCCCGCATGGCCGGCAGGTCGTCGGTGTAGCGGATGGCGGCGACGGTCAGAGGCATGGTCATGACTCCCTTTCGGTGGATGTGCTCGTGGGCGTGCCGGGGTGCTCGTGGGCGTCGCCGTCGAGGTAGTCGGTGAGCGCACGTGAGACGAGGGTGGACAGGCTGCTGCCCTCGTCGACGGCCCGGTGCTTCACCCGGGTCACGAGGTCGGGCGGGAGGTAGACGTTGAACTGCACCTTGGAGGAGGGGTCGCGAGTTGCCATGACAGAATACTAGCAAAGTAGCAGGCGAGTCATAGGATGTCGACGAGACGCTCCCAGATCGCCCCATCCGGCTCATCCGTCACGGCACGCCGCAGCAGAATGACAAGGGTGTGATTCGCTCCTATAGTCGAGGCTGTTCATCTCGACGGCTGAAAGGTTGCCCATGAGCGTCGCCGACGCGCAGGTCCAGGGGGCCGACCGCACCAGTGATCTGTCCGATCGCGACCGTCGCATCCTGGACTTCGAGCGCACCTGGTGGAAGCTGCAGGGCTCCAAGGAGCAGGCCATCCGCGAGACGTTCGACCTCAGCTCCACGCGCTACTACCAGGCGCTGAACTCCCTGATCGACACCCCGGGCGCCCTCGCGTACGACGCGATGCTGGTCAAGCGACTGCAGCGGCTGCGGGCCGGCCGGATGCGCCAGCGCACCGCTCGTCGACTCGGGTTCGACCAGGGCGAGAAGGCCTGACCCCCTCCAGCCGCCGGACCTGAAGTCCGGCCTGCCATCCGGTGCGATCCGTGGGGCCTCAGCCGTTTGCACTCGGGGGCGGCGAGTGCCAATAATGCTGTTAGCACTCTCGCCATGAGAGTGACAGACAGTGGCCGTCCGACGAGTGCCGCTCACCGCCGGGTATCCGTACACCCGGGCAGGCGCGGCTCGTCCGTCGCGGGCGTCGTACGGCCAGCTTCGGTACGCACTGTGGGAGGACCACGCAGATGGCCAAGACCATTGCATTCGACGAAGAGGCCCGCCGCGGCCTCGAGCGGGGCATGAACATCCTCGCTGACGCCGTGCGCGTCACACTCGGCCCCAAGGGCCGCAACGTGGTGCTCGAGAAGAAGTGGGGAGCCCCCACGATCACCAACGACGGTGTCAGCATCGCCAAGGAGATCGAGCTCGAGGACCCCTACGAGAAGATCGGCGCCGAGCTGGTCAAGGAGGTCGCCAAGAAGACCGACGACGTCGCCGGTGACGGTACGACGACGGCGACCGTGCTGGCCCAGGCCATGGTCCGCGAGGGGCTGCGCAACGTCGCCGCCGGCGCGAACCCGATGGCCCTCAAGCGCGGCATCGAGGCCGCCGTGGCCGCGGTGTCCGCATCGCTGCTGAGCCAGGCCAAGGAGATCGAGACCAAGGAGCAGATCGCTGCTACCGCCTCCATCTCGGCCGCTGACCCGCAGATCGGCGAGCTCATCGCCGAGGCGATGGACAAGGTCGGCAAGGAAGGCGTCATCACCGTCGAGGAGAGCAACACCTTCGGGCTCGAGCTCGAGCTCACCGAGGGCATGCGCTTCGACAAGGGCTACATCTCCGGCTACATGGTGACCGACACCGAGCGCATGGAGACGGTGCTGGACGACCCGTACATCCTGGTCGTCAACTCCAAGATCTCCAGCATCAAGGACCTGCTGCCGCTGCTGGAGAAGGTCATGCAGTCCGGCAAGCCGCTGATGATCATCGCCGAGGACGTCGACGGCGAGGCGCTGTCGACCCTGGTGGTCAACAAGATCCGTGGCACCTTCAAGTCGGTTGCCGTCAAGGCCCCCGGTTTCGGTGACCGTCGCAAGGCCATGCTCGGCGACATCGCCATCCTCACCGGTGGTCAGGTCATCTCCGAGGAGGTCGGCCTCAAGCTCGACACCGCGGAGCTGGACCTGCTGGGCACCGCGCGTCGCGTGGTCGTCACCAAGGACGAGACGACCATCGTCGAGGGTGCGGGTGACACCGACCAGATCGCCGGTCGCGTCAGCCAGATCCGCGCCGAGATCGAGAACTCCGACTCCGACTACGACCGCGAGAAGCTCCAGGAGCGCCTCGCGAAGCTCGCCGGTGGCGTGGCCGTCATCAAGGCGGGCGCTGCGACCGAGGTCGAGCTGAAGGAGCGCAAGCACCGCATCGAGGACGCCGTCCGCAACGCGAAGGCTGCCGTCGAAGAGGGCATCGTCGCCGGTGGTGGCGTCGCGCTGCTGCAGGCGACCGACGCCGCGTGGGGTGGACTCAAGCTCGAGGGCGACGAGGCCACGGGTGCGAACATCGTCAAGGTGGCCGCCGAGGCTCCGCTGAAGCAGATCGCCTCGAACGCGGGCCTCGAGCCCGGCGTCGTGGTCGAGAAGGTGCGCAACCTGCCCTCCGGTGAAGGCCTGAACGCCGCGACCGGCGAGTACGTCGACATGGTCGCCACCGGCATCATCGACCCGGCCAAGGTGACCCGCTCGGCGTTGCAGAACGCCGCGTCGATCGCCGCGCTCTTCCTCACCACCGAAGCGGTCATCGCCGACAAGCCGGAGAAGAACGTGCCGGCGGCGCCGGGTGGCGGCGACGAGATGGGTGGCATGGGTTTCTGACCCAGCCGCGCAACGAAGGTCGCGGACGAGCGAAGCGAGTCCGCGGCCGCAGTGGAGTGGCTGGGGCAGAAACCCAGAAGGAACAGCTTCTGAGCTGAACCGAGAAGGGCCAGCTCCCCAGCTGAACCGGATGGAACAGCTTCTGAGCTGAACCGAGAAGGACCAGCTTCTGCGCTGAACCGATACGGATTAATCTCCGACTGACCACTCCGCGAAAAACGCAAGCGAACAACGCAGACGAATCACCGGGACCGCCCCGCGCCAGAGATGGCGCGGGGCGGTTCTGTCGTACCCAGCTCAGGAAGAGGGGCACGGTTGCCGAAAGCAGCGGGAGCGGGTGCGACGATGGCGCGATGGCGATCCTCGACGCGAGCCTGGACGAACTGCGCGCGACGCGCACGAGCATCAAGTGGCGTGCCTACGACCCGGACGTGATCCCGGTATGGGTCGCTGAGATGGACTGTGCGCCGTGCGATCCCGTGGTCGAGGCCATCGAGGGTGCGCTGCGTCGGGGCGACGTGGGGTACGCGGCCCCGGGTCCGCTGGAGGAGGCGTTCGCGCACTTCGCGAAGGAACGGTGGGACTGGGCGGTCGACCCGGCTCAGGCGATGATGCTCCCGGACGTGATGATCGGCGTGGGTGAGCTGCTGCGTGCGAACACCCGCCCCGATGCGGCCGTCGTGCTGAGTCCGCCCTGCTACGACGCCTTCTTCGGCTTCGTGCAGGCCGTCGGACGTCGGCTGGTCACGGCCCGGCTGGACGCGAATTTCCGGCTCGACCCCGAGGCGCTGGAGGCGGCGTTCCAGGACGCCGGACCCGGCGCGGCGTACATCCTGTGCAATCCGCAGAACCCGATGGGCACCGTTCACACCGCGGACGAGCTGGCGATGCTGGCCCGGCTCGCCGACCGGTACGACGTGCTGGTCGTCTCCGACGAGATCCACGGGCCGCTGACGCACCCGGGGGTGACGTACACGCCGTACCTCGCGGTGCCCGAGGCGAGCCGGGGCATCAGTGTCGTGAGCGGGTCGAAGTCCTGGAACCTCGCGGGCCTGAAGATCGCGCTCGCCGTGCCGGGCGCGGACGCGACGGCCTCCCTCGGTGCCCTGCACGAGGTGAACACGCACGGCGCCAACCACCTGGCCGAGATCGCACACACCGCGGCGTACGCGCACGGCGCCCCCTGGCTGGACGAGCTGCGCGGCGAGATCGTCGAGCGGCGAGAGCTGTTGCGGGGGATGCTCGCCGAACAGCTGCCCGAGATCCGGGTGACACCAGGGGAGTCGACCTACCTCGTCTGGCTCGACTGCACCGAGCTGGGACTGGCCGATCCGGCACGCTCCTTCCTGCAACAGGGCCGGGTGGCGCTCGGCGTCGGGACCAACTACGACCCCCACGGTCGGCAGTTCGTCCGCTTCAACGTGGCGACCTCGCCGCAGGTGATCGGTCAGGCCGTCGAGCGGATGGCCGGCGTCCTCCACTGACCTGTTCACCCGCGTGTCGGCAGTCGGAAACCAAGGGCACAATGGACGCTCGTGACCACTGAGCAGGCCCTCCCGAAGGGCGCACCGGCCGACCGGCCGACCTCGCCCGTCACCCACGGGTCGAGCGGTCCCGCGCTGGCGCTCGCAGCTCTCGGGGTGGTGTTCGGCGACATCGGCACCAGCCCGCTCTACGCGCTGCAGACCGTCTTCTCCATCGACCACAGCAAGGTCACCGCCGACCGAGGCGACGTCTACGGCGTGATCTCGCTCGTCTTCTGGTCGATCACCGTGGTGGTGTCGATCAAGTACGTGCTCTTCATCCTGCGGGCTGACAACGACGGCGAGGGCGGCGTGATGGCGCTGGCTGCGCTGGTGCGCCGCCACGTACCGACCGGCGGCAAGCGCTTCGGCGTCGTGATGATCCTCGGCGTGCTCGGCGCGTCGCTCTTTTACGGCGACAGCGTCATCACGCCCGCGGTCTCGGTGCTCTCGGCCGTGGAGGGGCTCGAGGTGCCGGCGCCGTCCCTGGCCCACGTCGTCGTACCCGTCGGTGCCGTCATCATCACCGTGCTCTTCCTGGCCCAGCGCTTCGGCACCCACGTCGTCGGGCGGCTCTTCGGCCCGGTGATGGTGGTCTGGTTCGTGGTGCTGGGAGTGCTCGGGCTGCGCAAGGTCATCGGCGACCCCGCGATCCTCAAGGGCCTGTCCCCGTCGTACGCCGTGCTCTTCGTCGTCGACCACCAGTACATCGCGTTCGTTGCGATGGGCGCGGTGGTGCTGTCGATCACCGGGGCCGAGGCGCTGTACGCCGACATGGGCCACTTCGGTCCGAGCCCCATCCGCCGGGCATGGTTCTTCCTGGTCTTCCCCTGTCTCACGCTGAACTACCTCGGCCAGGGCGCGCTCATCGTGCACGACCCGTCCAGCGTCAAGAACCCGTTCTTCCTGCTCGCGCCGAACTGGGCGCAGCTGCCGCTGGTCGTGCTCGCGACCGCTGCCACGGTCATCGCCTCGCAGGCGGTCATCTCGGGCGCGTTCTCGGTGTCGCGGCAGGCCGAGCGGCTCGGCTACCTGCCCCAGCTGACGGTGCGCTACACCTCGGCGTCCAGCAGCGGCCAGATCTACGTCCCCAGCATCAACTGGATCCTCTACGCCGGCGTGATGATCCTGCTCCTGGTCTTCCAGTCCTCCGCCAAGCTCGCCACGGCGTACGGCCTGGCGGTGACCGGCACCTTCCTCATCACGACCACGCTCTTCCTGGCGTACGCCGAGTCGGCGTGGAAGTGGGCACGCTGGAAGCTGCTGCTGGTCGGCATCCTCTTCGGCCTGCTGGAGCTCACCTACTTCGGCGCCAACCTGACCAAGATCGTGCACGGCGGCTGGCTGCCGTTGCTGATCGCGCTACTGGTCTGCACTGCGATGCTGACGTGGCGCAAGGGCAGCCGGATCGTCACCGAGCGCCGGGCCAAACTGGAGGGCCCCATCGAGCCCTTCGTGGAGTGGCTCGATGCCGCGCCGCTCACCACCGTGCCGGGCACCGCGATCTTCCTGCACCCGGGTCGGCCGACGACGCCGCTGGCGCTACGGGAGAACGCCAACTTCAACCACGTCATCCACGAGAACGTCTTCATCGTCTCGACCTCGCCGGAGAACATCCCGCACGTCGCCGACGCCGACCGCTTCGACGCGCAGCCCCTCGGCGGGTCGTACGACGCGATCACCCACGTCACGCTGCGCTTCGGCTTCCAGGACGAGCAGGACGTGCCGGAGGGGCTGCGGTTCGCCGCGACCCAGGGTCTGGCCATCGATCCCGACCAGGCCTACTACTACCTGTCGCGCATCACGGTGCACCCCAGCTCGCGGCCGGGGATGTCGCGATGGCGCAAACGGGTCTTCCTCGGGATGGCGCACAACGCCGCCTCCCCGGTCGACTACTTCAAGCTGCCGCCGGACCGCACGGTCGCGATGGGCGCCCAGGTCTTCTTCTGAGGCGCGGCTGGATCAGTTGTAGCTCTTCGTGTGCCGGCCCGACATGTCCGTCCACGAGACGCTCTGCACGAAACCGTCGGCCGACGACGGGTCCTTGACCGTTCCCGTGACGTAGACGACGTCGTACGCCGTGTCACCCAGCCGGCGTATCTGCGGCGGGTTCGCGGTGTCGCCCTTCGTCACGCCCACCGAGACGTCACGTGCGCCGTGCGGGACGGTCGCCGCGAAGTGCGACGTGTCGCCCGAGACTCTTCCGCTGATGGACAGAGATCCGGACACGAACGACCCGAGCCCGCTGGTGTCACCGACCGGCTGGGCCCCGGTCACCCCGTAGACCCCGAACCGTTCGTACCAGTAGACCTGGGTATTGCCGAAGGTCGCGACCTGCGCCCGCTCACCCGTCGTGGAGCGGAAGTCAGCACCTGAGGACCAGAGGACCGCGCGGACCGTGACCGGCTGATCGGTGACCTCCAGGTCGACGTTGAGAGTCGGGTTCAGGCGCAACTCGGCGCTCGAGGCCGTCCTCAGGTTCGTGGGGTACGTCGTGAAGCGCACGGACACCTGGTCGGCAGTGCGCGGCAGCGGTGTGGCGACGATGGTCTGTGACCCGTCCCGAAACACCGAGGCTCCGCCGTTCAGGTGCTGGATACGACGCAGCGTGCTCGAGCTGCCGGCGACACGCACCTCGAGGTCGTCGGCCGTTCCGCTCACGACGTACTGGTCGAAGTGGTTCTCGCCGAGCTTCGCGTGCGCGAAGAGCGCACCCAGCGGCCCGGTCGACGACTCGGTGGCCGGCGTCAGCTGGGCATGGTTGGCGACGACCCGGTCGGCGCCGACGCCGACGCCGATGACCAGGGCCGCGGCCAGGCCGTACGCGCCGTACCGGGCGCGTCGGCGACGGCGGGTGCGCCGCGCGCCGGCGATGATCTCCCGGGCGCTGACACCCATCGCGGGCGCGTCCGCGTGACGTAGCAACGTCTCGATGTCATCACTCATGGTCAGCTCTCCTGTTCGGTCAGTGCGGCGCGCAGTGTCGAAAGGCCACGAGACGCAGTGCTTTTCACGGTGCCGACACTGATCTGAAGCAGGTCTGCGACGTCCCGCTCGGACAGATCGGCGTAATGGCGCAGGACGACGACCTCGCGCTCGCGACGGGGCAGGAGACGCAGCAGCCGGATGACCTGGTCGCGGTCCTCGACCCACCCGCCCCTCACATCCGGGGTCTCGCCGACCGAGCCGTCGTACGTCAGGACCTCCTTGTGGGTCCGTCGCCACCGGTCGGTGTTGAGGTTGATCAGGACCCGACGGGTGTAGGCGAGCGGCTGGCCGCCCCTGCGCACCCGTCCCCATCGCAAGTAGACGCGTTCCAACGACTCCTGCACCATCTCCTCCGCGCGGTGCGGGTCGCCGCACAGCAGCCATGCGGTGCGAAGCAGACCCGGCGAGGAGACCCGGACGAACCGCTCGAACTCCTCGGTGTCGGCTGTGTTCACAGCCACCCCCTTCCCTGTGTGCGTGCATTGTCTACGCAGGGGACGCGCGAAAGGTTGAGTCGTTAGCGTGGCCGGTATGACGTTCTCCATCGTTGGCCACGATCCGGCCACCGGCGACCTCGGTGTCGCGGTCGCATCCAAATTCCTGGGGGTCGGCGCCGCGGTGCCTGCCGCGCGCCTCGGGCAGGGTGCGATCGCCACGCAGTCCTTCGCCAACACCCTCTACAAGCGCGACGGGCTGGCGGCGCTCGCGGGCGGGGCCGACGCGGCCGCGACGCTGCGCTCGCTGACCGACGCCGACGACCAGCGCGAGGAGCGGCAGGTCGGCATCGTCGACGCGGCCGGGCGCGCCGTCACCTTCACCGGCGAGGAGTGCAACGCCTGGGCGGGCGGAGTCGCGCGCGACGGGGTCGCGATCCAGGGCAACATCCTCACCGGCCCCGAGGTGGTCGAAGCGATGAGCGACGCGTGGATCGCGGGGGAGGGCCGGTCGCTCGCGCAGCGGCTCTACGCCGCGCTCGTGGCAGGGGACGCCGCGGGCGGCGACCGTCGAGGGCGTCAGTCGGCGGCGCTCTACGTCGTCTCGCAGACCGGTGGCTACACCCCGGGTGACGACCTGGCGTACGACCTGCGCGTCGACGACCACCCCGACCCGGTGACGGAACTCGGTCGGCTGCTCGACATCCACGACGTGCTGTTCAAGCCGCCCACCGACGAGGAGCTGCTGCCGCTCGCCGGCGAGCTCGCGCAGGAGGTGCGGTCGCGGCTCTTCACCCTCGGCTACGACGACCTGGACACCTGGGCGGGTGTGGAGAACCTCGAGCTGCGCCTGCGGGCGGGGCACATCGACACGACGGTGCTGCGCATCCTGCGTTCGCAGACCCCCGCCTGACCCCGGCGCGCCCCGTCCGACCTCGGTCGGCGGTCGGGGTGGGGCGCGATACCGTGCACCGGCCCGCCCACCGCCCATGCACAGGGAGTCCTCGATGCCGTACGACCGGCTGCTCGCGCCGCTCACGATCGGTGGCATCACCCTGCCCAACCGGGTGGTGATGGGGTCCATGCACACCGGCATGGAGGACCGGGCCAAGCATTTCGGTGAGCTCGCGGAGTACTTCGCCGAACGCGCCCGCGGCGGGACCGGGTTGATGATCACCGGCGGTTTCGCCCCGGACACCACCGGCTGGCTGCTGCCCGCCGGGTCGCAGCTGACCTCCTCCCGTGCTGCCGACAAGCACCGGGTCATCACCGATGCCGTCCACGAGGCGGGCGGGCGGATCGCGTTGCAGATCCTGCACGCCGGCCGCTACGGCTACCACCCGCTGGTGAAGTCGGCCAGCTCCGTCAAGTCGCCGATCAGCAAGTTCAAGCCGCGCGCCATGTCCGGCAGGGACGTCGAGCGCACCATCGGTCACTACGCCCGGGCGGCGCGCCTGGCCATGCAGGCCGGCTACGACGGCGTGGAGATCATGGGGTCGGAGGGCTACCTGATCAACCAGTTCCTCACTGCCCGCACCAACGGGCGCGCCGACCAGTGGGGCGGCAGTGCGAGCAACCGGATGCGCTTCCCCGAGCAGGTCGTACGCCGGGTGCGCGAGTCCGTGGGGGAGGGCTTCCTGCTGATCTACCGCCAGTCGCTGCTCGACCTGGTCCCGGACGGGCAGTCCTGGGAGGAGACGGTCGAGCTCGCACAGCGCGTCGAGCAGGCGGGCGCGTCCGTCATCAACACCGGCATCGGCTGGCACGAGGCGCGCATCCCCACCATCGTCACGTCGGTGCCGCGGGCGGCGTTCGCGTCGGTGACCGGCAAGCTGCGCGAGCACGTCACCGTGCCGGTGATGGCCTCGAACCGGATCAACACCCCGGAGGTGGCCGAGCAGATCCTGGTCGACGGTCAGGCCGACCTGATCTCGATGGCGCGGCCTCTGCTCGCGGATCCGCAGTTCGTGCGCAAGGCCGAGCAGGATCGCGCCGACGAGATCAACACCTGCATCGCCTGCAATCAGGCGTGCCTGGACCACACCTTCAAGAACCAGCGCGCCACCTGCCTGGTCAACCCGCGCGCAGGTCGCGAGACGACCCTGCGCCTGCTGCCGGTCGGCCCGCACGCCGCCCGCACGGTGGCGGTCGTCGGCGCAGGTCCGGCCGGACTCGCGGCGGCTGTGGCGAGCGCCGAACGCGGCCACCGCGTGACGCTGTTCGAGGAACATGACGAGATCGGCGGCCAGTTCCGGTACGCCATGCGAATTCCCGGCAAGGAGGAGTTCGCCGAGACGCTGCGCTACTACACCCGGCGGATGCAGGTCCTGGGAGTCGAGGTCCGCACCGGCACCCGCGTCGACGACGATCACCTGGCGGCGTACGACCACACGGTCGTCGCCACCGGTGTCACCCCGCGCGTCCCGCCGATCCCGGGGATCGAGCACCCCAAGGTCGTGATGTACGACGACCTGTTGAGCGGGCGCGCCACCGCCGGTGCCCGGGTCGCGGTGATCGGTGCCGGAGGCATCGGCTTCGACGTCAGCGAATACCTGTTGCACGACCGCGACGAGACCGTGGAGCACTGGAAGGCGCGCTGGGGCGTCACGGATCCGCAGGATTCGCGCGCCGGCCTCGGCCCCAAGCACGACGAACCCCCGAAACGCACCGTCCACCTGCTGCAGCGCAGACCGGCGCCACTCGGCAAAGGGCTGGGCAAGACCAGCGGCTGGGTGCACCGCCAGACCCTCAAGGACGGCGGTGTGGAGTTCATCGGCGGCGTCACCTACGACCTGATCGACGACGAGGGTCTGCACATCACGATCCGCTCCGGTGACGGCAAGGAGCCCGATGCCGAGGCCGATTCCGAGCAGCGGCTGCTGCAGGTCGACACCGTGGTCATCTGCGCGGGTCAGGAGTCCGTGCGCGACCTGGCACGCCCCGACGACCCGTCGCGACACCTGGTGGGTGGCGCGGACGTGGCCGCCGAGGTCGACGCCAAGCGGGCGATCCGCCAGGCGACCGAGCTAGCGGCGCGCCTGTAGCGATCGGCAGGCTCAGGGCGTGAACGTCGACATCACCTGGTGCTCGACCGCGGCGTACGCGCCGCCGGCCCGGCCGAGCGCGACGCTGATGTCCTCGAGCGTGGCGCGCACCTTCTCCTGCGCGACCTCCCACTCGTGGTGCAGCTGCACGTACTGACCGGCCGCCGCGCCCTTCCAGGTGCCCTGCAACGACTCCAGTTTGGTGCGCATCGCGCCCATCGAGTCGTGGATCTGACCGGCGATCATCGCCACGTCCGCGCCGTGCTGTGACAGCTGACCGCTGTCGACGGCGAACGCGCCGTCTGCGTGCTGATGCATGGTCCCTCCCGGGTGTCGATCGGGCCGCTCGTGCGGCGGTCCGCTGCACCGGACGCTACGCACGACGGGCGAGCCGCCGCAGAAGTTGTGCACAGGGCCCGACATGACGCAGGAGGCTCCCGCCGCATCGGCGGGAGCCTCCCGGTCGGGCCCGGCCCCGTCACTGGCCGGGCCCACCCCGTCAGGGTCGTCGTGCGAAGGAAGGGAGACTCCGCGTCGATGACCCCGTCACGTCACTCAGTTCGAGGAAGCCTCCCCGAGGGTGACCGTGACCTTCTGCTGCTGGCCACCGCGTACGACGGTCAGCACGACCTTCTGCCCGACGTTGCGGGCCCGGATGAAACCGACGAGCGAGTCGCTGCTCGCGACCTGCTGGCCGTCGACGTCGATGATGTAGTCGCCCGGCTTCAGACCGGCCCGGCCGGCGGCACTACCGCTGTTGACGGACTTCACCTGAGCGGCAGCCTCGGTCGCACCGTTCAGCTTGGTGGTTCCGTCCTCGGCCATCACCCCGAGCTGGGCATGGGTGGCCTTGCCGCTCTTGAGCAGCTGCCCGGTGATGTTCTTCACGACATCCACGGGGATAGCGAAGCCGATCCCGATGTTGCCCGACTGGGAGGAACCCGAGGACTGACCGAGAGTCGCGATCGAGGAGTTGATCCCGATCAGCTTGCCGCTGGCGCTGACCAGGGCGCCACCGGAGTTGCCCGGGTTGATCGCCGCGCTCGTCTGGATCGCATTGGTAACCACCGGCAGCGTGTTCGCGGCGGAGTCGGACTCGGAGGTGTTCACCGGCCGGTTGAGCGCGCTGATGATGCCGGTCGTGACCGTGCCCGAGAGCCCGAGCGGGTTGCCGACCGCCATGACCGGCTGGCCCACGACGAGCGAGCCGGCGCTGCCGAGCGGCATGGGGGTGAGCGTGCTGGGCGGGTTCTTGAGCTTGATGACGGCCAGGTCGGTGCTGGCGTCGGTGCCGACGATGGAGGCGCCGTAGGTCTCGTTGTTGCTGAGCGTGACCTGGACCGTTCCCGAGTTCACGGCGGCGGACACCACGTGGTTGTTGGTCACGATGTCACCGCTCTTGTCCAGGACGACACCGGAGCCCTGGTCGCCGCTGTTGCCCGAGCGCACCGTGATGGACACGACCGACGGGCTCACCTTGCTGGCGGTGCTGGTCCAGTTGACGGCGTTGTTGTTCTGGTAGTCGGCGGGGTTCAGCTTCACCGTGGCCGGGCTGGTGGCGCCGGCCGAGGTCGTGGACCCGTGGTCGGTGAGGGCGTAGGTGGTCCCCGATGCCAGCGCCGCGGCGAGGATCGCCGCGATCGGAACGGCGTACAACGTCGACCGGTTGCGACGCCGGGGGGCCGCGGGGGCGGGGCCGAACGCGCTGCCACCATGAGCGGACTGGTAGGCGTAAGGGGACCCCTGCGGACCCTGCGGACCCTGCGGACTCTGTGGACCCTGCTGGCTCTGCGCGGCGTACCCGCCCTGCTGCGGATGCTGCCCCTGCGGGTGCTGCCCCTGCGGGTTCATCGGCCGGCCGTAGGGCTGCTGCGGATAGATCGGCTGGGTGTGAGAAGGCCCGCCCGCGGAGCTGCCACCGGCCGGTGCCGAGCCGCCGGCACCCTGCGCCGGAGCGCCGGGGTCGGTGCGGTCCCGATCATCGAACTGATCGCTGTTTCCTGGGAACTGGTCCTGCGGCATACGTGCTGCTCCTCAATCGGCGCGGATTCGATCTGCACCGAAGTCTTCGGTGGTCGACTGAGCCGGACCTTCGTCGTCACTGTGGGCCTGCTGTGCGATGGACGGTATCTGCACGGTGAACGTCGCGCCGCCGCCCGGTGTTTCCAAGAGGTCGACCGAGCCGCGGTGAGCGGCCACGATGGCCGACACGATCGCGAGACCCAGGCCACTGCCTCCGTGCGCGCTGTTGCGTGCGGCGTCGGCCCGGAAGAAGCGCTCGAAGACCCGCTCGCGCAGGTCCGTGCCGACCCCAGGACCATGATCGCGCACCACGACGTGTGCCGCTTCCTCCCGGAGCCCCACCATGACCTCGATGTCGGTGCCCTCAGGGGTGTAGCGGACGGCATTGGCGAGCAGATTGGTCAGCACCTGGCGCAGCCCCGCCTCGTCTCCGGAGACCATGGTGCTGCGCAGCGGCCCGCTCAGCCCGGTCATCCGCACCGTCCGACCCGGCGCGCGGGCGCGGGTGTCCTGCACCGCGTCGGCGGCCAGCACCATCAGATCGACCGGTGCGAAGGGGCGCGGCGGGTCGCCCGGCCCGCTGGGGTGCTCGTCGAGCCGGGTGAGGAGCAGCAGCTCATCGACCATCAGCCCGAGCCGGGTGGCCTCCTCCTCGATCCGGCGCATCGCCGAGGCGACGTCGTCGGTGCTGGTGACCGCGCCCATCCGGTAGAGCTCGGCGTAGCCGCGCACTGATGCCAGGGGGGTCCGCAGCTCGTGCGAGGCATCGGCCACGAACCGGCGCATCCGCTCCTCGGACTCGCGCCGCGCGGCGAAGGACTCCTCGATCCGCGTCAGCATGCGGTTCAGGGACTGCGCGAGGCCGGCGACCTCGTCGCGGGTGTTCTGCACGGGGATGCGCTGGGTCAGGTCACCGGCGGCGATGGCTCGCGCAGTGTCCTGGATACGGCGCAGCGGACGTAGCGCCCGGCGTACGGCGAACCACCCGAGCACCGCGCACGCCAGCAGGGCGATCAGTCCGGCCAGCGCGACGATCGCCGCGAGGCGGTCGACGGTGTCGTGCACCCGGTCCTGGGAGAGCGCGACCGCGTACGGGATCGTGCGGCCACCCACGGTCGCGGTGCCCGCGACCACGCGCCACTGGGTGTCGGACTGCAGGGAACCGACGGTGAACGGCCGCCCGGTGCGTACGCGGGGCGACCCCGGTTGCAGCTCGGGGAAGCGCGGCCGGTCGGTGCCGCTGCGGAAGTAGTCCTCCGAGGTGGTTGGAGTCCACTGCAGCCGTACGACGTAGCCGTTGCGGGAGGCGACCGCCGGACGTACCGGTGCGGTCGACTGCGGACGCGCGACAGCTGCGGCGACCAACTCCCTCGCGGTCACCTGCAGCTCGGTGTCCTGCTGCTGCTGCAAGAAGGAGCGCAACTGGTAGGTGGCCGCGGCGCCCGTGACGACCAGAGCCGCCATCAGCAGCGCGACCAGCAGCGCGGCGAGGCGCAGCCGCAGGGGCAGTTCGTGCAGCTCGCGCACTGCCCGCCGGGTGAGGGAGGGGTGGCCGGACGTCACGCGCCGCTCACCCGTGCCTCATTCGCGGGGTGCGCGCAGGACGTAGCCGATGCCGCGCTTGGTGTGGATCAGCGGCGCCGCGTCGATGTCGATCTTGCGACGCAGGTAGGAGATGTAGCTCTCGACGATGCCCGGCTCACCGCGGAAGTCGTAGTCCCACACATGGTCGAGGATCTGGGTCTTGGACAGCACCCGTCCATTGTTCAGCATCAGGTAGCGCAGCAGCTTGAACTCGGTGGGGGAGACGTCGATGATCCGTCCGGCCCGGTTGACCTCGTGGGAGTCGTCGTCGAGTTCGAGGTCGGCCACCCGCAGGGCGGGGTTCTCTCGCTGCTCCACGCTCGTACGCCGCAGCACGGCGCGGATCCGTGCGACGACCTCCTCGAGACTGAAGGGCTTGGTGACGTAGTCGTCACCGCCGACGGTGAGGCCCTTGACCTTGTCCTCCGTCGCGTCGCGCGCGGTGAGGAAGACGATCGGCATCTGCTTGCCATGATCGCGCAGCTGGCGGGTGACGCTGAACCCGTCGAAGTCCGGCAGCATGACGTCGAGCACGGCGAGATCGACCTGTTGGGTGTTCGCGACCTCCAGCGCCTCGGCGCCACTGGCCGCAGGAAATACCTCGAACCCGGCGAAACGCAGGCTCGTGCACAGCAACTCGCGGATGTTCAGCTCGTCCTCGGCGACGAGGAGGCGGGCTTCGGCTGTCGTCATACGCGCAGTATCGGGACCATTCCTGGACGTTACCTGAAAGTCGCTGGTGTGCGAGGTCCATGAGCGGCTGGAAAGAAATACTTAGCACAAGTAATGAGTTAACCTAAGTACATGAAGCAACAGGACCGCCGTCGCCTGGCCGTCGAGTTGCGCTCCGTCTGTATGCGGATCAGCCGTCGCGCCCGCTTCGAGAACGTCGCGACGATCGCACCCCACCAGTTCTCGGTGCTCGCGAAGCTCGACTCCGGCAGTTCCACTCCGCGCACGCTCGCGGAACTGGAGTGCGTGAGCGCGCCGTCGATGACCCGCACGCTCACCGGCCTGGAGCAGCTCGGCGCGCTGACCCGGGAGACCGACCCCCAGGACCGCCGCCGCGTCGTCGTGACGATCACCGATGCGGGTCGCGCCATGCTGCGCGAGGGTCGCCGGTCCCGTGACGAGTGGATGTTCGAACGCATCAGATGTCTGAGCGATGAGGAGTGTGCAGTGCTGCGCGAGGCCCAGCGGATCCTGGACGGGGTGGTCGCTCGATGAGCCCCACCTTCGCGTCGCTGCGGATCCGCAACTACCGGGTGTACGCCGCGGGCGCACTGGTCTCCAACATCGGCACCTGGATGGGTCGGGTCGCCCAGGACTGGCTGGTGCTGACCCAGCTCACCCCGCATGACTCCACCGACCTCGGCATCGTCACCGCGCTGCAGTTCGCGCCCGTGGTGCTCCTCGCGCCGTTCGCCGGCGCGGTCAGCGACCGGTTCCACAAGCGCAAGGTGCTCATCGCGACCCAGTCGGCGCTCGCGATCACCTCGGCCCTGCTCGCCGGGCTGGTGCTCGGGAACGTCGTACAGCTGTGGCACGTCTACGTGCTGGCGCTCCTACAGGGAGTGGCGACCGCCTTCGACAACCCAACGCGACAGGCGTTCGTCTCCGAGATGGTGCCCCGCGAGCGGCTCGCCAACGCGGTCGGTCTCAACAGCGCATCGTTCAACGCCGCGCGGCTGATCGGCCCCGGCGTCGCGGGACTGCTGATCGCAGCGGTCGGCACGGGCTACACCCTCGTCTTCAACACGGGGTCGTTCATCGCGGTGCTCGTGGCCCTCGGGCTGCTGCGCACCAGTGAGCTGCGACCCTCCCCGCGCAGCTCGGGCAAGGGTCGGATCCGCGAGGGTCTCGCCTACGTGCGGCACCGGCCGGACATCGTCCTGGTGATGGTCATGGTGTTCATGCTCGGCACCTTCGGGATGAACTTCCAGATCACCATCGCCCTGATGTCGACCTCGGAGTTCCACGAGGGCGCCACCGAGTACGGCCTCCTGGGCTCGATCATGGCGATCGGCTCCCTCGCGGCCGCACTGATGGCGGCGCGCCGACCGCGTCCACGGCTGCGCATCCTGTTGGTCTCCCTGGCCGGGTTCACCGTGGCGTCCACGGCCGCCGCGCTGGCCCCGTCGTTCTGGTTCTTCGCCCTCTTCCTCATCCCCACGGGCTTGTGCGCCCTGACCGTGCTCACCACCGCGAACGCGACGGTGCAGCTCGGCGTCAGCCCGGAGATGCGCGGACGCGTGATGGCGCTCTACATGGCCATCTTCATGGGCGGCACCCCGCTCGGCTCGCCGGTGATCGGTTGGATCGGCGGAGCCTGGGGCCCGCGCTGGACCATCCTGGTCGGCAGCATCGCGACCGGTCTGACGGTGATCGGTGCGATGGTCTACCTCATGCGCAATCAACAGCTGCGGCTGCGGATCGAGCGTCAGCCCCTGCCGCACCTGCCGCTGGTGCAGGTGACGGCGCGCGAGGTCGCCCGCGAGATCATCCCCGAGCGGGTCGCCTGATGTCGCCGAGGTTCCGCCGGCTGATCGTGCTGGTGGCCCTCGCGGTCTTCGTCGGCATCGCCGTGGTCGCGGCGCTCGTGCACTGAGGCTCAGCGCGCCGCGCGTACCCGCAGCGTGCGTTCGACGTCGTCCAATCCCTCGACCACACCGCGCCGCAGCGCCGCAGGTGCCTCGTCGTGGCGGCGCAGCCAGTCCCGCGCCATGACCACGACGGGTTCGTCGTCGGCCGTCACGTCGTCGCTCGCCTGCGGCGCCGGGAACATGCCGCTGACGAAGCGGCTCGCCATGGTCTGCGACTGCTGCGCCCAGACCGTGGTGAGGACGTCGAAGTACGGCTCGGCGTACTCCCTGGTGAGGTCGCTGCTGACCGGCTGACCGAAGCCCACGATCAGGGCGCGCTGCCGGTCGTTGGTCAGCCCCGCGCCGGACGCGTCCGCGAGCGAGTGCCACGCCTGCGCCTTCGCCTCGGGCTCGGGAAGACTCGCCAGCGCCTGGTCGTACGACGTCTGCCCGCTCATCGTGAAGTCGCGTCGCAGGTCCTGGGCCAACAGAGTCCGCGGCCGTGCACCGGTGGCGCTCAGCGCGGTCACGAACGACCACCGCAGCTCGGGGTCGACGTTCAGCCAGGGTGGCGGCTGGTCCTCGGTCACCAGCGGCTGGATCAACGGCGCGACGTCCGGTGTGAGGGCCCCGAACCAGGCCAGCGCCCGCGCCCACACCAGTTGCACATCGCCGGTGGTCCGGGTCATCCGGCTGTGCGCAAGGCGGGCCAGGTCGGTCGCCGTCCGGCGCTGGTCGTCGCCCTGCAGGAAGTGGTGCACGGCCGAACGTGCCATGGCGAGCACGGATCGCAGAAGGAACGAACTGCCCTCGGTGACCAGCTGGCCGCGGACCGTCTCCAGGAAGCGCACCGGGCACAGCTGAGCGTCACGGGTGTGGTTCCACAGCGCCGACCAGATGAGGGCGCGGGAGACCTCCGACGGCACGGTCGACAGGAGCCGGTGGGCGGTCTCCTGCGAACCGGGGTCGAGTCGGCTGATGGCGTACGTGAAGTCCTCGTCGTTCGGCAGCACGAGGTCGGGCGCATCGCGCACGGCACGGTCGAGCCGTGCCTCGACCGAAGGGCCGTCGAGGCCCACCCGTACGAGCTGGGTGCGCTGCAGGGCAGCATCCTTCTCCGTGTAGACGCCCACCGAGAAGACATGGGGTCGCGGGTCGACCGCGGCGCCGGCAGTCTCCGGGGTCGCCTGCCGCACGACGAGGACGTCCTCGGACCGATCCTCGCCGGCCTCAGCGCTGATCTCGCTCGGTCCGGAGGTGCGCAGCCACGCCTGCGCCCAGACGCTCAGGTCGCGTCCGCTGGCCGCGGAGAGCGGCTCGAGGAAGTCCTCGAGTTCGGTGGAACCGTAGGCATGTTGAGCGAAATAGCGGCGGACGCCGTCGTCGAACCGGTCGCGTCCGACGTACGCCTGCAGCTGCTTGAGGACCGCCGCGCCCTTGGCGTAGGTGATGCCGTCGAAGTTCTGCGCCGCAGCCTCGACATCGGGGATGTCGGCGGCGATCGGGTGGGTCGTCGGCAGCTGGTCCTGGGTGTAGGCCCACTGCTTGCGCCCGATCGCGAAGGACGTCCAGCCGGAGGTGTAGCGCGTGGCCTCGACGCTCGCCTGGTAGCCCATCAGGTCCGCGAACGACTCCTTGAGCCAGAGGCCGTCCCACCAGCGCATCGTGGCCAGGTTGCCGAACCACATGTGCGCCATCTCGTGCAGGACCACCTCGGCACGGCTCGCGAGCTCCGGCAACGTCGGCTGCCCACGATGCACGAAGCTCTCCACGAAGGTCACCAGGCCCGGGTTCTCCATCGCGCCGATGTTGTACTCGGGAACGAAGATCTGGTCGTACTTGCCCCACGGGTACGGGAATCCGAAGAGCTCGTCGAAGTAGAGCAGACCCTGTTTGGTGACCTGGAGGATGTCCTCGGCGTCCAGGTGGTCGGCCATCGACGCCCGGCACATGACGCCGAGCGGCACCTCGTGCCGCGTGCCGCCCGCACGGTCGACCGACCACAGATCGGTGACCAGGTGATAGGGGCCGACGGCGACGGCCGTGACGTACGACGACTGCAGCGGGGTGGGGGCGAAGCGCACGTCCGCGAGCCCGTCGTACTCCCGCCGGGACACCTCGGACTGGCCGGAGCGGATCAGCCATCGTGCATCGGCGACGACCTCGAAGGTGAACCGGCACTTCAGGTCCGGCTGCTCGAAGACCGCGAAGACCCTTCTGCTGTCGGTGGGTTCGAAGTGGGTGTAGAGGTAGGTCTCGCCGTCGGAGGGGTCGGTGAAGCGGTGCATCCCCTCGCCGGTGCGGCTGTAGAGACAGCGTGCGTGGACGACGAGCTCGTTGTCCGGCGCGAGACCGGGCAGCGGCAGCCGGGCTCCGTCGTAGCCGCTGACGTCCAGGGCGGTGCCGTTGAGCGTCGCGGAGACGATCTCCTGCGCCACGATGTCGATCCAGCTGGCGTCGCCGGTCGCCGTGAACCGCACCGTGCTGCGGGACTCGAAGGTCTTCTCCGCGGGATCGGCGGCGTGCCGCAGGTCCAGGCGCACGTGGTGCTCCAGCAGGCGCACCTGCTCGGCACGCCGGGCGCACTCCTGCCTGGTGAGGTTCAGGTCGGCCACGGTCGTCAACCTCGCTCGTTCTCGGTCGCGATGCACGCGGTGCCCACGCGTGCATATCCGACCGTCTCGTAGACGGACACCGCGGACCGCGTGGCTGCCGAGAGGAAGGGCGACCGACCCTCTCGCAACGCGGTCCCGGTGAGGATGCTGGTGATCGCCGTACCGATGCCGCGGCCCCGGTGGGCGGGCAGGGTGCCGATCCCGGTCACCTCGGTGAGGTCACCCCTTGGATTGTGCATCCCACCGCCGACGGGTCGCCCGAGGGTGTCGAACGCACCCACCAGCACCAGGAGGCGAGCGCGCATGCGCAGCTTCTGCTCGCTGGATTCCGGTGGCCCCATCCGGTCGCTGTCGCGGAAGCTGGCGTCGATGGCGGCGAGCACGGCGCCGGTCTGCGGATCGTCCGCGGTCATCTCGTGCACGCGGTATCCGGTCGGCGTCTTCGTCGGCGCGAACCGCCCCAGACGCAGCAGCGCGCACTCCTGAACGCTCATCCCCGCCTCCCGTGCGGCCGGCAGCAGGGTGGGGGTGGTCTCGTGCACCCACTCCAGCGCGCGGGGCACCCCGATCGCGCGCTGGAAGTCCAGGACCCGGCGTACCTCCTCGGGGGAGACGGGTCGGGAGTAGCCGAGACGCGGCCGGGCGTAGAGGGGATGTCCGCGCGGGTTGTCCCGCACGAAGACGGTGAACGGCCCGCATTCCCTAGACACCGCTACCGCGCGGGGAGCGAGGTCAAGGTAGCGCTCGAGTGATCCGAGTTCGTCCTGGTCAGCGTGCGTGTCGATCACGGTCTCCCTTCGGCTGCGCTCAAACCTACCCATGACACATACCCCCATGGGGTATATATTCGGACGATGGAGAGCGGACCCGTCGCGCAGGTCGCGGACGCGTTGCGGATGGCCGGCCTGATGACCTGGCAGATCCTGTGGTCGCTGATCCTCGGCTTCGGCATCTCCGCGGTGGTGCAGGCACTGGTCCGGCGGGAGGCGATCATCGCCACCCTCGGCGATGACCGCCCGGCCACGCTGGCGCGCGCCACCGGCTTCGGGATCGCGAGCTCGTCCTGTTCGTACGCAGCCGTCGCGCTCGCCCGCTCGCTCTTCCGCAAGGGTGCGAGCTTCACCGCGGCGATGGTCTTCGAGATCGCCAGCACCAACCTGGTGGTGGAGCTCGGAGTGATCCTCGCGCTGCTGCTCGGGTGGCAGTTCACCCTGGCCGAGTTCGTCGGCGGCCCGCTGATGATCCTCGTGGTCGCCGTGTGCTTCCGGCTCTTCCTGCGCTCACGGGTGGTGCAGGCGGCGAGGGAGCAGGCCGATCGCGGCGCCGCGGGCTCGATGGAGGGACACGCGGCCATGGACATGACGGTCGGCGGCGAAGGCTCCTTCGCCCGACGGCTGCTCTCGCCGGCAGGCGCCACGAGCGTCAGTCACATCTTCGTGATGGAGTGGCTGGCGGTCCTGCGCGACATCGTGATCGGGCTGCTCATCGCGGGCGCGGTGGCCGCGTGGGTGCCCGACAGCTTCTGGGGGCACCTGTTCCTGGCCGGCCACGGCGGCTGGTCCGAGGTGTGGGGGCCGCTGATCGGCCCGGTCATCGCGGTGGCCAGCTTCGTGTGCTCGATCGGCAACGTCCCGCTGGCGGCGGTGCTGTGGAACGGCGGCATCAGCTTCGGCGGGGTGGTGTCGTTCATGTTCGCCGATCTGCTGATCGTGCCGATCCTGCTCATCTACCGCAAGTACTACGGCACCCGCATGACCCTCGTCATCGCTGGCTTCTTCTACCTGGCGATGGTCGTCGCCGGGTACGTCGTGGAGGTGGTCTTCGGCGTCCTGCACCTGGTGCCCGCGGCGGGGCACGCCTTCACCGGCAACGGCGCGATCAGCTGGAACTACACGACCTGGCTCAACCTGGTCTTCCTCGTGGTGGCGGCCGGGCTCGTCCTGCGGTTCGTGCGCACCGGCGGGGTGGGGATGCTGGCCTACATGAACGGCGACCCGGTCGACGAACCGGCCCACGCCCACCACCACTGAAGGCGCCTTCGTAGATCCCCACCCTGATGGTGTTTGCGTTCGTTGACGGTGTTCGAACGCCGTCAACGAACGCGAACGCCGTCAGCGTGCCGACGGGAGCGTCAGGCGATCCGCTGCACGACGTACTCGATGCACGCGGTCAGCGCGCTGACGTCGTCCGGATCGACCGAGGGGTACATGCCGATCCGCAGCTGGTTGCGCTTCAGCGCGCGGTAGGGCTCGGTGTCGACCACGCCGTTCTCGCGCAGGGTCCTGGCGAGCAGGGCCGCGTCGATCGCGTCATCGAAGTCGACGGTCGCCACCACGCACGAGCGGGCGGCCGGGTCGGCGACGAACGCGCTCGCGTACGACGTGTGCTCGACCCAGTCGTAGAGCCGCCGGCTGCTCTCGACGCTGCGCGCGACGGCGAAGTCGAGACCGCCGCCTGCCTGCAGCCACCGCAGCTGGCTCACCATGAGGGCCAGCGTCGCCACGGCAGGGGTGTTGTAGGTCTGGTCGAGGCGTGAGTTGTCCACTGCCGTCTGCAGATTCAGACTGGGTGGAATCCATCGGTCACTCGAGGAGATCGTGGCCGTGCGCTCCAGTGCGGCCGGTGACATCGCCGCCAACCACAGGCCGCCGTCGGAGGCGAACGACTTCTGCGGCGCGAAGTAGTAGACGTCCGCCTCGCGCAGGTCGACCGGCAGGCCGCCCGCGCCGGAGGTGGCGTCGACCAGCATCAGCGCGCCGGCATCGGCGCCGGTGACGCGGCGTACCGGCTGCATCGCGCCCGTCGACGTCTCGTTCTGGGCGTAGGCGTAGGCGTCCGCGCCGGGGACCGCGCTCAGCGGATCGACCTCGCCGGGCACCGAACGGGTGACCACCGGTTCGGCCAGGAAGGGTGCCGCTGCCACCGCGGCCGCGAACTTCGAGCTGAACTCCCCGCACACGCCGTGCACGGACCGCTCCCTGATCAGCGAGAACGTCGCGACGTCCCAGAAGAGCGTGGAACCGCCGTTGCCCAGCACGATCTCGTAGTCCCCCGGGGCGCCGAGGAAGTCGTGCAGCGAGGAGCGGACCTCGCGCACCAGGGCGCGCACCGGTTCCTGTCGGTGGGAGGTGCCGAGGACGTCGGTGCCGAGGTCGCGCAGGAGGTCCAGCTGCGCGGGGCGCACCTTGCTCGGTCCGGAACCGAACCGACCGTCGGACGGCCGCAGTTCGCGCGGGATGACGATGCTCACGGCCGAAAGTGTGCCAGCGCCTACGCTGGCTCGATGAGTGAGATCACCCGGTGGGACTACGACGGGCGCGGCCTCGAGGAGGGCGAGGTGCCGGACGCGCCCTGGCCGGTCATCGAGGAGTGGGTGCGACAGGCCCGCGAGGCCGCGGCGGACGACACCCAGCCCGGGGTGCACGAGCCGGACGCGATCAGCGTCGCCACCGTGGACGCTTCGGGCGCCCCCACGGTCCGTACGGTGCTCATGCGGTACCTCACCCCCGCGGGACCTGGTTTCTACACCAACCTGGAGTCGCGCAAGGGCACCGATCTGGCGGCCGACCCACGGATCGCCGCCACCCTGACCTGGCCCGCGCTCTACCACGCGATCCGCTTCACCGGCCGCGCCGAGCAGTTGCCGCGCGACATCGTCGCCGAGTACTTCGACTCCCGTCCGTGGGGCTCGCGCATCAGCGCGTGGGCCTCGGACCAGAGCCGCCCGGTCGCGGACCGCGCCGCACTGGAGGCTGCCGAGCAGCGGTACGCCGAGCGCTATCCAGACCACGGCCGCGCCGGCGACGTGCCGGTGCCGCCCTTCTGGGGCGGATACGTGATCCACGTCGACGAGGTGGAGTTCTGGGTGGGTCAGGCGAGCCGGCTGCACGACCGGGTGCGCTTCACGCGTACCGGCGAGGGTGCCCTGGACGACCCGTCGGTCTGGACCCGGGAGCGCCTGCAGCCCTGACCCGCTCGACCTGTCGAGTGGCGGAGAAGCCGCTCGAGTGCACCCGGTGGGAGTGCGCCACTCGAAACATAGGTATGCCACTCGGGAGTGGGCGTGAAACAGCCCGCGGGGTCCGACCTGGTGGCCGGTGCGCGATGGACGGGTCGCGCCCCCACGGGCTGCGGTGGTGCGTGGTCTTCACCAACGCCGTCCGTTGAAGAGCCGGTCACCGAATGGGAGGCCGACCAACGGCTGCGCTAGTGCGCAACCACCTCACGCGTCCTAGATGAATGCACTCTCGGACCACCTCCTTTCTCGTGTACCCAGCACGGTAGACACGTCGGCAGGTGGCCCGCAACGGGGTTTCGCGAGGCGGTTGAGGAAGGAAGAGGGCGACCGCCATACAGGGGGGAGATGGCGGCCGCCCGAGCCGGGCTTCGCAGCCCGCTCGCCCCGGACCGGAGTCCGAGACCTTCGCGTGACAGCAGACGAGGGGACGTCCGTGCTGCCACGTTCACTGGAACGACCGCCCGGCCCGGATGATTCCCGAACGGGCGCTGCGTGGTCACTGTGCGCCGACGGGTGCCGACGCCGGTCCGGGATGGGAAGATCGACCCTGTGACCGACTTGATCGACACCACCGAGATGTACCTGCGCACCATCTTCGATCTGGAGGAGGAGGGCATCGTCCCGCTGCGCGCCCGGATCGCCGAGCGTCTCGGCCACTCCGGGCCGACGGTGTCCCAGACCGTCGCCAGGATGGAACGCGACGGCCTGCTCACCCTCGCGGGCGACCGCCACCTGGAGTTCACCGAGCACGGCCGCACCCTGGCCACCCGCGTCATGCGCAAGCACCGGCTGGCCGAGCGGCTGCTGGTCGACGTGATCGGGCTGGAGCTGGAGTACGTGCACGACGAGGCCTGCCGCTGGGAACACGTGATGAGCGAGCGGGTCGAGCGCAAGATCCTCACGATGCTGAAGGACCACACTCTCTCCCCCTACGGCAACCCGATCCCCGGTCTCGCCGAACTGGGGGAGACCGGGACCATCGAGAAGTTCCGGGACGGCGTCGCCTCCCTCACCGAGGTGGTCTCCGCCGAGCCGTCGCTGCTCGTCGTACGCCGCATCGGCGAACCCGCGCAGGCCGATCACGCCACTCTGGAGGTGCTGACCGCCGCCGGCATCTCACCCGGCGCCGTCGTGCGCGCACGCCTGGAGGACGGGCGGGTGCTGGCCCGGGTCGAGGACGGGCCGGAGGGCGTCTCGCTTCCCCCTGAGATCGCCTCGCACGTCTTCGTGCAGCTGCCCTCCACGGCGGCCCTCGCCGCGGGAGCCGTGCCCGTCTCCTGAGGCGCGGTCCGCCGGCTCGGGGAGATGTCCACCGTCGTTGTGACCTCGTTGTGACCTGGGTGTGCAGCTGATGTATCTTAGGCGGCGGTTCTCAGCCTGAGGACCCCCGAGCGGCACCGCCGAGTCCTGCCAAGCAGCCCGGGAATGCAACGATCCGCAAGGCAGGAGCGGGGGACCCACCTTCGGCCGTTCGCAGTATCGGGACGGCCTCGGGGCTAAGTCACGGGCAGTCATCGGGGAACGGACTGCCACGGACCGGGTAACACCTCCACCCGAGCCCGACAGCTCACCTCGTAGGCGCCGAGAGGTTTTCATCCGTGTCTGTCATGCAGCCCCGGGGGCGTCATCGCGCCCCGAGCAAGTTGTCCACGTCCTTCAACACCACCGCACGCGTGTCCGCCGCGGTAGCTGTCGGCGGCGGCCTCGTGGCCTCCGCCGTGTTCTCCCAGTCCGCGCAGGCCGCTGACACGAAGCACCAGGGCCCGGCCTCCGCCGCGGCTCCCGCCCAGGCGTCGATGACGCTGGTGCAGAACACCGCTCGTACGTCCGCCCCGCACGTCGCCGCGGCGGTCGACGCCCACACCCGGCTCGTCGCCGTCCACGCGGACACCTACGTCGCGCCCGTCGTGAAGAAGGCGGCGCTGGCTCCGGTGCGCCACGTGGTCGCCCCGGTGCGCCACGCGGTCGCCCCGGTGCGCCACGCCGTGAGTCAGCCCGCGCCGAAGCACACGACGCCGGTCCGGTCGGCCAACGGCGGTGGCAGCACCGTCTCGGCGCCCTCGTCCGCCAGCGGCGTCGTCGCGATCGCGGAGCGCTACATCGGTGTTCCCTACGTCTACGGCGGCACCACCCCCAGCGGGTTCGACTGCTCCGGATTCACCAGCTACGTCTACGCCCAGCTCGGCATCAACCTGCCGCGCACCGCGGCGGCCCAGCAGGCGTCGGCGACTCCCGTGAGCACCCCCCAGCCGGGCGACCTGGTGTTCTTCGGCAGCCCCGCCTACCACGTCGGCATCTACCTGGGTAACGGCATGATGATCGCCGCGCCCAAGCCCGGCGACCACGTGAAGATCGAGGCCGTCTACGGCACCCCCTCGGGGTACGGCCGCCCCTGAGCGTCCACGTCACGACGATGCCCCCTCACCATCGGTGAGGGGGCATCGTCGTGTCGTGCGGAGGTTCGGTCAGTCGCGGGCGGCAGGGCCGTCGCCCGGTCGCTTCTCGTCCTCCTGCTGCGAGAAGCTCTTGTCCTCCCCGGTCGCGGCGCCGCTGCCGCCGCTCGCCTCGGAGTCCGCGACGAGCCCCGTGTCGCCTGCCTCACCCTCGTCGGGGCTGAGCTGCTGGGCGGGTTCCTGGGGGTTCGGGTCGTTCGCGTCATCGCTCATTCGGCCAGTATGTCCGCACCGGGCCCACCTAGGCTGACGCTCGTGCCCTCCACCCCACCCGCACCCGACGCCGCCACGCATGTGCTGAGCGGTCGACGTCCGGTCGAGATCGTCGACATCGGCGCCAACCCCATCGACGGGGAGCCGCCGTACGCGCCGCTGCTGGAGCCGGGAGTCGCCCGGGTGACCGGGTTCGAGCCGCAGGAGTCCGCGTATGCCGAACTCACGACGAGAGAGGACGGGGCGCACCGCTACCTGCCGTACGCCGTGGGGGACGGGACCGAGCACACCCTGCGACTCTGCGTCGAGAGCGGCTTCGCCAGCATGCTCGAGCCGGACCGTGCCCAACTGGGACTGTTGACCGACTTCCCGGGGATGGCGTCGGTGACCGACCGCGTCCCGATGGCCACCCGACGCCTGGACGACATCACCGAGATCGAGCAGCTGGACTACCTCAAGATCGACATCCAGGGCGGTGAGCTCGACGTCTTCCGGCACGGTCGGCGGCTGCTCGCCAGAGCGGTCGCCGTGCAGACCGAGGTGGGGTTCACCCGGCTGTACGAGGACCAGCCCACCTTCGCCGACCTCGACCTGGAGCTGCGGACCCAAGGCTTCGTGCCCCACCTGTTCGTCAACACCAAGACCTGGCCGCTCGCGCCTCTGCAGTGGGCCGACCCGCTGCAGGAACAGGCTCGGCACCTGGTGGAGGCCGATGTCCTCTACGTGCGCGACCTGGCGCGCCTCGATGTGCTGAGCGAGGACCAACTGCATCACCTGGGGCTGATCTGCGACCTGGCGTACGCGTCGTACGGCGTGACGCTGCTCTGCATCGCGGAGCTGGTCCGCCGAGGTGTCCTGGACCCGGACAGTGCCCGGATCTTCCGGGACCAGCTGGCGGTCCGTACGCAACCGACGCCGTAACGACGGTGCGCGATCTGTGGGGCTGCTGCCGGCCCGCAGGGATGTCGGGAGGGCATCCACCAGGGTCAGTCCGTGGTGACGCCGTCCTCCGCGCCGCGCCGGCGTCCGGGTCGACGGGCGACAGGCGGCACGATCCGCTGCCCCGTCTGGACCCAGGTGCGTGGAGCCCACTCCAGTCCGGGCCGCACGTTCCACGCGGCCGTCGCCTGCTCGGGATGTTCCAGGTCGAGCTGGCGCACGATCTGGTCGATGGCGGCCAGCATGGATCCCTGCATCATCCAGGAGTCGGTGTCGGTCATGGGATCGATCATCACGAGCTCGGTGTGCCGGGCCCGGGTCTCCAGCACGACCTCGCGGATCCGGTCGAGCGCCTGCTCGGCCTCGTCCACCCGATCGGCGGCCACGAGGTCCCCGAACTCGTGCACGCCGGAGGCCAGGGAGTCCAGCAGCACCGAGAAGACCACCCGCAGGTTCGGGTCCCACGCGTCCGCGCCATCCGCGCCGTCCGAGGCGAAGGCCCTGCGCTCGGCCAGGACGGCGAGGGCGCGTTCGGCGGCGCAGCAGCGGTCCAGTCGCTGCAGCGCGACCCGCAGCTCAGGATGGATGCGCAACGCGACCAGCGCGCGCGGGTTGAGTTTGCGGCTCTCCTCCAGGGCCTCGACGGCGGTGGCGGCTTCGGCCAGCTCCCGGCCGATCGCCTCGGCGGAACCGATCCAGGACTGCGCCTCCTCCACCCCTGGCGCCCGGGATGACAGGGTGCGCGCGAGCTGGCCGAGCAGGGCGGCCTGTGAGCGGGCCACTCCGCGTACGGCGTCCCGGGCCCGGGTGTTGGGGATCGCGACGGGCACCAGCACGCTGAAGGCGACCCCGACGACGGTGCCGATCAAGGTGTTGCCGATCCGGATCTCCGCGGCGAGCCCGGGTGAGCTCACGGCCAGGATCAGCATCGCGCTGATCGGCGTCTCGAGGGACTGCGCACCCAGCCGCAACATCTTGGCCAGCACCAGGGAGGCACTGATGACGGCCGCGAGAGACCACCACGACAGTCCGAAGTAGTTGGAGAACCCCGTGGCGACCAGCACCCCCGTGAGGACGGCTCCGACGCGGACCATCGCCATCCGCAGCGTGCCGACGGTGGAGGCCTGCACGACGAGCAGTGCCGTGAGTGGCGCGGTCAGATCGACGACGTGAGTGAAGAGGAGCGTCGAGCCCAGGTACGCCAGCACCGCCGCCCCGGTGAGGCGGCCGATCTGTGCGGCGGCGGGCTGCACACGGCGTGATGCCTCGGACCAGGTCGAGGGGAAGGTCGGCCAGGCTCGCCGGAAACCCCGCATGAGCGGACGCGGCACGCGCAACGTGTCCCGACGCATCGACCACCGCCTCTCCTTCAGTCCAGCCTGGCACGCGGTGGCCGCCGACGGCCGCACCGCACCGGCCACGCTCCTACGGCCCGGCGCCGCGCGCCGGGGTCCGGGCGACACCACGGTGCGGCTCGACATGTGACGGGAGGCCTCCGGCTACGCGACGCTGTCGCTTTTCGATGTGACATTTGCGGTGAAAGGGCGAAGATGCTGAGAAGTTTTCCTACCCGTCGCGCGCGGCGGGGCTCTGGGCATGAGCGGACGATCCCACGGTCTGTCCATCGGTGCCGCCACTGACCTGAGCGCCCTGTAGTTGAGCCATAAAGCGTTTTCGCGCAATAGGTTTCGTGTAGCTAATACGGTCGGAGTCACCCCGTCGAAGCGTCCGTTGATCTTGGCTCAATGCCGCAGAGAGGAGGAGCGCAGTTTGCACGGACGGGTCACGAAGGGGTAACGATCACAGTGCGGCGGCTATAAATTTAACAACTTCTATGAGTAATGTGGTGTGAGTCACAGCAACCGACGTCGACGAAGGAGGCACCGTGAGCGCGATCGACGCCACGTGCGGCATCGACGTCGGCACTCAAGGAGTGCGCGCCTCCCTGGTCGACGCCGAGGGCCGCACGCTCGGTTCCGGAGCCGCGCCCATCACCAGCGACCACCGTGACGGTCGTCGCCACGAGCAGGACCCCGAGCAGTGGTGGACGGCGCTGTGCGACGCGGTCCGGCAGGCGCTGGACGTTGCGGGTGAGGTGCACGTGACCGCGATCGCGATCGACGCGACGTCCGGCACGGTCCTGGTCGAGCACGCCGACGGCAGCCCGGCGGGACCGGCCCTGATGTACGACGACACCCGAGCGCACGGGTTCGCCGACCGTGCGCAGCGCGCCGGAGAGTCGTTCTGGTCCTCTCTCGGCTATCGCATCCAGCCCGCCTGGGCGCTGGCCAAGGTGTTGTGGCTGCGCGGCGAGGACGTCCTCGGTGCCGGCGACCGGGTCGTGCATCAGTCCGATCACCTGGTGCGTCGACTGGTGGGCTCCGTCGTGCCGACCGACACCTCGCACGCTCTGAAGACCGGTGTCGACCTGCGGACGGCCGCCTGGCCGGCCGATGTCTTCGCCGAACTCGGGATCCCGCTCGACCTGCTCCCGGGGGTGGCTCTGCCGACCACCGTGGCGGGTGTGGTCAGCAGGTCGGCCGCGTCCGAGACCGGGCTGACGACGGGCGCCGTCGTCCGCCTCGGCATGACCGACGGATGCGCGGCGCAGATCGCGGCGGGCGCGCTCGAGATCGGCCACTGGAGCAGCGCCCTCGGCACCACCTTGGTGGTGAAGGGCTCCACCGACGAGTTGGTGCTGGACCCCTCCGGCGCCGTCTACTGCCACCGCCACCCGGACGGCGGCTGGTTGCCGGGGGGCGCTTCCAGCACCGGTGCCGGTGCGCTGCGCGATGCGTTCACGCACGGCGAGGACCTGGGCCGGCTGACCGAACAGGCCGCCGGTCTGGGGGTGATCCCCGGTGCGACGTATCCGCTGATCGGTCGTGGGGAGCGCTTCCCGTTCGTGGCGGCGGACGCGGTGGGTTTCGTCGGCGGCCACGCGGACTCCGACGCCGCCCGCTTCGCCGCGCTCTGCCAGGGCATCGCGTACGTCGAGCGGCTCAGCTACGACGTGCTGGCCTCCCTGGGCGCCGACACCACGGGCCCGGTCTCGTTCACCGGCGGCCCTACCGCCAACGAGTGGTGGAACCAGCTGAGGTGCGATCTGCTGGGCCGCCCGGTGCAGGTGCCGCGCGAACCGCACCCGTCGACCGGGATGGCCATGCTTGCGGCGGCCGAGCCCGGCCGGCTGACCGAGACCGTCGCGTCCATGGTCGGGATCGGCCGGTCCTACAGCCCCGATGCCGACCGGGGTGGACAGCTGCGGCAGGGGTACGCCGAACTGGTCACCGCCCTCGCCGAACGCGGGTGGCTCGGGTCGCAGGCCGCGTCGTACGCGCTGGCCGAGGCCGGGGGAGTGCCTCGATGAGCGATCGCGTGAGTCTGTGGCTCGCCCGGCACGGCGAGACGGTCTGGCACGCCGAGAACAGGTACGCCGGCGGCGACAGCGACATCGACCTGACTTCCGCGGGGCACGAGCAGGCATCCGACCTGGGCCGCTGGTCGCTGCGCCACGGGATCGAGGTGGTCGTCAGCTCACCGGTGCGGCGCGCGCAGGAGACCGCGCAGCCCTCCGCGTCGGCGATCGGGGCGGACCTGGTGGTGTGCCCGGGTCTGAAGGAGGTCGCCTTCGGAGTGGCCGAGGGTCGCACGGCCGCCGAGATCGAGTCCTCCGACGCGGCGGTGATGGCGGCCTTCCGCGACGACCCGGTGGCCAATCCCTTCCCGGGCGCGGAGTCGGCGGCCGACGCCGCGGCGCGCGGTGCCGGCACGCTGCGGGAGATCGCTGCGGAGCATGCGGGTCGCAAGGTGCTGGTCGTCGCCCACAACACCCTGCTGCGGCTCGCGCTGTGCGAGCTGCTCGGCATACCCCCGGCGCAGTACCGGCGCGTCTTCCCCCGGCTGGACAACACCGCGGTCGCCGAGGTCGTCGTCCCCCTGGACGGCCACGGGCTGGCCGCACTGCGTTCTCTCAACGTCCCGACGAGGGCGGCGCCGACGTGACGCCCGCCCCTTTCCGCATCTGCCCGACCAACCGTTCGTCAGCCCGCTCAACCCATCCCACGAAGGAACCGAACATCATGACCGCTCGCAGGATCACGCAGATCTCCGTCGCTGTTGCCGTGGCTGCCACACTGCCCATCCTGGGTGCGTGCAGTTCCGGCAAGAACTCCTCGACCAAGTCGGGTGCAGCCGGCTCGTCCGCTGCAGCCGGCGGTGACAAGGGCGCCAAGATCGCCTTCCTGATGCCGGACGAGGCATCCACCCGCTACGAGCAGCACGACAGGCCGGGCTTCGTGGCGGAGCTGAAGAAGGTGTGCCCCACGTGCACGCCGCTCTACAACAACGCCACCGGTGACGCCAGCAAGCAGCAGCAGCAGTTCAACGCGGCGCTCACCCAGGGCGCGAAGGTCATCGTGCTCGACCCGGTGGACTCCACCGCCGCGTCGAGCCTGGTGTCGGCCGCCCACTCCAAGGGCGTGAAGGTCATCGCCTACGACCGGCCGATCCCGCAGGCCAAGCCGGACTTCTACGTCTCCTTCAACAACGAGGAGATCGGCAAGTCGATCGCGCAGTCGCTGGTCCAGGACCTGAAGGCCAAGGGCGTCTCGACGGGCGGCGGCAACGGGATCCTCGAGGTCAACGGGTCCCCGACCGACGCCGCGGCCGGTCTGATCAAGAAGGGCGTCCACGAGGGTCTCGCGGGCAGCGGCTACAAGACGCTGTCGGAGTACGACACCCCGGAATGGGACCCGAGCAAGGCGCAGTCCTGGGTCAGCGGCCAGGTCTCACGTTTCGGTAAGAAGATCGTCGGCATCGTCGCCGCGAACGACGGCACCGGCGGCGGCGCGATCGCCGCCCTCAAGGCCGCCAGCGTCAACCCGTTGCCCCCGGTGACCGGCAACGACGCCACGACCGCCGGACTGCAGCTGATCATCGCCGGCGACCAGTACAACACCATCTCCAAGCCGAGCGAGATCGTCGCGGGCGCGGCGGCCGACGTCGCCGTCGACCTGCTCAACGGCAAGTCGGTCACGGCGGTCGGCGGCGGCAGCCTGACGACCGTGTTCGGCACCAAGACGATGCTCTTCGTCCCGAAGGTGATCACGCAGAGCAACCTCAAGACCGACATCATCTCCACCAAGATCGCCACCGCCTCCCAGCTGTGCACCGGTAGCTACAAGGTCGGCTGCACCAAGCTCGGCATCTCCTGATCGTGGGTGTGCTGATGCGAGACACGGCGAGAAAGGACGGCGCGGCATGACTGCCACAGCCACGGAGACCACGCAGGCACCGTCGGGGACACCCGTCCTGCGCCTGCGCGGGGTCGGTAAGACCTTCGGGGCGGTGTCGGCCCTCACCGACATCGATCTCGAGGTGCACGCAGGTCAGGTCGTCGCCCTCGTAGGGGACAACGGAGCCGGCAAGTCCACCTTGGTGAAGGTCTTGTCCGGGGTGCACGCACCGACGTCGGGCGAGGTCTTCTTCGACGGGAAGCAGGTGACGATCGACAGCCCGTCCAAGGCGATGGAGCTCGGGATCGCGACCGTCTTCCAGGACCTGGCGCTCTGCGAGAACCTCGACGTGGTCGCCAACCTCTTCCTCGGGCGCGAGCTCAAGGGCGGCCACCTGGACGAGGTCACGATGGAGACCAGGTCGTGGGAACTCCTCGGGGAGTTGTCCGCCCGGATCCCGAGTGTGCGGGTGCCCATCGCCTCGCTGTCCGGCGGCCAGCGGCAGACGGTCGCGATCGCGCGGTCTCTTCTGGTCAATCCGCGACTGATCATGCTCGATGAGCCCACCGCGGCCCTGGGCGTGGCCCAGACCGCCGAGGTGCTGAACCTGATCGAGCGGGTCAAGGCACGAGGACTGGCAGTCGTGATGATCAGCCACAACATGGAGGACGTGCGCGCTGTCGCCGACAACGTCGTCGTCCTCCGTCTCGGCCGCAACAACGGCGAGTTCGGACCCGACGCGAGCAACCACGACCTGGTGGCCGCGATCACCGGGGCCACGGACAACGTCGTGACGCGCCGGACGGCACGCCGGTCCGGCGGCGCCGACACCACCGACGCCACGGCGGACGACGCCGCGGCGCCCACCGCGGGGGCGCACGCCGCTCCCACTCTGTCGAAGGAGGACTCCTGATGGCACAGACGGCAACCCCGCCCCCGAAGGCGCTCGACCAGCAGGACGCCAGGGTCAAGGTCGGCAGCGGCAGCCCCAAGGACATGCTGACCAACTTCGGCTACCGGGTCCGCTCCGGTGACCTCGGCCCGTTGCCGGTGGTGATCGGGCTGATCGTCATCGCCGTGGTCTTCCAGGCGTTGAACTCCCTCTTCCTGTCCTCCGGCAACCTGGTCAACCTGATCTACGACAGCTCGGCCGTGGGCATGATCGCGCTCGGCATCGTCTTCGTGCTGGTCCTGGGTGAGATCGACCTGTCGGTGGGCTCGTTGAGCGGACTGTCGTCGGCCCTGCTCGGTGTGCTCTACGTCAACAAGGGCTGGAACCCGATCCTGGCGATCGTCGTCGCGGCGTTGTCGGGAGCGTTGATCGGCTTCGTCTACGCGCAGGTCCGCAACAGGTTCGGCATGCCGAGCTTCGTGATCACCCTGGCCGGACTGCTCGCCTTCCTCGGACTGCAGCTGCAACTGCTGGGGTCCCAGGGCTCGATCAACCTGCCGTACGGATCGGGGCTGGTCACGTTCGGACAGCAGCAGTTCCTGACGCCGATCCTCGCGTACATCGTCGCGGTGCTCGCAGCCGCCGCCGTCTTCGTCGCCGGGATCCTCAACATCCGACGCCGCAGGGCCGCCAACCTGTCCGCGAGCTCCCCGGCGAATGTCGTCATCCGGGCCGTCGCACTGCTGGTCGTCCTGCTGCTGGCCGCGTGGTACCTCAATCGGGACAACGGCGTGCCGTGGATGTTCGCGATCTTCGTGCTGATGATCGTGGCGGCGAACTACGCGCTGACCAAGACGAACTGGGGCCGGCACATGTTCGCGGTCGGCGGCAACGAGGAGGCCGCGCGTCGCGCCGGTATCAACGTGAACATGATCTACACCTCGGCCTTCGTGCTGACGGGTCTGTTCGCGGCGGTCGGCGGCGTGCTCAGCGCCGCACGGCTGGCGTCGTCCAGCCAGAGCGCGGGCACCGGTGACGTCAACCTGAACGCGATCGCCGCGGCCGTCATCGGCGGCACGAGCCTGTTCGGTGGTCGCGGCAGCGCGTACTCGGCACTGCTGGGGATCCTGGTCATCCAGTCGATCTCCAACGGGTTGACGCTGCTCAACCTCTCGTCGGCCTACCGCTACATGATCACCGGTGCCGTCCTGGCGCTCGCCGTGCTGATCGACTCCCTGGCCCGGCGCTCCCGCGTCCAGCACGGGACGGCCTGATGCGCGTCGTCTGCGTCGGCGACCGGTTCATCTCGGCCGCCTCCTTCGCCCACGCGGCGAAGGAGGCGTTCGGGCCGGACACCGAGACCGTCGAATACTCCACGCGCTGGCCGGACGAGGCGTACGGGGCGGTCGAAGGGGTCAAGGAGTCGTCCGGATCGGTCGACGAGATCGCCGAGCTGATGCCCGGCGCAGACGTCCTGCTCACCCATCTCGGCCCGGTCACCGCCACCGTCCTGGCGCGCGCCGACCGGCTCAAGGTGGTGGGGATAACTCGCGGTGGCCCGGTCAACGTCGACCTGGCCGCGGCCACCGCGCACCACGTCCCGGTGGTCTATCTGCCGGGTCGCAACCTCGGCGCGGTCGCGGAGTTCGTGATCGGGGTGATGATCACGATGCCGCGCGGCGTCGTACGCGGGTCGGCCGAGCTGGTCCACGGACGCTGGAGCCCCAGAGCGTTCCGCTACGAGACGGCGGGTCCGGAGCTGCGTGCGTGCACGGTCGGGCTGGTCGGCATCGGCGCCGTCGGGCGGCGGGTCGCGCAACTGCTGGACGCGTTCGGCGCGCGGGTGGTCGCCTACGACCCGCACGTCGACCGTGCCGATGGGATCGAGCTGCTGGACTCCCTGGAGGCGGTGCTGTCGGTCAGCGACATCGTGAGCGTCCATTCGCGGTTGACCGACGAGACGCGGAAGTCCTTTGATTCCAAAGCATTCGGCGCGATGAAGCACGGTGCCTACTTCGTCAACACCGCCCGTGGGGAGATCGTCGACGAGGCCGCCCTGCTGGAGGCGTTGGACTCCGGGCAGCTCAGCGGCGCGGCACTCGACGTCTTCGACCCCGAACCCCCCGGCCCGGACAACCCACTGGTCGGCAGGCCCGACGTGATCGGCACGCCGCATCTCGCGGGCGCCTCGCAGCAGGTCAGCTCCGAGTCGGTCCTGCGGGTCGTGCGCGAGGTGGCGGCCTATCTGGACAGTGGCCGGATGGAGCACTGCGCAAATCCCGACGCGTTGAAGGAGTAGCCATGAGTGTGATCGGGGTGGATCTGGGCACCTCGCGGATCAAGGCCGTCCGGTACGACGACGACTGGGCGCAGGCCGACAGCTGCGCCGAGGACTCGGTGGTCAGGCGCCCGTCGCCCGGTCACTCCGAGCAGGACATGGCCCAGGTGTGGGCCGCTCTGGTGCGGGTCGTCCGGACGGTCGCGGACCGGTCGCCCGACGACATAGCGCTGGTCGCCGTCACCGCCCAGGGCGACGGCTGCTGGCTGATCGACGCCGACGGCGACCCGGCCGGCCAGGCACTGCTCTGGAACGACGCCCGCGCGACCTCCCTCGTCGACGCCTGGGAGGCCGACGGCACGCTGCAGCGGGCCTTCGACATCAACGGATGTTTCGGCTTCGCCGGGGTCGCCTCCTCGCAGTTGCGCTGGTTGCAGGAGAACTCGCCCGAGGTCATCGAGCGGGCGACGACGTTGCTCAGTTGCGGCGGGTGGGCCTACTTCAAGCTCACGGGCCGGCGTGCGATCGACGACAGCGAGGCGGCGAACCCGTTCTTCGACACCCGCAGACGTGCGTACGACGAGCGAATCCTCGATCTCTACGGCATCGCGGACCTGCGTCGTCTGCTCCCGGACGCCGTGCGCGGCAAGGACCGGGTGGCGCCCCTGCTCGGTGACGTCGCCCGGAAGATAGGGCTGATGGAGGGCACTCCGGTGGTCGTCGCGCCGTACGACGTGGCGTCGATGGCCACCGGTAGCGGAGCGCACCGCCCGGGCGACGCGTTCGCGATCCTCGGCACCACCTTGTGCAACGGGCTGGTCTCGGACGACCCCCGGCTGGACCGGCCGGGCAACGGCATGTCGCTGCCCGCAGCGGAGGAGGGCGGCTGGCTGCTGACCTACCCCACGATGGTCGGCACCGAGGTGATCGGTTGGTGTCAGAGGCTTTTCGGCTTGGACCAGCCGGGCGACGTGATCCGGCTCGCGGACCGCTCGGACCGCAGCCGGGCGCCGATGGTGCTTCCCTACTTCTCCACCGCCGGCGAGCGCAGCCCGTTCCTGGATCCGCGGGCGCGTGGTGCGATCCTCGGCCTGGACGTCGCCCACACCCGCGAGGAGGTCGCCGCCGGCATCGTGGACGGGCTCAGCATGGCGGTGAAGGACTGCGTCGCCAGTGCGGGGTCGGCCACCATGGTCGCGATCTCCGGCGGCGGTGCGCGCAGCGTGAGCTGGTGCCAGGTGATCGCCGATGCCGTCGGGGTGCCGGTGACGCTGCCGGACGTGGAGGAGATCGGTGCGCGCGGTGCGGCGCTCATCGGCGCCTACGAGATCGGGATGTTCGATTCGCTGCACGACGCCGTGACGGCGGCCGTCCGCCCACGGCAGGTGCTCGAGCCGGACCCCGAACGCACGAAGGTGCTGGCCGAGCGCTACGAGCAGTTCCTGCAGGTGCGGGGCAAGTTGTTCGGGTGACCGCTCGCGCGAGAAGCGTTCGGAATCAGACGCTTTCGTCGCCGGTGGAGGCGACCCGCACGTCGGGGCAGCGGTCCCGCAGGAGCTGCAGGTCCTCGTCGGAGACCCGGTCGTCGGTGATGACCGTGTCGAACGCCTCGACGCCGCACAGCACGTGGGTCGCGGGACGACCGAACTTGGCGTGGTCGACCAGCAGCACCTTGCGCAGGCTGCGCGCCAGAAGGGCACGGCGCACCATGACGGTCGCCTCCGAGCGGTGCACGCAGCGGCCGCCGGTGATCCCGGTGGGCGACATGAACAGCAGATCGGCCTGCAGGGCGTCGATCGCGTCGATGGTCTGCAGTCCCGAACACGACTGCAAACGCTCGTCGTAGGCGCCGCCGAGCAGTTTGGCCTCGACGCCGGACGATGGGCTGAGCATGGCCATCGCCGGCACGAAGTTGGTCGCGAGGGTGATCGGCACGTGCGCCGACAGGAGTGGGACGAGTCCGACGGCGGTGGTGCTGTCGTCCAGGAAGATGGTCTGCCCTCGCCCGAGCAGCCGTCCCGCCTCCCGCACGATGGCGGCCTTCTCGGCGCTCATCGAGAGGCTGCGTTCGGCCACGCCCGCGTCACGCAGAGCCGTGGGATTGGCGGTGGCAGCGCCGCGGATCTTGGTGATCCAACCCTCTTCCTGCAGCTGATCCAGATCGCGGTGCATCGTCATCAGACTGACGCCGTGGGTCTGCGCGAGGTCCTCGACCCGGACGTAGCCGGCCCTCAGCACTTCCTCGCGCACCTGGTCGCGTCGGTGCGACAACCCCTGTGTCGTCACGGTTCTCGTCACTCCTGCTGGTCAGTCGCCACGCCTCGCACGGGCTGTGTGGTGTCAGCGTTAATTCTCACACCGACGACGCGCAAACGGCAGGAGGGTGGGGTCCGGGTCCTCAAAGCGCGGCGAGGGGCACGTCGAGCCGTTCGCGCAGCTCATCCACGGTGATCCCGAAGGTGTCCCTCACGACCGCGCCGCCCGGCCCGACGTCGAAGACCGCGAGCTCGGTGTAGACGCGGCTGACACACGCCAGGCCGGTCAGCGGCTGAGTGCACTGCGGCACGAGCTTGGGTCGGCCCTGCTTGTCGAAGAGCGACATCAGGACGAACACCTGGCGAGCGCCGATCGCAAGGTCCATGGCCCCGCCGACGGCGGGGATGGCGTCCGCTTCACCGGTGTGCCAGTTCGCGAGATCGCCGTTGGTCGCGACCTGGAAGGCGCCGAGCACACAGACGTCGAGGTGGCCGCCGCGCATCATCATGAAGGAGTCGGCGTGATGGAAGTACGACGCGCCGGGCAGCTCGGTGACCGGCTGTTTGCCGGCGTTCGTCAGGTCGGTGTCGATCTGCTCACCGGCGGCGGCCGGGCCCATGTTGAGCATGCCGTTCTCGGTGTGCAGCACGACGCCCGATCCTGGCGTGAGGTGGTCGGCCACCCGCGTCGGCCGGCCGATGCCGAGGTTGACATAGGAGTACGGCGGGATGTCGCGGGCGATGACCGCGGCGAGCTCGTCGGGGTTCAGCGCCATCAGCGGGCTCCCTGCACGGTGTAGTGGCGGGGCGCGACGCGCACGACGCGATCCACGAAGATGCCGGGGGTCACGACGGCCTCCGGGTCGAGGTCGCCGGTCGGCACGACCTCGTGCACCTGCACGACGGTGGTGCTCGCCGCGGTGGCCATGACGGGCCCGAAGTTGCGAGCTGTCTTGCGGTAGACCAGATTTCCCATCCGGTCCGCGCGGTGAGCGGAGACCAGCGCGACGTCGCCCTTGATCGGGTATTCCAGTAGGTAGTCGCGCCCGTCGATGGTGCGGGTCTCCTTGCCCTCGGCCAGCATCGTGCCGACGGCGGTGGGGGAGTAGAAGCCTCCGATGCCCGCGCCGGCGGCACGCATCCGCTCGGCCAGGTTGCCCTGCGGCACCACCTCCAGCTCCACCTTCCCAGCGCGGAAGAGCTCGTCGAAGACGTAGGAGTCGGCCTGGCGGGGGAAGGAGCAGATCACCTTCGCGACCCGGCCGGCCTTGAGCAGCGCCGCCAGGCCCACCTCGCCGTTGCCGGCGTTGTTGCAGACGATGGTCAGATCGGTGGCACCCTGCCGGATCAGGCCGTCGATCAGGTCGAACGGCATTCCCGCCAGCCCGAATCCGCCGACCAGCACGGTGGCGCCGTCCTCGACGCCGGCGACCGCCTCGTCGACGGTGTCCAGGTGCTGCACCTGGCTCATCCGGCCACCTGCAGATTCTCCAGCACGACGGCCAGGCCTTGGCCGACGCCGATGCACACGGCGGCGACGCCGTACCGCTCACCGCGCTCGCGCAGCACCTTGGCCAGGGTGGCGAGCACGCGGCCGCCGCTGGCGCCGAGGGGATGGCCGATCGCGATCGCCCCGCCCCGGGTGTTGACCAACGACGGGTCCTTCAGGCCCTCCGCGAGCCAGGCGTCCACGCAGACCAGCGACTGCACCGCGAAGGCCTCGTTCAGTTCGACGGCGCCGATCTGGTCCCAGCCGATGCCGGCGCGGACCAGCGCCCGGTTCGCGGCCTCGACCGGTGCGTACCCGAAGGCCTGCGGGTCGAGCGCGTACGTCCCACGCCCTGCGATCCGCGCGACCGGCTGCAGTCCGATCCGATCGGCGGCTGCACCGGACCCGAGCAGCGCAGCCGACGCACCGTCGGACAGGGGCGAGGCGTTGCCGGCAGTGATGGTGCCGTCGGGGCGGAAGGCGGGGGCGAGCCCGGCGAGCTTGCCCACGGTGGAGTCCGCGCGGATGCCCTCGTCCCGTGCCAGGCCCTCGACCGGTGCAACCAGGTCGTCGTAGAAACCGTCGTCCCATGCGGCAACGGCCAGCTGATGGGAGCGCACCGCGAACTCGTCCTGGCGCTCGCGACTGACCCCGAATCTGTCCTGCAGCTGCTCGTTGCACTCACCGAGCGACGCGGTCCATTCCTTCGGCATCTGCGGGTTCGTCAGCCGCCATCCGAGAGTGGTGGACACGGCGGTCACATCGCGTGCCGGGAATCCCTTGGCCGGTTTGGGGAGCACCCACGGCGCGCGCGTCATCGACTCGACGCCACCGACCACGACGACGTCCGCGTCACCGGTCTCGATGGCCCGTGAGCCGCTCATCGCGGCGTCCAGGCTCGACCCGCACAGTCGGTTGATGGTGGTGCCGGGCACCGACGTCGGAAGACCGGCCAGCAACGCGGCCATCCGACCGACGTTGCGGTTCTCCTCACCCGCGCCGTTGGCATTGCCCCAGATGACGTCGTCCACCGCGGCCCCGTCCAGACCCGGTGCCTTCGCGAGCAGCGCCTCGATGACCCGGGCGGCCAGGTCGTCCGGGCGGACCCCGGCGAGGGCTCCGTTGAAGCGGCCGAACGGCGTACGGACGGCGGAGTAGAGGAAGGCATCCATACGGCAACCGTAAGCCGCGACGTTGATAGTGTGAAATATCTATATCCGGCATTATTCATATCTGCGAGGTCTTGACGATGGAGCTGCGCCAGCTGCGCTACTTCGTCGCCGTCGCCGAGGAGCGCCACTTCGGTCGTGCAGCGGTGCGCTTGCACATGGCGCAGCCGCCCTTGTCCCAGGCGATCCGACGTCTCGAGGAGGAGCTCGGGGTCGAACTGCTGCACCGGACCACCCGGCGGGTCGAACTGTCCGACGCCGGCACCGCCTACCTCTCGCGAGCCCGCGCCATCCTCGCAGGGGTCGACGACGCCGGACATCTGGCGCGACGGGTCGCCGCCGGCGCCGTGGGACACCTGACCATCGGGTGCGTGGGATCCGCGACCTACAGCCTGCTGCCCGCGCTGGCCCGTCGGCTGGCGGTGGATCTGCCAGGGGTCGACTTCTCGTTCCGCGGCGAGATGCTGGTGCCAGACGAGGTGCGAGCTCTGCTCACGGGCGAGATCGACATCGCCCTGCTCCGCCCCCCGGTGGCCGATACCTCGCTGGCAGTGACGACCCTGCGACGCGACCGCCTCGTGGTCGCGGTGCCGTCCGACAGCCCCCTGGCACAGCGCGCGCAGATCCGGGTCAGTGACCTGCAGGATGCCGGGCTCATCGTGCACTCCGCCGGGCGGCGCTCGGTGATGTACGACGTGGTCGTGCGACTGTTCCGCGACGCCGGCGTCGAGCCTCGCATCCGGCACGAGGTGGGGGAGACCTCAACGCTGATCACGCTCGTCGCGGCAGGACTCGGGGTCGCCGTCGTGCCCGAACCCGTCACCGCGCTCGCGCTCGAGGGAGTCGTCTACCGCCGCCTCGTACGTCCTGCAAAGACCGTCGAACTGGCCCTGGCCCACCAAGCGCAGCGCAACGAACCGCACCTCGTCCGGACGGTGGAGTTGATCCGCGGGCTCATGTGACGCGCCGGACACGCACCGCGCGCGTTCACCCGTGCGTCGTGAACGGCAGCACGAGCCGTGAGGGGTGCGTGGGGTCGCGGGAGCCGCCGCAGCGGCAGTACGACGCCTGGGTCAGCACGTACACCGCCATCGCCTCCGGTGAACTGGCCGCCCTGAGCCCGGCGGTGCAGGACATCGCCGGGAGCGCGCCCACCTTGCTGCGCGACTACATCACGGCGCAGTCCCACGCCTGAGACGGGCGTTCGGGGCCGTCCGTTCGCGACCGGTCAGGGCAGGTCGGGCCAGGCCGCGATGTCGACGAGGTTGCCGTCCGGGTCGGCCAGAGTGGTCCACTGCGGGGCGAACCGGTCGCTGACCACGCGCCCGCCCGCCTCCAGGGCTGCCGCGACACGACGCGGAGCCTCGACGGCCGAGACGGAGATGTCGATGTGCAGCCGCGCAGGCGCCTCACGCTCGTCGTTGACGGCCTGATTCCACACACCGGGCGCGCGCCGCAGCGGGTCGATCAGGTCGGCGTCCTCGGGGCGTTCGTACCCGGTCACGGCCTGCCAAAAGGGCACCGCGCCCGATCCGCCGTCGACGGCGATCTGGATCGTCTGCAGGTGCGCGGTGTCCGCCACCAGGCCGAGCTCCTTCGCGACGGCCGAGATGCGGGGCGCCACGTCGGCTGCGGCGTCGGGGAGGCCGCCGGCTTCGAAGGTGGCGGCCAGTCGGACGGTCACGCCCCTGCTGCGCAGCTCCAGATCGGGGGACAGTTCCTCGCCCGCCGCCGCTACTACCTGGCGAGCGAACTCGACCCTGGCCGACGGGTCGGGGCAGACGAAATGAGCCAGGGCGCCCTCGAACGTCAGCACCCATTCCGTTCGCGGCGCGCTCTCGTAGAAACGACTCGCATCGATGGCCACGGCACACCCCTCGGCTCGACGGTTTCGATTGAACCTAGCGAGGCCCGCTCACAGTGATGGGCAGACTCTCCACAATTCCGGCCTCGGGCACCACCTATCAGGGGACGATCTCGCGGTCCTCCCAGAGCACGCCGGTCACCGCACCGTCGGCGGACCGACCGGCGAGCCACACGGCGGTCTCGGCTCCTTGCTCGGCGGAGCGTGGCGCGTCGGGTCCGCCCATATCGGTGCGGCAGTGGCCGGGGCAGGTCGCGTCGACGAGTACGCCGCGCATCCCCATGCCCTGCTCGTGGGCCAGGTTGCGCACCAGTGCGTTGACGCCGGCCTTCGCCACCCGGTACGGCGCCAGGCCGCCGGCGTTGCCCGGGCCGCTCATCCGACCCAGGCAGGCGCTGACGGCGATCACCCGGCCGTGGCGCCGTTCGACCATGCCCGGGACGAACGCCGCGATCGTCCGCCAGACCCCGTCGAGGTCGACCGCCATCACCCGGCGCCATTCGGTCTCGCTGGTACGCAGCGTCTTGGCGGTGCGCTCGCTCATCACCCCGGCCGCGCAGATGAGGATGTCGACGGTCGCCAGCGGGCCCAGCCGCGCGGGTAGGGCTGCCACCTGCTCGGCGTCGCCGACGTCGCAGCCGACCCCGAGAGCGTCGATGTCCTCCTGCACCAGCGCCGTGGCCGCTGCCTTGGCGGAGTCTTCGCTACGGCCCACGAGCACCACGGTCGCGCCGCGCGCACCCAGCCCACGGGCAGCGGCGAGCCCGATACCCCGGGTGCCTCCGGTCACCAGCGCCACCCGGCCATCGAGGCGGCCGTCGGACTGCTCATCCGGTTGGGTGTCGTGTGAAGTCATGTGCCCACTATGCGTCGCCCGAGGCCCTGCTACTGGTCGCGCGCGGCCTACATTCCACCGCCGACGTAGGCCCCTGGCGCGGTCGACGCGCGAGCCGCGCAGCGGAGCGTTGACCTGGGAACGTGTTGCACCGTCTGCGTCGATGGGAAGGACGGGTTAAGGACTGATCACGGACTCCCGGTTCGACACTCAAGGGCCCCGCGTTTCGACCCGCGTCCTACCGCCCAGTTAGGGCTACGTCTCCGCGCCGAGGATGACGCGATCACAGGCACCGGGTCGCGGTGACCTGTTGTGCCTCATGCTCGATCTGGTGACTGCTGAGCGCCTCGCTGCCTCGGACGTTGTGGGTAATCCGGCTTGGTTCGATGGAGCCGGGCCTGCAATGTCAGATCGGGCGCCGAGCCGGCTGCACTGGCCGCGTCACCCGGCAGTGCAGCCGAAACCAGCGCGGTTCGCGGATGGTGAACTTGATGACACGATTTACTGATTTCATGTAACGTATGCGCCATGAGCGAACGCGAGCGGATTTTGGGCGTCCTGGGCGAGGCTGAGGTCTTGGGGGGCATTCGGTGGGCGTATGAGTCCGCCGCGCGCCGAACCCGGGAGGACTATGACGAGCCCACCGGACACAACGCCACCTGGGTTGGCATCAACCGGTGGATACTGCTGTGCGACCGCCTGGACCGGGTGTTCTCCTGCGGTCGATACGCCACACGCGAAGGCAGCTCCGGCACCGTGGGTCTAGACGTCCTGTACGCGACCTTGACCGGCGAAGAGCAGGCCACATTCCCGCACATCCCACCGGGCACCGTGGGCCGTGACAACCTCGTCGGTAGTCCCGGCTGGAGCTTCGGTGGCGTGCGCTGGCTCCTCGCCTCGGCCGAGTTCGGGGGGGTCGACGAGATCAACTGGTCCCATCGCAGCCAGGTGAAGCAGCGCACTGCCAAGCAATTCGACCCTGACAACGACCAGTTCTCCATACTCGACGTCCTCGTAGACGACCCCGGCGCAGCGAAGCTTCGGGAGGCGCTTGAGCACGCAAGCAAGTTCGACATCACCACGTTGGTCGTCACCCACACGCACGACATCGAAACCAACGACCGTGAGCTGTACCTCGGCCTCCCCTCGATGGAGGGGAAGGACAACGCCTGGGCGTGGAAGGAGAATCTCCTCGCCGCTCCCCCGGCCGACGGGGGTCGCCAAAAGCTCCCGGCGACCGAGCCCGACGGTCCGGCGAACGTCCCTGACGCCCCGGTCCGCCTGCGCACCCCCGCCGAAAAGGCCGCTCCGATGAGCAACGTCGACGCTCCGCGCGCCGCCGAGGACCAGTGAATCCCCGGACACGAGCTCAGGAAGTTGCCCCGTTCTTCGACGGGACGCGACTAGCCCTTGCCCGGCACCTGGCGGGATTGAGGAAGAGCGAGCTCGCAAACAACATCGACCGCAGCCCAAGCGCTGTCACGGCATGGGAAGGCGGCGCAAAACTGCCAACTGCTGCCAACATCGCTGAACTCGCCATCGGCTTGAAGGTCGACCCGTGGTTCTTTGCGGTCCGCGGCGAAGACGTCACCATCATCGACGTCGCGCCGCACTTCAGGTCGCTTCGTTCAACATCGCAAGTTATGCGCGACCAAGCGCTCGCATACGGGCAGATCGCTGTCGACGTTGCATCCGCCATCGAGGTGCACGCCGAGTTCCCAGCCCCTCAGCTGCCCGAGTTCCACGTCGAAGCTGGCGACACAGTCGGCCCTGATTTGGCCGCCCGCCACGTGCGCCAAGCGTGGGACCTGGACCATGGACCGGCCGGACATCAAGTCAGGCTCCTTGAGACCCACGGTGTGCTCGTTGTCTTTAGCCCACCAGGCGCCGCAGCAATCGACGCTTACTCCTTCGCAGCAGCGGACAGGCCCACCGTTGTCCTCAACCCCATCAAGAAGGACTACTACCGGCAACGGTTCGATGTCGCCCACGAACTCGGCCATTTGGTCATGCACGGCGAAGCAGAGCCAGGCAGCAAAGCCATCGAAGATCAGGCACATCGTTTCGCATCCGAGTTCCTGATGCCGGCCGAGGAGGTTCACGATTTGCTCCCTACAGCCATGGGCCGCAGCGCCTGGACGACTCTCTTCCGACTCAAGGAGCAGTGGGGTGTAAGCGTCAGCGCTCTCTTGTTCCGAGCACGGCAGCTCGGGCGTCTCTCAGACGTGTCCTACCGCAATGCGATGATCCGCATGTCGCAGCAAGGTTGGAGGCGCGACGAACCCGGGGCCATCGCCTCGATCGAACAACCGTCACTGATGCCACGCTCACTAGAGCTCCTCAACTCCGTTGGCATCACCGCGGACGAACTGATCGCTCAATGTCGTATTCCGTCCCACCTATTTCAGGCAGTGACTGGCCGCACCCCCATTGTTGACGCGACTGGCAGCCCCGCGCCCAGCGATGGCCAATCGAACCTCGCCAAGGCGGCCGATCGGCACGAAAAGAGGAAGAGTCCAGTTATCTCATTGCTGCGGCCGCCGCATGCAACGAACTATGTCTTCGCATCTCCACAGGAGTAACTTCATGGCGCAGTGCACAGCCCCTGTCTACGGTCACCGCTCATCCGCCGCGGCTGCGAGTTGCCCTGCCTGCAGCGGGCGTTCGCGCTACGGGTCTTCCTACTCGTCCTATGGTGGGTCGTCGTATGGCGGCGGGGGTGGGTCGACGTACAGATCGTCGTACGGGTCATCATCTTCCGCGGCCACCCGACGCACTAGGACTGGAAGGTCGGTCTCGTACAGCCCTAGTGAGTGGCGCTCCGTCGAGCCCTACACCGAAAGGGCTGCCGAGCAAGCTCGCGCGCACCCGGACCGTCGCGATCTCTTCCTGTGCCATGCCTGGGACGACCGTCAAGGCTGTGCGGCTGACCTTCACCGCCAGCTGAAAGCGAATGGCGCGACTGTATGGTTCAGCGAAGAAGACATCCCCCTCGGCTCCCTGATGACTCGCGAGATCGACAAAGGGCTGCGGAACTCGCGCATTGGCATCGTTCTTGTGACGCCAGCGCTGCTCAAGAGCATCGAGAACGAAGGCGTTGCCGAGAAGGAACTCGCAGTACTCCTCAACAGCAGGCGTGTCGTTCCTGTCACCCACAGCGTGACCTTCGACCAGCTGTACGACGTAAGCCCGATGCTCGCGTCGCACGCCGGACTCGACACAGCGGACTCCTCGCTGGACGATGTGGCCGCCAAGATCGCCGCCGCGGCTGCCGCTCTCCCAATCGAGTAGACCGTCACATTCGCGACACTCTCGCCGATTTCAGTATCAGCGGGTGCCGTGACCTCAGGCCGGGAAGGTGGAGAGATCTGGCCTCTGCCCTAACCGGTGCGTCATTTCGTCGCGAGCGACGGTCGTTTCGGTTATGATTCCGGTGTCCGTTGGGTCAGGTCAGGGGCGGTAGTTCTCGGTTCGATCCCGGGAGTCCTTGTCGCTCTGGGCGTCCTCTTGGTTCTCGCTCTCTTTAGGTTCGTTTCTCTGAAGTTCGTTCTGAACCGTCGGCGGAAACCAGCAAGCGCAAGAACGAGGAGGCGCCCATGAAAGGTAACAACAGCAAAATTGCGTGCAGTTCTCTTTTCGAGACTATCTGGACGCTCGGAGTGGCGGTGGCGTCTGGTCTGGCGCTCCTGTCCTGGTCCAACGGACGCCGATTGACGGGGCCGCAAGCGTTGAATCAAGCACGGATCTCGGGATCGTCGTTCGCATGAGTGTCGGGAATGCCTTGAATTGGCGCTGCCGCTCGGCAAGCGCACATTTCGCCGGGACTCGCGCGCCCCGTTCGCGTTGTGTCACACCGCCGCGTTGGTGAGCATCTTCGTGTCAGGGTAACCCAAACCATCTCTGGACTTCGTCGATCTCGTCACTCGAGAGGTCGACATCGGCAGCGGCCGCGCGGCTCAAGACGTTGCCCGCAAAAGCAGCGGCGATGGCATCGGCTGACGGGCGCGGCTGGCCATAGAGTGGACAGCCGCCGTACGCCGCTCCACGTGCCACGATGCCTACGGCCTGACGGCTCACCCATATTCCTTCGGCTGACAATTGGTCGCGCGACCACCGGGTGGCTTCGGTGAGGTTGAACTCATACGCGTGCACGAACGCCGCTAGTGAATCAGAGATGCTGCGCCAGCTCTCGGTGGGAAGCGATGGGAGCTTGAGGGCGCGAACAACACGTGCCACCGGATCGGGGGGCGCGGGTCCATCCTGGGCATCGTTTGGGAGCGTTGGTGGAGAGTGTCTTGTGACGTCCCACAGGAAGTGCTGGGACATGTGGACGTCTGGAAGGTTGAGGGCCTGAACCGCCCTGACAAAGCCGTCGTGACCGAACCAACGACTCGTAGTTACCACCTCACCCAATTCCTTGCGTAGATCGTTTGCCAGCGTCGCGAGGTTGATGGGTTCCGAGGCTTGAGCGTAGCGTTCGACCACAAGGAGCTTGAACTTTTCGTTGGCCTCTCCGGGCGTTAGGTTGACCTCCGATGTTCGCGCCGCGGCGGGGGCCCTGGGACCGGTATCAGAATCATCCACGAGAGGGTCAATCAGCTCCTCGGATTCTGTACCCAGCAACTCGAGGACATCTTCGCCGCCAATCAACCGGTCTGCCACTGCTCCTAATACCACCGCAGAATCTGATGGTGAAAGGAGCGTGATTCGCCTATCCGAGGCGCGCAGCCGCACAATTAGCGGCGTCATGTCGGAATCGCCCGAGGCAATTACGAATTCCTCGTATTGCACGTCGGCGCGCAGCGCGTCGATCGCGTCGATGACGAGGCGGATGTCTGCGCCGTTCTTAGTGTGGGAAAGGCGCGGACAGTCGACGACCTCAAATCCTGCGTCAGTGAAAGACGGGCGAAATCGTGAGAAGTACAGCCGTGCCCCATCGTTCTCCGGGTTCGGGACCCAACCAGCAGGGTTCATGTAGCAGCGCAGGACGAGCCAGCGCCGTGCCACCCCCTGAGTCCCACCAGCAAGACGGTTGACCCAGAGTCGCGGGTCCTCGGCGAAGCGCAACGCGCTCTTAGGGTCGAGCTTCAACAGACCGCTGAACACGTTGTCAAAGTCGAGGAAGAGGACACTCCGCACAGGCTCCATCGAGTCAACCTAATTGCTTGCGCCCTCAGCCGTCGCGACTTTGTGCACAGAACCCTTCACCGGCTAGCGCCTCGACCGGCAGCCCCGTGCTCCTTCCGCCGCGAGGTGACCTTAAAGACCAGGCGGTCGAACGCCAAGGCGAGTTTTGTTTCGGGTGCAGGGTCACGCGCCGCGGTCAAACAGGGCGCGCTCAATCTCATCGGGCCAGACCTCGGACCCACGGGAGTTGCTGGCTGTTTCAGCCCATTCCCGAAGCAACTTGCAGTAGCTGTCATAGGTGGTCGTGAACCAGTTGTAGCTGTATCGGTTGCGGGAGGAGCATGGGAGCGATGACCACCCTGCTTCAGCAAGGCTCTCAGCGACGCGAGCGTCCAAGATGAGGCAGCGTGTTCCGGGTGTACCTTCGGACGAAAAGTACAGAAGCTTCGTGAAGAACGCGGGTCCGAGACCGCGGATTTGACCGCCACCACGCCGGATCAGGCATCGGTAAGCGGCCGCGACGTCGCCGTCGCGAGCGTGGGAGTTGGCCTCCTTGAGCCGGGCGACGTTACGCTCGCGGGCGGCGGGAGGAACGAACGCTTCGATGCGCTGCCGATTGCCGCGCTGACTCGGGCCGGTTCCCCGGGCGAGAACATGCCATAGGAATGTCAGGACATCGTTGTCGGTTGCATCCGACCGGCTCGCTGGTTGAGCGAGTCGGAAGAGGTCCCCCCCGGTCAACCGCTGGGCCCCGCCATGCTCGAACAAGCCGACACGTTGGCCCAGTCCTTGGATGTGAAGCTGCTTGTTCCACCAAACGGATCCGATGCTGCCTTCGTGGAAGCCGTGCTCAAGCACGTATTCATTCCTTCGACCCAGCCATGCCTCGACATATGCCGGTAGGACAACCTGATTCAGGCGTCTTGCTGAGTGTCGCCGGGGTGCGTAGTCCGTATGCGACGCGCGCTAATCCGATGCGGTGGCACGGTCCTCACGTCGTTCGGATGGGCCCCGCGAGCGCGTCCTTCGCCGCCAGACGGTGCGGCGTCGCATCTCGCAAGCGACGTAGCGTCGGAGGGTCCATCTGCCTGGCCGCGCGGGCGGCGAGCGGGGTCTGGGTCAGTCATGGTCGCCGCGTGGTGACCTGATGTCCACGAAAACGATGGCGATGCCCTTTGAACCGGCAACGATGTCGAGCGCACAGTTGGCGGCGGTGTCTTTCCTGGCTCGGTACTCCGGGCGAACCCACGCGCTGTACACGTTCCAGCTCCGCCAGTGGTTCACCTGGTGCGAAACGAACGCGCTCGACCCGTTGACCGGGATCCAACGCGCCCACGTCGAGCTGTACATCCGCGATCTGAGCGAACGTGAGCTTATGGACTCCTCGATCAACACGATGATGCACGCGGTCCGCGGGTACTTCCGCTTCGCGCACATCGACGGGCTCATTGCTGCCGACCCGGCGATCTACGCACGGCTACCCAAGGTGACCCGCGACGAGAGCCGCACGCAAGGACTGGACCGTCTGGAGCTGATTGGGTTCCTGCAGGTCGCCCAAACCCTCACCGTGCACCACGGCGCCCTGGCGTACCTGCTGGGCATCAACGCCCTGCGTGCCTCCGAAGCCGCCGCGGTCCAAATCGAGGACTACGCCGACTTCCTCCGTGGGTACCGGGTGCTGCGGCTGATCGGCAAGGGCAACAAGCCGGCCACCATGCCGTTGACCGTGCCCGTCCTGCGAGTGTTGGAGACCTGCCGCGGTCAACGGACCACTGGCCCGCTCCTGCTGCGGCCGCTGTCCGGGAACCGCTCGACCGCCGCGATGTCTATCGGATGGTCACCCGGATCGCGAAAGCAGCCGGCATCCGGCGGCACATCAGCCCACACTCCCTGCGTCACGCAGCGATCACCAACGCCCTGGACGCCGGCGTCCCGTTGCGCGACGCGCAGATCCTGGCGCGGCACGCCGACCCCCGCACCACCGAGCACTACGACCGCGCCCGCGGCAACCTCGACCGGCGCGGCGTCCACTTCCTCACCGCCTACGTCGCCGGCGTCTGAGCGACCTCAAAACGGATTCGCCCAGATAGACGCTCGCTTCGCGTCGGTACGCCAGCACCGCTGCGGAAATGCTCCCCTACCACCGCGATGGGCGTGTTCTTGAGATGCTGATGTCGTGAACGCCACTCCCCTCAAGAAGCAGGCGACCTCCTCCGCGGGCTTTATTCGGGCCTACGGCTTGTTCTGGGACGCGGGCCAGGTCGACGGGTCTGGCAAAGAATCAGGAGGGCGCCTTGAACTGCTCGGACATCGGAACGAAAACAAGCCCGCCCTTCAAGTGGCGAATCTTTGGGACCAACGAGGCATATATGTCCCCTACAACGACTATGGGCCCTACTACGTAGGCAAAACGCTCGGACACTCGTTGTGTCTCGGCGCCCGACTCCGCCATCATGCGCTCGGCACGAACGACAGTCCCCACCACGGCAAGTGGGATCGCTTCTCGTGGTTCGGTTGGCGAGGCGTTCTGACGTCACAAGATGAACGGGGCCTGCAGCACCTTAAGACGGTCCCCACTAAGTTGCTGACCGACTCGGCGAACACTGTAGCCGACATCGAAGCCTTACTCATCTTCGCGCTAGGGACTCGGCACCTAGGGAACAGCAAGAACGAATAGTTCGCGGCAGCACTCGAGTGGAAACAAGTGTGGTGGCACAAGCGTGACGACTACCTCACCAAGCTCTCGCCGTAACGCTGGCGTCGGCACGTCATACCGTCGCGATTGCAAGCATGATATTTACCTCGGCCGCGCTGCCTCACCGGCTGGGGCGAACCCACGACCCGTCAGCGCGGGTCGTAAGCACGTCGTCCGGGTTGACGGACCAAGATAGACGCGGGTAGGTAGTCGAGGAACCCGTCCCCGTACGGGTGAGTCCGGCGCTAAGAAGCTTCAACACGTGCTCGGCATGCCTTGCGAAGACCGCCCTGAACTCATCGGCGTCGACGTTTGGATCGTAGTCCTCTGGCAGTTGCGGGTCCGCTACGACGCCGCCATTACCCGCCCGAAGCCATTCGCGGTAATCCGTGCACTGCGACAGCAGAACTGACACTTCGGCGTAGGCATCGGTGTCAGCGATAGAGGCCGCTGCCTCCAGCAGCGCGTTCCGCAGGGGATACAGGTCGAACTCGCCCCTTCGTCCTCCTCGGCTGTAAATGACGGCATCTCGCAGATTGCCAACGATCGGGATGAGTCCCCTAGCTGTCCGACGACATCCGGCTTCATCTTCGCTTCTGTCGTGGAGCAGTTGCGCCAGCCAGACGCCAACAAGCACTACAAGTCCGCTGAGAACACCACCTACAAGACCTCCCAACGCGGAGGAACCGACTCCATCCCATGCTGTGCTGGCAGCGTGGGTACTGACGTGACGTCGAAGCGCAAGGAACATGCTCGACATTCAAGCTCACGGTAGGCCTGTACGTGCGGATGGCGACATTTGAGTGCTGAGAACCTGCGCCCAGAGATGCTCCTCCCAAATTCCGGCAAGAGGTGGGTCATACCCCCGCTTGTGCCCCACACCGCCGGGTGCACGACCGTCTCGCTGCGCCGCCTGCAGAGGCGGCAGCGATGACCAGGGCGGGGTCTGGCGTCGGTGCGGTTCAAGAACCGTCGTTCAATCCGCCAACGTGGAGCTGCATATCCGCCAGCCGGTGGCCGGCCGCTGACTGGCGCCTCTGTCAACACGTTGCTGGACGCCGTCGTGGTTGCATCCGGTTCGCCCACGTCGACAGGCAGATTGGCTCCGACCTGGCCGCGTACGCCTGGTTGCCCACGGTCTATCGCGATGGCTCCCGCAGCCCGGCACTGGATCAAGCAACCCGTCGTCCGTTGGTCCTGGGTTCAAGACCCATCCACCCCACCGCGTTCCCCCAATCCCTGGGAGCTACAGCCAGTCGCGTCGTTTGAAGGAGACGTAGAGGATCAATGCCACAGCCACGATTGCAACGTCGCTGGTGATGGTGCCCCACGTCTTGCCAAAACCCGGGTAGGGCACGTTCTGACCGAAGTACCCGGTGATGGCCGTCGGGATGGCGATGATCGCCGCCCAGGACGTCAGCTTCTTCATCACGGTATTCAGCCGGGCGTCCTGCAGCGACAGGTTCGTCTCGAAGATGGTGCTGACCATGTCGCGCAACGACTCGGTCCATTCGGTGGCCCGCAGCACGTGGTCGTAGAGGTCGTCGTAGAAGGAATTCAGCTCGACCGGAGAGTCCAGGTCCTTGCGATGCCGCAGCACGGAGTTCACGACTTCCCGCATCGGCAACACGGCGCGACGTAGATCGACCAGGTCCCGACGCACTCGGTAGGTCTGCTGTTGCACGACCTTGCTCAACGACTCGTCGTCGAACAAGGTGTCCTCCAACGATTCGATCTGATCATCGATGAGTTGCACAGCATCGAAGTGTCCGTCCACGACGTAGTCCAAGAAGCCATGGACCAAAGCGCCGGGACCGAACTTGAGAAGGTCCGGGTTCTCATCCCACCGTTGTACGACCTGGTCGATATCGAACTCCTGCCCGTGACGGACCGTGACGATCCCGCGGGGCATCACGAAGGCCGAGACCCGTGTCATGGAGATGGATGAGGTCAGTGGGTCCCGCAACGGCCGCTCGTCCTTTCAGGCATTGACCGCGTACACGGTGATGAAGGTATGCGTCGCATACCGCGTGGCCTTGGCCCGCTCGGCGTGACCCACCGCGTCCTCGACAGCCATCGGGTCTAGGGTGAGCTCCTCGGCCAAGGCCGCAAGATCGTCATGGTCCGCGTCGCACAGGTCCACCCACACGAGAGCGCCGTCCTGGTCCAGATAGTCGGAGATCTGCTCGAATGGGAAGTCCTCCTTCTCGAGCTTCCCGTCTCGCCATACCCGATTCCGCATGGAGCCCCTGGGCTGTGTCATGGACGCGAGGGTCTCATTGGTTCCTGGGCCGCTCACCCGGCCTATACCTCCACCCCTCCTTCGCGCCCATCAGCCGGTGTGCGAACACCAATGGACGCCTCCGCTCCCTGGGCGCACGTCGATGGCTCAGACGGTCCAGCGACGTGCCCGAGGCGAGGAGCTCGAGGTGAACGGGTACCCGCCGAGCCCGATTGCCGGCGTAAGCCAGATGGATCAGCCGCCCAACTCTGCGCGGCGGGTGTTCCTGCACCCCGAGGCGAGATCGCGGTATGCGAACTGGGAGGCCATCGCATCCGAGACCGCCTCCCAACTACGACTGATGGGCGGTCGACGGCCCGACGACGCCCGAATTGCAGAACTTGTGCAGACCCTCGCGACGCACAGCGAACCGTTCCGGAGACTCTGGGACACCGGGGATGTCGCAGAGGAGCGAACGGGATCCGCGGTCAGCGCGCATCAGCTGGGCGGCCGCCTTCGCGTCGACGGGTCCTGAGCGCTACTGCGACAACGCAACGATCGACACCGCTGCCTCTCGCTGCCTGGCCGGCGGGTCTGGAGCGCGTGTCGTGCCAGCAAGGGCGCGGTGACAGTCTGGCCTCATGACCACGATCAAGATCAACGCCATCACCGTCCCAGCCGGTTCGGGTAGCGAGCTTGCGCACCGCTTCGCTGCCCGAGCGGGCGCGGTCGACGATGCCGATGGCTTCGAGGGTTTCGAGTTGCTGCGCCCCACCGACGACAGGGAGCAGTGGCTGGTCATCACCCGGTGGCGCGACGAAGCGTCTTTCCAGGCCTGGGTGACCTCGCCCGCATTCGCCGACGGCCACCGCTCCGCCGTCGAGCGGGCCGGCGGTGATGCACCGCGGCCCGTTTCCACCCACAGCGAGGTGTGGAACTACGAGGTGGCAGGTGGCTCGTCCGGGACGCCGGACGAAGGGTGACTGCAGTGGAAGATCCGTGTCGAGATGTCGATATGCGAGGGTCGTGCGCCGCTCGGACACTCCGGAAATGACATCTCGCCGGGACGTGGACACGGGTCAGACGAACGCGCTCTCGCCGGTGATCGCGCGTCCGACGATCAGCGTGTTGATCTCGCGGGTGCCCTCGTAAGAGTAGATGGCCTCCGCGTCGGCCACGAACCGCCCGACGTGGTGCTCGAGCAGGATGCCGTTGCCGCCGAGCACCTCTCGCGCCCAGCCGACGGCCTCGCGCATCCGCACGGTCGAGTGCGCCTTGCACAGTGACGCGTGCTCGTCCTTCAGGAGTCCCTGATCCTGCAGTTGTGACGCACGCACGTTCATGGCCGTGGAGGCGGTGACGTTGGCGAGCATCTTCACCAACAGGTCCTGCACCATCTGGAACGAGGAGATCGGTCGGCCGAACTGCTCGCGGCCGGTGGTGTAGCGCAGCGCGTGCTCGAACGCGCCGCGGGCACATCCCGCGGCCTGCCAGGCCACACCCATCCGGGTCACCCGCAGGACGTCGGCGGTGGAGCGGAAGCTTGTCGCGTTCTGCAGCCGGTTGGACTCGGGGACGCGCACGTCGTGCAGGTGGATCTCGGCGTTCTGGACGACGCGCAGGGCGATCTTGTCCTCCTGCTTGTCGAACGTCATACCGTGCGTGTCCTTCTCGACGACGAACCCCTTGACCTGCTCGTCCTCCTCGTCACGCGCCCAGATGATGACGAGGTCGGCGAAGACCGCGTTGCCGATCCACTTCTTCTCGCCGTTGAGGATCCACTCGTCCCCGTCGCGTCGCGCGCTGGTCGCGAGACCGGCGGAGATCGCCGAGCCGACGTCCGGCTCTGTCAGCCCGAACGCGCCGATCAACTCCAGACGCGCCATCGCCGGCAGCCAGCGTTCGCGCTGCTCCGGCGAGCCGCAGAGCTGGATCGACCCCATCGCCAGACCGCCGTGCACGCCCATGAAGGTCGACATCGACGGGTCGACCCGGGCGAGTTCCATCGCGACCATCCCGTCGACCAGGGCGCCGCGGTTCGGGCAGCCCGGACCGTCGTACGCCAGGCCGGCGATGCCGAGCTTCGCGATGCCGGGGAGCAGGTCGTGCGGGAACGCCGCACGCGTCCAGTAGTCGTTGATGACCGGCTCGACCTCACGGGTCATGAACGCGTGCACCCGGGTGAGCAGCTCACGGTCCTCGTCCTGCAGCAGCAGCTCGAAGCCGAGGAAGTCGGAGAAGGGGGAGTCCTCCAGGGCCGGGGTGTCGTCATTCATCGGGGGTGCTCCTGGTGCGGGTCGGGTCCTCGTCGTCGAGGAACGTGTCGATGACGGGGGCGAGGGCGTCGGCCTCGGTCAGGATGCCGAGGTGGCCCCCGTGATAGATGTGCAGCTGCGAGTGGGGCATCAGCGCGGCCTGCATCCTCGGGTTGGCGATCGGGATGATCGGGTCGTCGTCGCCGCCCATGACCAGGGTCGGCTGCCGCAGCAGGCGCAGGAACGGCAGGCTCGTCCAGCCGGTCATCGCCGCCAGTTGGTAGTAGTAGCCGAGCTTGGAGCCCGATCGGGTGGCGCCGTGCAGCAGCGCGGCCCCGCGGGCGGGATGGGTGCGCATAGAGCCGCCGTAGATCTGCGGCGCGACCTTCGCGGCGTACGCCGGATCGCGGTGTCGTTGCGGGGTCGACATGATCCGCAGCACGCGGGGGTGCGCCGGCACCATCAGCGTCCCGGTGCCGGTGGCGACGAGCACCACCCGGCGTACGCGACGTGGGCCCTGCACCGCCAGCTGTTGCGCGAGCCCGCCACCCCAGGAGAGGCCGAGCACGTCGAACCGGCGATGCCCCAGCTTCGCCATCAGCGCGGTGACCCAGGAGGCCAGCCCGGCGATCGTGTAGGGGAACGGCGGCAGCTGCGAGCCGCCCACACCGGGTACGTCGAACCGCACGAGGCCGCGGTCGGGATGCAGCTCGTCGACCAACGGCTGCAGCGCTTCCAGGCTCGTGCCGATCCCGTTGCAGAGCAGCAACGGGACCTGGTCGGTGTAGGAGCCGACGCCGGGCCGCACCGAGACACGGCCGGTGACGCCTCGTACGGTCACGTTGCGCACCCGGTCCTCGGCGCGCGGGCGGGCCCGCTCAGCGGTCATGGACGTAGGTGCCGGGGGCCTTGTCCTGCGGCGGGTACGCGGCGTTGCCGAGCGAGCGCGGCGCGGTCCGCTCCTCGCCGGTGCGACCGGCAAGCCATTCGGTCCAGTCATCCCACCAGCTGCCCTTGACCTTCACCGCCCTGGAGAGCCACTTCACGGTGTCCTTCGGGTTGTCTCTGCCCTGCCGGCCGCCGCCCGAGGGCGCGGTCTGGAAGCTGGCCTTGGGGTTGCCGGGCGGATTGACCATGGCGGCGATGTGGCCGCTGGTGGAGAGCACGAATTTGGTGTCGCCGCCGAAGAGCTGGGTGGTCTGGTAGCAGGACTCCCACTTGCACAGGTGGTCGGCGATCCCGGCGACGACGTAGGAGTCGGTGGTGATCCTGCCGAGGTCGACCTTGGTGCCGAGCATGGTGGAGGCGCCCGGCTTCACCAGCGCGTTGCGCATGGCGAGGTCCATGAAGTCGCGGTGCATCGCGGCGCTCATCCGCACCGGGTCGGCGTTCCAATAGAGGATGTCGAAGGCCTTCGGGGCGTGCCCCATCAGGTAGTTGTTCACCCAGTAGTTCCAGATCAGGTCGTTTGGCCGCAGCCACGCGAAGACCTCGGCCAGGGTGCGCCCGTCGAGGTACCCCTTCTCCTTCGAGGCGAGGGTTGAGGCCGCGGCCGCCTCCTCCGAGAGCAGCGCACTGGTGACGCCGGCCCGCTCCTGGTCGAGCACCGTCACCGCCAGGCTGTAGGCCGCGACGCGATCGGCCTCGCCGATCTCGGCGAGGTGGGCCAGCACCATCGAGGCGATCAGACCGCCGGAGCAGATCCCGAAGATGGACGTCTGCTTCTGCCGGGTGATCTTCTCGCAGGCCGTCATCGCCTCCAGGATCGCCTGACCGTAGGTGTCCAGGCCCCAATCGGCATGCCGCACATCGGGATTGCGCCACGAGATGCAGAAGACCTGCTGGCCGTTCTGCACCAGGTGCTCGACCAGCGAGCGGTGCTCCGCCAGGTCGATCACGTAGTACTTGTTGATCGTCGGCGGCACGATCAGCATCGGCACCGCGCGGACCTTCGGGGTCCGCGGGGTGTACTGGATGAGCTCGAAGACATCGGTCCGCAGCACCACGGCGCCGGGTGTCACCGCGATGTCGCGGCCCACCTCGAAGGCGTCGGCCTCCACCATGGACGGCACGCGCGGGGCGGTCGCGAAGTCCTTCACGAACCGGCGACTGCCGGCGACCAGGTTGCCCCCACCGGTGTCGAGCGTCCGCTTGAGCACCGCGGGGTTGAGGAACGGGTTGTTGCTGGGCGCCGCCGCCTCGACCACGTTCTCGACGATGAAGCGCATCCGCTGGTCGTCGCCCCAGCTCAGGCCGGCGTCGTCGACCAGGCCACGGGCCGCCGCACCGAGGGCCAGATAGCTCTGCAGGGTGCGCTTCAAGGCGGGGTTCTTCGCCCAACCCTCCTCGGCGAAGCGGCGGTCCTTCTCGCCCGGGGCCAGCTGCGAACGACCGAGGCCGACCCGGGTCAGCTCGTACGCCAGCCCCGCCGTCCGCTTCGCGACCACCCTCGGATGACGGGCGACCCCGGCGGCGAGCCGCACCCCCGACATACCGGGGACGAACTGGCGAAGGAGCCCGCTCCCCGCCTTGGACAGGAGCAGGTCGAGTGGCGTCGCCAGCGCGGTGTCGGCCGATCGTTCGGCGGCCTCCTGCGACTCATCGACGTCGTGCATGCGACGTTCGGCCTGCGCGGCCGTCGTGGCGGAGGCGTCCCTCTCGGAGGCTGCTCTCTCCGCGGCCCGAGGCGCCAGCTGCTTCGACCCGGTCGACTTCGTGGCCGTGCTCGTCCGGGGGCGTCGGGGCCGCGCTCCGGTGGTCGTCACTTCGACTCGCCGTCCGGTGCGCTGACCTCGCGCCGCAGGATCTTCCCGGTCGGCCCCTTCGGCAGTTCGCTCACGATCCAGACGGTGCGCGGATACTTGTACGCCGCCAACCGTTCCTTCGCGAACGCCTTCAGGTCCTCCTCGCTGACCTCCTCGCCGCGCTTCAGCGCGACGGCGGCGCCCACTTCCTCACCGAGGTCGTCGTGCGGAATGCCGATGACGGCCACCTCGGCGACCGACTCGTGCTCGTAGAGCGCCTCCTCGACCTCGCGGGGATACACGTTGTAACCGCCTCGAATGATCAGGTCCTTCTTGCGGTCGACGATGAAGAAGTAGCCGTCCTCGTCGACCTTCGCCAGATCGCCGGTGTGGAACCACCCGTCCTTGATGGCCTCGGCCGTGTCCTCCTCGCGCCCCCAGTAGCCCTTCATCACGTTCTCGCCCTTGACGATGATCTCGCCGACCTCGCCCTGGGCGACGTCCTCGTCGTCGTCACCGACCAGCTTCATCTGCACCCCGCGCACCTCGGTGCCGATGGATCCCGGCTTGCGCTCCTGGCCGGGCTTGTTGAACGACGCGACGGGGGAGGTCTCGGACAGGCCGTAGCCCTCCAGGACGATGCAGTCGAACTGCTCCTCGAACTTCTTCATCACCTCGACCGGCATCGCCGACCCTCCGGAGATGCAGGCGCGCAGGCTGGACATGTCGGCCTCGTCGGCGCTCTCGGCGTTCAGCATGGCGGCGTACATGGTCGGCACGCCTTCGAACGCGGTGACCTGGTCGCGGCCGACGATCGCCAGCGCCTTGTCGGGGTCGAAGCGGGGGATCAGCGTCAGGCACGCGCCCTTGAGGATCGAGGCGTTGAGCCCGCACGTGAGGCCGAAGACGTGGAAGAGGGGCAGACACCCCATCACGACGTCCTTCTCGGTGAGCTCCAGCAGCGTCTCGGCGCTGGTGGCGGCGTTGCTGCTCATGCTGTGGTGCGTCAGCTCCGCACCTTTCGGCGCGCCGGTGGTGCCGGAGGTGTAGAGGAGTACGACGGCGTCGTCGTCCGCGCGGTCCACGACCTCCTCGTCCGGCTCGTACCCGCCGAGCACCTCGGCGAAGTCGGCGCCGACCTCGACGCACTCGATCCCGACCTCCGAGGCGCCCTTCCCGGCCTCGGCCGCCATGTCCTTCCAAGCGAAGACGCTCGAGGCGCCGGAGTCCTCCAGGTAGTACTTCACCTCGCGACCCTTGAGCAGCGGGTTCATCGGCACGACCACCGCACCGACGGCCAGCGCGCCGTAGAACAGGACGGGGAACGGCGGCACGTTCGGCAGCACCAGCCCGACCCGGTCACCAGGCCCGACGCCCTTGTCCTTCAGCAGGGCCGCCACGCGCCGAGCGCCGTCCTGCAGCTCGGAGTAGGTGAGCACAAGATCGTCGAGCTTGATCGCGGGACGGTCCCCGTGCTGCTCGGCGGTCTGGGTCAGGTTGTCGGCCAGGTTGGTCACGGTCTGCCTCCGGCGTACGTCGTCCGATGGGGTCGTGCCGGGCGGACAGGACCTGCCGCCGGCACAGCGACGTCGCCGAATCCGGGTCAGCGACGCTGCTTGCCCCATGTCTACCCGTTTGACACGCCATAAGCTAGGAAACGGCTCACGGGTGAAGATTAACGTGTTCTTGAACCTACGTGCTTCCAAACCTCCGCGTGAAAGGGAGAGCTGTTCATTTGGGCGCTGAACGAGTTTAGTATGCGGGTCCGCGAACGTTTCCCATCGCAATTGAGAAGTTGCATCAAACTTTGAAAAAGAAGATGTCGACGTGCGGCGGCGGTTGTTCCTCGCGCACTTTGAAGCCCAAGAGTTGCTTGGCGTAGACCGGGCTTCTGCGAGTTAGTGCCTAACGCCGGATTTAGTCATGAAGATCGTCGTCTCTAATCTCCAAATAGGGACGGAAGGCGGGGTGGATGCGGTAGCGCATCGGACGCTTTCCTGATTCACTATTCCGAAGTGCCACCCGCGTTTTACGGCGCGACGCGACTTGACCCTCGACATATTCGAATTTTCCTTCAGTGACTTCAATGCCTAAAAAGGATGCTGACGTCAGCCACGCCCTAACAGGTTCAGCATCTCGGACCACTGCTCGGAGAGCCACATCTAACGCGTCGGCATCAAGAGTCGAGTCTAGCCCGGCAAATTCATATAGCACCTCCTCAAGATCGAACGAGTTTGCTTGACTTTCAACAAGCAGGGCCTCTATCGCAAATCGCGAATATTCTCTTTCTGCGTAAACAATATCGGACGCGTCGATGAGTGAGTGGTTCCGATTAATAGCTGTTGTCAGCGCAGCATTTGCAAAATAGATGAAGTCGCGTGGTCGGCGGAGAGTGCGCCATAAGAAGTAGTCGCGAACCCCCAATCCATGTACCTCGGAGCAAAATAGTTCAGTCCACATAGAGTCGGGGTGACGGGTTCTGCTGTTTGCCGAGTAGCGTTCTTCTAATACGCGGACGAGAAGTTGCTCATCTGACCAGTCGACTGTTCTTGCACCAATTTTGTCTGGCTCGCGTCCTTGGGCGTGAACGGCGTCGAGTATATCGGTACGGAGAAACACGGCCAAGGTGATGCGCAGCTCCGCTTCTCTAGAGGCCTTCGATCTTCCCAGTTCTTTTTCAATCCTGCCTGAAGCGACTAACAACGAAAGGATAAATCTCGATATGACACCTAGGTCTGCCCCGTGCTCCCAGCTTTTGTCCAGATTGTCAATCAAGATTGCGATGCGTCTGAAGGTTGTGGCTGCTTCGAGGGCAAGGCTATGAATTTTGTCCAGCTGATCGATGCGCAGCGATCGAGCGACAGTGTCGGGATCAGCAGCACTCGTACTCAGGCCGTCAGTCACTTTACCGACGGCACGTTCGAGTCGAATGGATAGGTCCTCTTGCTCCGACACTCCCGTCTGACGCAATATTTCTTGCAGGTCATCGATCTTTGTCTGTTCTTTGAGAGAGAGCGCTCGGCTCTCGCTATTCTTGATGACACAAAGCGCAACCTCGGTCTCTATGAGGTATATCCAGACAGTTGTCATGAAATACTCTGCGTGTCCTGACGTGGAAAATTGTTCCAGAGTCGAAATCAGGCCCGAAAGCTCATAAGAGGAAGGTTTCATCGGAATGACAAGGGTTTCGCGGTCGCGCATCAGTTCTGTAGCTACTTGCGACATAGTTGCAGTTTTGCCGGTCCCCTTTCTTCCGGCGAAAATTCGGGCGCTGCCATCCACTACTGCGGAGAATTCGCTAGTTTGAACAAAATAGTTTTGCAGCTCTTCGGTTTCGTACTCAGCCACGTATTGGCCGAAGCTCCGAATGGGCAGTTCAATGTCAAGCTCAAGTCGCCCAAGCCGCCGTTGGGTTCCGGCAGGCTTCGGGATGGATTCTAACCACGCTGTCACCTTTTCAATAAGCTCCACAGAGGTGTTGTATTGAAAAAGTAGATCACGGTAATCTAGTGGGGCGTCAAAGCCCGCCTGTACAACCATTAGAAGTGGAAGTTCCAGGCCGTGAGCAAATCCAGCGAGGAAAACTTGCTCGCGCGTTATGTTCGGACGACCGGCGACGTTGCGATCCAAGAAGATAAAGAACGACGGCTGATTATCGGTAAATCTCGCGAGCATAAAACTCAAGTGGCGCAATCATCAAGTCCTCGCTTGATGCCAAAATTGTTAAATGAGTTTGACGATCCAGAAATTTTGCTAAATTAGTTGCAGCAGTCAGCTTAATGGGTAAAGACGGCGCGAATACGGCATTCGCGGCTCGTGGACTAGCGCCGGCCAGAATAGTTTCAGCAAGCGGAGGGGTTTGACTGGGAGGGGCGGCCGCCAATTTAGAAATCAGCGTCTCTGCGCTTCCTCCATAATCTGTTCGCCCAATGGTTGTAAATATGGCTACATCCGACCACGCTCGAATTGCGCCCTCATCTGTTTCATCAAATGCAAGCCAGGTTGGTTTATTGCGGGCAACCGCGTAACCGAGCTCAAACAAAACGTTGAAGTTCATGGAACTTACTTCTGCCACTAGACCCGCACTCGCGTCGATGCGCGTAGTGATCGAATCAACTAAGACTTGACCACCAGTGAGGAGCTTCTCCCAACCAGTAGCTGGAACCCCACGGCCAGGCAGGCCCTCTACAACCTGCCGCATGGTCTCAGCTCGTAGCGGAGGCTGGGAAGCGTAGGCGAAAAAATGTCGGGTTGCTCGGCGCCGCTCATGGGTGGATGTTGTCACGGCTCTCGCACCCAGGGTGCGAGAGCCCATCGCGGGTTGGAAACGGTGATACATAATGGAAATTGATCTACATACGTGCCCCCGGCATGATTCGAACATGCGACACCCGCTTTAGGAGAGCGGTGCTCTATCCCCTGAGCTACGAGGGCGGGGATGGTCGGTTCGCGACGACGTACGACGCGTCGACCGGCGCTCGCCGCTGCGGAGCTGGCGCGCCGCAGGTTCGAGCGTCCCGATCGTAGCCGAGCGGTCACCGTTCGCCCGCGACGCACGGTGACCGCGGGCAGGGTCGGGCGGGGGCGTCGCATGGGACGCTGGAGCATGCACCCTGCCGATCGCCGGGCCGCCGGCGTACGAAGGTCGTGATGCTCTCGTGCCCGAGATCACCGACGAGATGCTGCTGCAGCTGACCGCTGCCGAACGCGGACGGCTGACCGCCCGACTGCAGGCGCTCGCTGTGGCCGACTACCACCCACCCACGAGGGTGGTGCGGGCGAGGCGGTGGTTCCCGCGGATCCTCGCCGCCTGTTGCGCGCTGCTCGTTCCCTGGATCGTCGTGCTGGCGGCCCGCCTGCCGCGGCACTACGTCGCCGGCCACTGGCAGGTGGTGTGGACCGGTTTCGACATCGCACTGTTCGGCGCGCTCGCCTGGGCGTCGTGGTCGCTGTGGCGCCGCCAGACGATCGCCATCGCGGCCACTATCGTCGCGGCCACGCTGCTGCTGTGCGACGCGTGGTTCGACGTCACCACCTCCGCGCCCGGCTCGGATCTGGCCATCAGCCTCGCGACCGCGTGTCTCATCGAGATCCCGCTCGCGGCGTGCCTGGTCTTCGTCTCCTACCGGGTGCGCTCGGTCACCGTCAGCCTGAGTCGGGGGCGCGTGCCGACGTCCCGTCGCTGACGTGCAGCGCATGGAGTCTCGCCGGCCCGGGTACACGACGACGTAACCGCAGGACAGCGACAAGGAGGCTTCATCGCCATGACCACCGTGACCGCAAGCTCCGGGATCCTGGGCAAGACCAACCTGTACGTCGAGGACTCCGGTGGCGAGGGCCGCCCCGTCGTCCTGATCCACGGCTGGCCGTTGTCGGGGGAGTCCTGGTCCGGCCAGGTGCCCGCGCTGCAGGAGGCCGGTTACCGCACGATCTTCTACGACCGCCGCGGTTTCGGGCGCAGTGACAAACCCAAGACCGGCTACGGATACGACACGCTCGCCGAGGACCTGGACGCTGTCCTCACCGAGCTCGATGCACGCGACGCCACGCTCGTCGGGTTCTCGATGGGTGGCGGCGAGGTGGCCCGCTACGTCGTGAAGTACGGCGAGAGCCGGCTGCGGAGTGTCGTGTTCGCCTCCGCCGTACCGCCGTTCATGCTGCAGGGCAGTGACAACCCCGACGGTCCACTCACCAAGGCCGCCGCCGCGCAGATGACCGCGCAGTTGACGAAGAACCAGGACACCTTCTACGACGAGTTGACCACGCAGTTCTTCTCGGCGAACGGCGAGCTGAAGGTGACCGAGGCCGCGCGGCAGGACGCGCTGCGGATGGCCGGTCAGGCCAGCAAGCTCGCTGCCCTGCAGTGCATGACGTCGTTCGGCACGACCGACTTCCGAGACGACCTGCCGAAAGTCACCGTGCCGACGCTCGTCATCCACGGCGACGCCGACGGCACTGTGCCGTTCGAAGGGTCCGGCAAGCGCACCCACCAGGCGATCACGCAGAGCCGGCTGCACGTCATCGAGGGTGCGCCGCACGGGGCGAACGTGAGCCACGAGGCCGAGTTCAACGAGGCGCTGCTCGAGTTCCTGGCCTGAGCGCTCCTCGGGTCACAATGGCCCGATGACCGACTCCGCGCAGCCCACCGACCCGCCCGCACTCGTCACATACGACGTGTCCGGGCGGGTCGCGCGTGTCACCCTCGACTCGCCCCGCAACCGCAACGCGCTCAGCACCCGCCTGCTCGACGAATTGCTGCAGGCGCTGGAGAGCGGGGCGGAGGACGAGTCGGTGCGGGTCGTCGTCCTCGGGCACACCGGCGGCACCTTCTGCGCCGGAGTGGACCTGAACGAAGTCACCGGCGAGGACGACCCGAACACCGCCCGGGGGATCCGCCTGACCTCCGTGATGCGGGCGATCGCCGCGCACCGCTGCCCGGTGGTCGGGCAGATCGACGGGCACGTACGCGCGGGCGGGGTAGGCCTGGTCGCCGCGTGCGACCTGGTGGTCGCCGGCCCCAAGTCGACCTTCGCATTGACCGAATCGCGGCTCGGACTCGCGGCGTTCGCCATCTCCCTCACCGTGTTGCCACGCCTCACGAGCCGGGCGGCCGCGCGCTACTTCCTCACCGGTGAGACGTTCGACGCGGCAATGGCGCGCGAGATCGGTCTGGTGACCGAAGCCGCGGAGGATGCCGCAGCGGGTGCCGGCGGGCTGGTCGAGCGCCTTACGCAGGCGTCACCGCAGGGGCTCGCGGAGTCCAAGGCGCTGGTGAACCGCCAGCTCCTGGCCCGTTTCGACCACGACCGCGAGTGGGCCATCGAGCAGTCCGCGCGGCTCTTCGCCTCGTCCGAGGCACGCGAGGGGATGGCCGCGTTCCTCGCGAAGCGGCCGCCGAGCTGGCTGGCCTGACGTCTCGTCGCCCACCCGTGCGTTTGGGACCGAGCGGGCCGAAACGACGGCTGGCGACCAGCGGCGGGCGCTGGTTCGGGTCCAGGCGGGCCGAAACGAGCGCCGCGTGGTCCCTTATGTGGGAGGGGATGGCTCCCTGCGCTCCATACGGGCGCCGCGCGGTCCGTTGTGCGGGAGCGCGGGGCGCCTAGCCAGGTGCGCTAGTCGTCTTTCAGGGTGTCGGCCACGTCCGGGTCGACCGTCCCGCGAGAGGCGTCGGGTTTCGAACGACGGACCCGACCGAGCAGCGCACCCACGCGACCAGTCGACTCCTCCTGCGCGTCGGGCCGACCTGACCGCCACCGCTTCGCCATCACGATCCCGTGCTTCTCGCCGGCTTCGGCGGCCATCACTCCCTCGGGTGTGATGGGTTCCAGCTGGTCGGCGTGCACGTCGCCGGTGCGCAGGTCGATCTGCTCGTTCATGTAACGGAAGATCACCGTCACGGTGGCGGCGACCGGCACGGCGAGGAACGCGCCGGTGATCCCGAACTCGTCACCTCCGAACGCCACCGACAGCAGCACCACGCCGGGGTGCAGCTCCATCGATCGGCTCTGGAAGATCGGCGACAGGATGTGCCCCTCGAGCTGTTGCACCAGCACGATGACGCCCAGCAGGATCAGCGCCTTGGTCAGCCCGACCGTCACGAGCGCGACCAGCACTGCGATGGCACCGGCCACGAACGCGCCGACGATCGGGATGAAGCCGCCGAAGAACGTCAGGACGACCAGCGGCAGCGCGAGCGGCACCTGCAGCACCCACAGGCCGATGCCGATGCAGATCGAGTCGATCGCGCTGACGATGGCCTGGGCCCGGATGAAGCCGCCGAGCGTGCTGTAGGCCCGGGACAGCGCCTCGGTCATGTGGGAACCGGCGCCGCGACCGGCGATCCGGCGGACGAAGGGCAGGAAACGCGGCCCGTCCTTGATGAAGAAGAAGGTCAGCACGATGGCGACCAGCAGAGAGACCAGGACCTGCGTGGCGATGGTCGCTCCGGAGAGCACGCCGTTGGCGATCTTGTCCCCGCTGGTCTGCAGCTTGCCGGTCAGTTGCTTCACGGCGCTGTTGAGCTGGGTGGACGACAGGTTGAAGGGCGCCTCGCTGAGCCGGCTCTGCAGGTCGTGCACACCGGCCACGGCCTTGTCGGTCAGGTCGCCCCACTGCGAACTCACGGTGGTGCCGATGAGGGTGAAGACCCCGCCCAGGACCACGAACATCCCGATCATCGTGCTCGCCGCGGCCAGCGCCGGGGGGAAGCCCTTGCTGCGCAGCCACCGGGCCGGCGGCCACAGCACGGTGGACAGGATGAGCGCCAGGATGACCGGGAGCAGCGCGCTCCAGAAGATCCCGATGACCTTGAACGCCACCCAGATGCCGGCGGCGATAATTACCATCCGCAGCGACCAGCTGGCGCTCCAGCGCAGCCCAGCGCTGATCACCTGGGAGCGGTCCACCCCGACGTTCGGGGAGCGGTCGATCGCGTCCTGGCGGGTGGTGTCGGTGCGTTCCTCGACATTCGGTCTCTCCAGGGACGCCGGACTCGGCCTCTGCGTCATGATGTGCCCTTCGTCGAGGTCGTGACCAGGTCACGTACGGCTGGGCCCCACCCAACCAGGTCAGGTCCATTGTGACTGCAGGGGAGGCTTCTGCAGATCGCCTACGCGCGTGGATACGCCCGGGTAACCTCGGAACGACCATGGCAGGCGACAACGATCCCGAGCGTCCTTCGGACTCCCGCTGGCCACGTCGAGGTCCGCGTTCCTCCGGGCGCGGGCCGACGGACGAGCCGCAGGAGCGCGACGAGACGGCACCGGGCCGTCCGGGCGCAGTTCAGCGTCCGAACGCGGCACCGGGGCGGCCGCCTGCCGCGAAAGCACCGGCACCCTCTGGCAGCACGACGGCACGCCCGAGGCCCGCTGCCCCGCGCCCACGGCCGTCGGTCGGAGGCGCGACTCCGGCGTCGGCCGGTAGGTCGGGACGTCCGGGGCCTTCTGCCCGACCTGCCGGGTCCACCCGCCCGGTCGTCACGGGCGCGTCCCGGGCCGTCCTCTCTGCCGATGCATCGACGGCGTCCAGCGCGGCCGGGGGTGGCGTGTCCGGAGCGACCGTCGCCGGGGGCGGCGGGCGGCAGGGTCCCGTGGGCAAGGTCGCCAGGCTCGGCGTCCTCGCCCTGATCCTGGTGGTGGTGATCGCCGGGGCGTTGGTGTGGCATTACGGCCAAGGAAGCAGCAGCGTGGCCAGTGCGTGCCCGAAGAAGAGCCAGGTGAAGGTCGCGGTGCCCGACGAGATGTACAGCCTCGTCCTCGACCAGGCTCGCGCTGCCGAGGAGGCAGGCGGGTGCGCGGCGTACACCGTGGTGGACGAACCCGCCGGCCAGGTCGCCCAGCAGATCACGTCCGGCGGCGACAGCGTGCCGGATGTGTGGATCCCCGACAGCCCGATCTGGGTCGATGACGTTTCGAGCAGGCTGGGCAGCGGATGGGTCACCCAGGGCGGCACGATCGCGACCAGTCCGGTGGTCTTCGCCGTGCCGAAGAGCCTGCAGGGCATCCGCAAGTACAACAAGAAGACCGACTGGCGCACCATCTTCGCGTCCGGGCTGCCGATCAGCGTCAGTGACCCGGTCGACTCATCGACCACCATCTCCGCCGCCGCGACCGCCGAGCAGGTGACCAGCAATGTCAAGCAGCGCAACACGTTCTTCAAGAGCCTGATCACGCTCAGCAGGAGCTCGCAGACGCCGCGCGCCCTGCAGGACAAGGCGACAAAGGGGTCCTCGCAGGCCCGCATGTACCCCGCGACGGAGCAGCAGGTGCTCACGTTCAACCGCGCGCACCCGACGCAGAAGTTGCTGACGTTCACTCCCCGTCAGGGAGCTCCCCAGCTGGAGTACCAGTGGGTGGTGCCCGTGAAGTCGGACGCCCCCGACGCGAAGGTCCTGAGCGCCCTGTACGAGCGGCTGACCTCACCGGGCGTCAAACGCCAGCTCGTCGCCGCCGGTTTCCGGGTGCCGGACGCCGCCGCGCCGAGCCCGGCGGCCCTCCCGAGTTACGCCAAGATGATCTCCCAGCCCAGCAGCTCGGAGTCGGTGCTCGCGGTCAAGGACTACAACGAACTCGCCAAGGACGCGCGGATGCTGGTCCTGCTCGACGTGTCCGGGTCGATGACCGCTCCGATCGCCCAGGGGCAGAGTCGGATCGAGCTGCTGGAGCAGTTCAGCATCGGTGCACTCGACGCGCTGCCGCCGACCACGAAGATCGGAGCGTGGGCGTTCTCCACCAACCTGGTCGGCTCTCAACCCTGGCTCGACGAGTCCGGCGGCATCGAGTCGATCGCGCACACCCCCGCCGGCGACGCCTTCAAGGCCAACCTGAAGGCCGCCGTGAAGACCCTGCCCGACCTGGTGGTCCGCAACGGTGACACCGCGCTCTACGACAGCACCTGGGCGGCGTACCAGCGGGTGAGCGCCTCGTACGATCCTCGCTACGTCAACTCCGTGGTCATCCTGACCGACGGGGCCAACGACAACCCTGCCGGCGGTCTCAGCCTGCAGCAGCTCGTCAGCAAGCTGCGCGGCGCCTACAACCCCGCCAAACCGGTCAAGATCGTCGCCATCGGGATCGGCGACCAGATCGACAAGTCCGCGCTCGACACGATGGCGTCCGCGACCAACGGACTGTCCTACCAGGCGCGCACCCCCCAGGACGTCACGAACGTCTTCTTGGACGCCTACCTCAAACGCGGCTAGTGCGGGGCGTCGTCGAGGCCACCGCACCGTTAGCCTGTCGTGGTGACAGACGTCGAGACCGGCACGGACGAATCAGCCCGCACCGCACTGGTTTCGAAGGCGGCCAAAGCCTGGCAGGAGCAGCTGTCCGCCATCGGCGGGCCGAACTCGCTGCTGTGGGACGCCGGCACCGTCACTGACCAGCGGATCGATCTGACCACCGCGCATCCGGCGGGGATGGCCCGTCTGCTGTCCTCCGGCACCGTCCGCTTCTCAGAGCTCTTCCGCGAGCCGGCTGCCCGCGAGCGGGTGCTGGAGCAGGGCCGCGGCGTCGCGCACCTCGCGGCCCGCCTGTACGACGACTTCGGGCTCACCTCTTGCCATCTGGCCGTCGGCATCGCGAGCTGGTCCTGGGCGGGCGCCGACCGCACCCCGCACGCACCGGTGCTGCTGCGCACCTGCACGTTGCGGCCGGTCGCCGATGATCTGCACCTGGTCGTCTCCGACCGGGTCGAGGTCAACCCGGTGCTCGTCGCGACCCTCACCGCCCTCGGCGTGGACCTGAACACCCGGGCCGTCCTGGACGCGGTCGCGCTCGGCAGCAACTTCGACCCACGCGCGGCGTACGACGTCATGCGCGCCGCCTGCGCGGGGCTGCTGGACTTCCGCATCGAGCCCCGCCTGACGGTGGGTGTCTTCAGCCGTTTCAAGCTGCCGTTGATGCGCGACCTGCCCGATCAGGCGACGACGCTCGCGCAGGGACACGTCGTGCCCGCGCTCGCCGGCGACCCGCAGGAGATGGACGAGGTCGGGGCACTGCCGCCGGAATACAGCGAGCACGACCCCAGGGACGAGTGGCTCGCGCTCGACCTGGACTCCACCCAGCAGGAGGTCGTTGACGCCGTCGTCGCCGGTGCGAACCTGTGCGTGCTCGGCGCCGCCGGCACCGGCAAGACGCACACGGTGGCCGCCCTCATCACGTCGATGGCGGCACAAGGTCGGCGGGCCCTCTTCGTCTCGCACGCCCGGGCGAGTATCGACGACGTGCAACAGCACCTGGCCGGGGCCGGCCTCACCGATGTGATGCTCGACCTCGGACGTGCGGACCGCACACCCGAGCAGGTGCTCCAGCACCTGCGGGACGTGCTGCACGCCTCGTCGGGATCGGCCGAACGGGTGCCCGCGCTCGATGTGGACGTCGCAGCACTGCGCTCGCGCGTGCAGCAGCACTACGCGCTCATGCACGAACCCCTCGACCCGTGGGGGGTGACCCTGGACGAGGCACAGGATCAGCTCACCCGGCTCAGCCGTCGCACCCCGCCGCCGCGGTCTCGGGTGCGGCTCACCGGCGACGCGTTGACCGGCATCGGGGGCGTCCGTCGACGCAACGACTTGCAGCAGCAGCTGGCGGCCGTGGTCGCAGGCGGCGCCTGGTCGACCACGGGGGAGACCGACGCCTGGTACGGCGCGCGCCTGGTCGGTGCCAGCCAGACCGAACGTGCCCAGGAGATCGTCGAGCGGCTCTCCGGCGGAGGGCTCGCGACCCACCAGGCGCCATGGGAGGAGCTCTGCGCCGACCTGGGGCTGCCCGCGCCGACGAGCCTGGTGGCCGAGGAGGAGCTGCTCGAGCTGCTGCGGCAGGTGCACCAGACGCTCGAGGTGTTCCAGACGGAGATCTTCGACGCGCCGCTGGACGACATGGTCACCGCCACCACCGGTCGCCGCGAGCGCACCGGCGTCGAGCAGCGCGTGGGCGCGCTGGAGCGCCGGCGGCTCGAACGACAGGCCCGCGCCTTGTTGCGCCCCGGTGCGCCGCCGCGCGATCTGCACGCGGTGCTGGTGCGCGCCCGCGACCAACGCCAGCAGTGGCGTGCGGCTGCCGGACCCGGAGCCCGCCCGGCGACCCGCACGAGCGTGCCCGAGCTGGCGCGCCGGGTCGAGGAGCTGCGCGGAGAGCTGGAGTGGCTGGGCGAGCGTCTGGCGGACACGCCGGACGGGGGCGAACTGCTCGAGATGGACTACCAGGCGCTTCAGGAACGACTGGAGCTGCTCGCCGCCCAGCCCACGCGTCTGCAGGCCGCGGCGGCGTCCCTGCCGACCCTGGACCGGCTGCGGGACGTCGGGCTCGGGGACCTTCTCGCCGACCTCGCGTCGCGGCACGTGCAGGCTGCGGATGCCGCGCAGGAGCTGGAGTTCGTGTGGTGGGCATCGATCGTGAACCATGTCGCCGCGTCCATCCCGGCGTACGAGGAGGGCACCGGAGACCAGGTGCGCGGGACGGCGCAGGCGTACGCCGGCGCCGACAGCCGCCACCTCAGCCTCGGGGCCGCCCGGTTGCGGGCCACGATCGCCGCGCAGCGCGCGGCGGCCGAGCGTGACCTGCCGGAACAGGTGGGGTCCCTCGAGCGCCATTCCGGGCGCGTCGGTGAGTTGCTCCGGGTGGCACCGGAGCTCACGACGGCGCTCGCGCCCTGCTGGGCCATGTCACCCCTCGCGGTGCCCACGCACCTGCCCGCCGGGCTCTGGTTCGACGCCGTCATCGTCGACGACGCGTCGGCGGTGTGGACCGCGCACGCCGTACCGGCGATCGCCCGGGGGGCGCAGCTGGTCGTCTTCGGCGACCCGGCCGGTGCCGCGCCCGCGCCGTTCCCCACCGGCCCTGCCGCACGCGGCGGCGACGTGCTGCTCGACCGCGCGCGTGAGCTCTTCCCCGTATGCGCCCTCGGCACCCACTACCGCTCCTTCGACGAGCGGCTGTTCGGTTTCGCGGCGTCCCGGGTCTACGACGAGGAGATCGTCACCTTCCCCGCGGCCGACCGGTCCGGCGGCCTGCGCCTGGACGTGGTGGGCGACGCCCGCTACGACGACGGCACGTCACCGGGCGAGGTGGAGCACGTCGTGCAGGTCCTGCTGGACCAGGTGCGCGCCCGCCCGCAGGAGAGCATCGGGGTCGTGTCCTTCGACGCCCGCCATGCGGAACGGATCCGCGCGGCGCTGCGCACCGCTGCGGGCGACGCTGCCTCGGCCGCGCTGCTCGGTCGATGCGTCGTGACCACCGCGGACCGCGCGCTCGGGCTGGTGCGTGACGCAGTCGTCGTGGCGGTCGGGTTCGGACGGGACGCGCGCGGACGGGTGCCGCAGCGTCTCGGTGCGGTGAGCGAGGGGGGCGGCGAGCGGCTCGTCACCACCGCGATGAGCCGGGCCCGTCGCCGCATCGTGGTGGTGTCGGGCGTGTCCGGGGAGGATCTGGATCCTTCGGCGCTGCGCTCCCGCGGCGCCCTGCTGCTGCGCGACTACCTGCTCTATGCCGCGTCCGGCGGGTCCGGGCGACGGATCACGCGCGGTGACGACGCTGCCGCTCCGTCCCCGTCCGGCACGCCGGGGCGCAGGCGACGTACGGCGTCGACCGGCAGCGTGCTCGACGCGCCGTCGGCGCCGCAGGGCTCCCCGGTCGATCTCTCGGTGACGGTCGTCGACCTGGCACGCCGTCTCGGCGCCGAGGGGCTGACGGTGCACACCGGGCACGGTCTCGGCGATCCGCGCATCGACCTGGTCGTGGAGGATCCGGGGCGCCGCGGAGACCTGCTGGTCGCGATCGAGACCGACGGAGCCGCGTACGCGTCGCAGCCCTACGCCCGCGACCGCGAGCGCATCCGGCCCGCTCAGCTGCGGGCCCGCGGCTGGAGCCACGAACGGGTGCTCACGCGTGACCTCTTCCGCGACCCCGCCAAGGAGGTCGCCCGGTTGGTGCGCGCGGTGAACGCGGCGTCGGCCCGGCGGAACGCGGTGCCCGGACTGTCGCCGCAACGGAGCGATGACTGAGCGACGACGCCGCCCTCGGCGTGCCGTGCGGCCGCCGACCGCGGCCCCGCGTGAGCGACCCGCGGAGCCGGCCGACGACTTCGCGGTGTCCGCGGACGATCAGGACGAAGGCTGGGCCGGATCGGGCGAGGCGGCTCGCACGTCGTCCGGCGAGCCCGACGACCGGGACGAGCGCTGGTGGCGCGAGCAACGCCCACCGCACTGGGAGTAGCGCGTCGAGCTCTCGCTGCAGGCGCCGGGATCCCGGCGCGTGCTTCAGGCCGCGGGGTGCAGCACGACGGTCAGTTGGGTGCCGGCAGTCCGTGAGGTCACGGTCTCGGCAGCGATCCGCGCGGCGACCGACGTCGGGGCGCTCACCCAGATCTCACCCGATGATGTGCTGGGCGCGGTCGGGGCCTGTGTGACCAGGAGCACCAGGAGGTCCGCACCCACCGACCCTGTCGCCCCCAGCACGTCGATGCGGTCACCCGCGCGCAGCAGCCGGGTCAGCATCGGGTCGGCCACCGGCACGGACACCACGACGTCACCGGCGCGTACGCCGGGCCATCGACGACCGGTACGCACCCGGGAGGCGGTCACCGGCTCGCCTGCGGCGATCACACCGGTGGTGACCGATCCCTGGGCCGCCGAGCGAGGGAGTGCTCCCGCAAGGCCGGCTCCGGCGGGCCAGGCACGCTCGCGCAGATCGCCCGGCTCCACGACGTGGCCTGCCGGCAGCTCGTGCGCAGCGACGATGATCGAGCCCGATGCGGCGGCGGGTCCTTGCAGCGCACCCCACCCGAGCAGGCCGGCGACCAGCAGCAGGCCGGCGCTCGCGACGCGGCGGCCGCGGGCACGCCGCCACGCAGCAGCACGGCCGGGTCCGCGCCAGGCCGGCGGCAGCAGGGCGTGCACGCGGTTCACGGCAGGGTGAAGGGCAGCGACAGTCCGTCGAGCGCGCGGCGGCAGCCGCACGTGGCGTCTGCGTCGGAGACGGCCGCGGGCATCCGGGCGATGGTGTCCATCAGCAGCGACTTCAGCCCCTCGATGTTGCGCTCGAAGACCCGCAGCACCTCGGTGTGGCTGACGGCCTCGCCCGAGTCGACCCCGGCGTCGAGGTCGGTGACCAGGCACACGGAGGTGAAGCACATGGCCAGCTCCCGCGCGATCGCAGCCTCCGGCATGCCCGTCATACCGACCACGCTCCACCCCGCAGCCTGGTGCCACAGGGACTCGGCCCGGGTGGAGAAGCGCGGGCCGTTGATGACGACCATCGTGCCGCCGTCGACCAGGTCGAGTCCTGGCGCGGCGGAGTCCGGCGAGCCCAACACGGCCGAACGCCCGTGCGGGCAGTACGGATCCGCGAGGCCGACGTGCACCACGGTGCCCGGCTCGTCGTAGACGGTCTGGTCGCGGCCGTAGGTGCGGTCGACGACCTGGTCGGGGACGACGACGGTGCCGGGCCCCTGCTCACGGATCAGTGAGCCGACGGCGCACGGCGCGAGCACCTGACGCACCCCGACCGACCGCAGCGCCCACAGATTGGCGCGGTAGTTGAGCCGGTGCGGCGGGTAACGGTGACCCTGCCCGTGCCGGGCGAGGAAGGCGACCCGCCGACCGCCGACGTCGCCGATCACGATGTCGTCGGTCGGGTCGCCGAACGGGGTGGTCACCTTGACGTGCTCGGTGTCCTCCAGGAAGGAGTAGAAGCCCGAGCCGCCGATGACGCCGAGGTCGGCAGGGGCTGCAGCTGTAGTCATGGCCGCACGCTATCCACTGTGTGCGGCCGCGCGACCGGTCGGGCGTGGCGGTGTGGGCAACCGGGCGCCCGCGGCGGGGGTGTGGAAAAGGGGCGCGAGCCGGTCAGGAGGCGGGCTTGGAGCCCGCGCTGCTGCCGGAACCGGAGGAGGACCCCGTGGAGCCGGTGGAGCCCGACGCGGGCTTCGACGAGGACGACGAAGACGACGAGTCGGAGGATCCCGAGGACGAGGAGGACGAGGAGTCCTTGGACTTGGCAGTGGGGGCATCGGACGACGTGCTGCCCTCGGAGGAGCTGCTCGAGGCGCTCGCGGAGCTGGCCGCTTTCTTCTTGTCGGCGTCGCGGCTGTCGTTGCGGTAGAAGCCCGAACCCTTGAAGACCACGCCGACCGAGCCCCACACCTTGCGCAGGTTTCCGCCGCAGTTGGGACAGATGCTCAGGGCGTCGTCGGTGAAGGCCTGCGAGATGTCGAACGCGTGACCGCAGTCCTTGCACGCGTATGAGTAGGTGGGCACGGGCGCCAAGTCTAGGAGAGCGCTACGGCGTGCCGGACCCGCGGGCCCGCCAGTCCGCGAGGCGGCCGCCCTGGCTCACCGCGCGTACCCGCCGGATGGTGGCGCTACGGGTGGCGGCCGTGGTGACCAGCAGGAGCTGGTCGCTGCGCCGTAGGACGGTACGGCGGTCGGGGACGAAGCTGGCACCCTCGCGCACCACCATGGTCACGTTGGCGCCCGGTGGCAGGCGCAGTTCGTGCAGTTCCACGCCGTGCAGCCGGGAGAGCGGGCCCACGCGCACCTGCAGCATCTCCGCGTGCAGGTCCTCCAGCGGGGTGGACTCCACCTGCATGTCCAGGGCCTGGGTGTCCTCGATCAGTCCGAGGCGCCGGGCGAGCGCCGGCAAGGTCGGGGCCTGCAGCAGGGTGAAGACCACGACGAGCACGAAGACGAGGTCGAAGATCCACTCGGTGCGGGGCGTCCCGAGCGTGAGTGGGACGGTCGCGAGGACGACGGGGACCGCGCCGCGCAGGCCGGCCCAGGACAGGAAGACCTGCTCGCGCCACCGGAACCCGAACCACGACATGCTCGCCACGATCGAGGCGGGACGGGCGAGCAGCAGCAGGACCAGCCCGATCACCAGGGCCGGCACCAGCTGAGCCTCGAGCCGGGAGGGGGAGGCCAGCAGTCCCAGCAGCACGAACAGGCCGATCTGGGCCAGCCACCCCAGCGCCTGCCCGAACCCGAGCACCGCCTGCCGGTGCGGAAGGTGCAGGTTCCCGAGCACCAGCGCCGTGAGGTAGCAGGCGATGAAGCCGCTGGTGTGCGCGAGCGTCGCGCCGGCGTAGGAGAGCACGCAGATGGCCACGATGCCGATGGAGAACAAGCCGGACGACCCGACACCGGCGCGTCGGATGAGCCGGCCGAGACCCCAGCCGAGCAGGAGCCCGATCACGGCGCCGCCCGCCAGCTCGAAGACGGCCGTCAGCACCACGGTCCACCAGGCGCCGCTCGTCTGGCCCGGGGTCGCGGCCTCGGCGAGGGCGATGACGATCAGGACGACGGGCGCGTCGTTGAAGCCGGACTCGGCCTCCAGGACACCGGTGAGGCGGTGCGGCAGCGGCACGTTGCGCAGCACGGAGAAGACGGCGGCGGCGTCGGTGGAGGACACGATCGCGCCGAGCAGGAAGCTGATCTGCCACGACAGGTCGAGCAGGAAGTGCGATGCGACTCCGACGACGGAGATCGAGACCACCACGCCCAAGGTGGAGAGCAGGGCGGCGGGCGCCACGGAGGATTTGATGGTCGACCACCGGGTCGTGAGCCCGCCCTCGGTGAGGATCAGGACCAGCGCGGTGTAGCCGAGCACCTGCGTGAGCGTCGGGTCGTCGAAGCGGATGCCGAAGCCGGCCTCCCCGATGGCCACGCCGATCGCCAGGTAGAGCAGCAGGGTCGGCAGCCCGGAGCGGTTCGCGAGGCGCACCGCCGCCACCGAGACCAGGAGCACCAGGGAGCCGACGAGCAGGGCGATGGCGAGTTGGTGCGGGCCGAAGGAGTCGATCGCCGTGGAGCCCCCCGACGTCGGCATGCGGGTCTCCCTTCAGCGGCGAGTCGTCATTCTGTCAGGTGTCGTACCCCTGCACGGGGTGTGAGCACGGCGTCCACGGCCAGGTCGTGGGGCTCGCTGGGTACGACGTCCGCCAGCTCGTCGTCGTAGACCACGGCCAGCGCGAGTGACCCCGGCGAACGCCGATGCAGGGAGCGGTCGTAACTGCCCCCGCCCTGTCCGAGCCGCATGCCGCGGCGGTCGACTGCGAGGGCCGGGACGATCAACAGGGTCGCCTCGGCAACGTACGACGGGTCGTGAGCGTTCCCGTCGTCCCATCCGAGATCGTTGTCCGGCAACAGGATCGGCACCATCACCCGCCATCCGGCCTGCTCCAGCAGCGTCCTCATGGCCCTGGTGGGCGGTTCGGTCGGCAGCGCGGAGTACGTCGCGGCGAGACCCGACGGCCGGTCGCCCAGCAGGTCCCGCAGGTGCCCGGCGAGTGCCGCGTCGTCCTCGGAGCGCTCCTGCGCGGGGCGCGCGCGACGGCCGGCGCGGATCAGCGCCCGGGCCGCATGTTTGTCCTGGGGGAGTTCACGCCACATGGGGCCCAGTGTGCCGACCCGCCGGGCTGGACCGGGGCTCCGGGGAACGCGTCACCGGCCCCAACGACGAGCGGTTAGCCTTCGGGCATGACGGCACCCCACAAGACCGACGTGCACAAGGCCGTGATCCCCGCGGCCGGCCTCGGCACCCGGTTCCTGCCTGCCACCAAGGCGATTCCCAAAGAGATGCTCCCGGTCGTGGACAAGCCGGCGATCCAGTACGTCGTCGAGGAGGCCATCCGCGCCGGATGCGACAACATCCTCACCATCACCGGTCGCAACAAGTCCGCCATGGAGAACCACTTCGACCGGCACTGGGAGCTCGAGCAGGCGTTGGAGCGCAAGGGCGACGAACTGCGCCTGGACCGGGTGCGCAAGTCGGCCAACCTCGGCAATGTGCATTTCATCCGCCAGGGCGAGCCGCTCGGCCTCGGCCACGCGGTGCTCTGCGCGAGACCGCACGTGGGTGACGAGCCGTTCGCCGTGCTGCTCGGCGACGACCTCATCGATGAGACCGAGGACCTGCTGGAGCGGATGATCGCGGCGCGCGGCACGTACGGCGGTTCCGTCGTGGCGCTCATGGAGGTCCCCGAGGACCAGGTGCAGCTCTACGGCTGCGCCGACGTCGAGTCGATCGAGGGCGAGCGGGACCTGGTCCGCGTGAAGTCCCTGGTGGAGAAGCCCGAGCCGGGCGAAGCGCCGAGCAATCTGGCGATCATCGGTCGCTACGTGCTCGACCCGGCGATTTTCGACGCGTTGGAGAAGACCGAGCCGGGGCGCGGCGGTGAGATCCAGCTGACCGACGCGATGCTGAAGCTGACCGACCCGGGCGTGCCCGGCGGCGGGGTGACCGGCGTGATCTTCCGCGGCAACCGCTACGACACCGGAGACCGGCTGGACTATCTGAAGGCCGTGGTGCGGCTGGCCGCCCGCCACCGTGACTTCGGCGACACCTTTCGGGACTGGGTGCGCGAGTGGGCGGCGTCCGACGAGGCGGCGGGCAAGGCCGAGCACCGCCTCATGGAGCATTGAGGCGACTCTCGGGTCGAGGCCATGCGTAGCGTCGAGGATCACCGCCGACACCTGCTCGATCAGGTCCGGTCGCTCGCGCCCCGCCGCATCCCGGTGCTCGCACCGGAGCTGCTGGGGTCGGTGTTGGCCGCCGACGTCGTCTCCGGTGCCGCCCTGCCCGGTTTCGACAACTCCGCCATGGACGGGTACGCCGTCCGCGCTGCCGACGTCGCCGACGCACCGGTGACCCTTCCGGTGGACGGCGACATCCCGGCCGGTGACACCCGGTCGTCGGTGCTGCAGCCGGGCACCGCCTGGCGGATCATGACCGGCGCGCCCGTGCCCGCCGGCGCGGACAGCGTGGTGCAGGTCGAACTGACCGATGGCGGCACCCATCAGGTGCGCGTCGAGCACGCCGTCGCGCCCGGCACCGCCGTACGCCGGCTCGGTGGCGACGTCCGGAAGGGCGACGTGGTGGCGTTGGCCGGCACCAGGGTCGCGCCGTGGCACATGCCGGCCATCGTGTCCGCCGGGCACGCCGAGGTGGATGTCATTCCCCGACCGCGCGTCGGGATCGTGACCACCGGCGACGAACTGCGCCCCGCTGGGAGCGGTCTGGCATACGGGCAGGTCATCGATTGCAACGGCCCGATGCTGGCCTCGCTGGTGACGGCGCACGGCTTCGTGGTCGGCGCGGTCCGCACGGTCGGCGACGGGGGACCCGAGACCCGCGCGGCCCTGACATCGCTCGCGGGGGAGGTCGACGCCATCGTGACCTCCGGCGGAGTGAGTGCGGGCGCGTTCGAGCCCCTGAAGCTGGCCTTCGCCGACGACTTCGAATTCACCCAGGTGGCGATGCAGCCCGGGAAGCCGCAGGGGTTCGGGATGCTGGGGGACGTGCCGGTGTTCTGCCTGCCCGGCAACCCGGTCAGCTCCCTCGTCTCGTTCGAGGTGTTCGTGGCGCCGGCGCTGCGCAGGATGGCCGGTCGGCCCGATGCCGCGCACAGCGTCCGCGCGACGGTGCAGACCGGGTGGTCCTCCCCGCCCGGTCGCGCACAGTTCGCCCGGGTCGTCCTGGATCACGATCGGCGCATCGTGTCCTCCGGGGGCCAGGCGTCGCACATCATGGGCGGGCTCGCGCACGCCAACGCTCTGGCGGTGGTGCCCGCAGAGGTCACCCAGGTGCACGAGGGTGATGTGCTCGAGGTCATCCCGTTGATCGGCGGCGCCTGACATGGACCGACTGACCCACCTCGACGACGCCGGCGACGCCCGGATGGTCGACGTCTCGCAGAAACCGGTGACGGCGCGCGTGGCGAAGGCACGTGGTCGGGTCCTGTTGTCGCGCGCGGCGATCGGTGCGCTGCGCGACCGGACCGTGCCGAAGGGCGACGCCCTGGCCGTGGCGCGGATCGCGGGCATCCAGGCCGCCAAGCGCACTCCGGAGCTCGTGCCGCTGGCGCACCCCGTCGCCGTGCACGCCGTGTCGGTGAGCCTGGTGGTGCAGGACGACGGCGTCGACATCGAGGCCGAGGTGCGCACGGCCGACCGCACCGGCATCGAGATGGAGGCGCTCACCAGCGTGTCCGTGGCGGCGCTCGCGCTGGTCGACATGATCAAGGCCGTCGACAAGCACGCGCGGATCACCGATATCCGGGTAACGGCGAAATCCGGTGGCCGCTCCGGTGATTGGAGCGAACAGGATGCCTAGGGCGTTGATCATCACCTGTTCGGACCGGGCCTTCATGGGCGAGTACGACGACCGCTCCGGTCCACTGCTCGTGGCCGCCGTGCGGGAGTGGGGGTTCGACGCGGACGAGGCGCTGATCGTCCCCGACGGTCCGCCGGTGGGGGATGCTCTGCGGGCCGCCGTCGCGGACGGGGTGGATCTGGTCCTCACGACGGGCGGCACGGGCCTGGCGCCGTCGGACCACACGCCGGAGGAGACGGCAGCGCTGCTCTACCGCCGGGTCGCCGGCATCCCGGAGGCGCTGCGCGCGGCCGGCGTGCGCAAGGGTGTCGTGTCTGCGGTGCTGTCACGGGGACTGGCGGGAGTGGCCGGCCGCACGCTGATCGTCAATCTCCCTGGCTCCACGGGCGGGGTGCGGGACGCGATCGAGGTGCTGCGGGACGTCGTGCCGCACGCGGTCGCCCAGGTGCACGGCGGTGGTGACCATTGAGCGACCGGCCGTGGCCGATCGCGATCGCCGGTGACTGGCGCGGAATGCGGATCATGTTGCGACCGTTGCGTGCTCGGGCCGACCGGGCCGAGTTCGTGCAGTTGCGTGCGCGGAACGCCGCCTGGACCAGGGAGTGGGACTCCACCTCGCCGATCCAGCAGGCCCCCGTGTCGTTCGCGCAGATGGTGCGCCAGCAGGACCGGCTGGCGGCGCGCGGTGAGCTGTTGCCGTTCGCGGTCGCCGTCGACGGCGAGCTGGTCGGCCAGATGCACCTGTTCAACATCGTGCGGGGCGCGCTGCGATCCGCGGGGGTGGGCTACTGGATCTCGCAGCGGTACGCCGGGCGCGGCATCACGCCGTACGCCCTCGCGACCGCGATCGATCACGCCTTCGGCACCGTCGGACTGCACCGGGTCGAGGTGAACATCCGCCCCGAGAACCACTCGAGCCTGGCGGTCGTCCGCAAGCTGGAGCTGCGTGACGAGGGGCTGCGCCGGGCCTATCTGCACATCAACGGCCAGTGGCGCGACCATCGCACGTTCGCGGTCGTGAGGGAGGACCTCGCTGCGGGCGAGACGATGGTCGGGAGGCTGCGGGCGACGTATCCGGAACCGGTCTGACGACACACCGACGGTGCTGCGGTGCAACGCTTTCCGTACGCCGTAGCGTCGCCCTCGTGGACAACCCGAGCAGCCTCATCTTCGTTGCGATCGTGGTCGTCTGGGCCGGTTGGCTGTTGCAGCACCAGATCCGCCGCCGGCAGGTGCTCCTGACGGCGCGCACCGTCGAGACGTTCTCCGACGCCATGCGGGTGCTGGAGCGCCGCGCGCCGGTCACCGTCGATGCCTCCCACTCGCACGCTGCCGAGCGCACCTCGCTGCGCGCCGGCACCGTGATCCACGGCGAGCATCCCGTGCACGATGAGCCGCAACTTCCCGCACACCATTCGAACGAGGTTGCCATGTCTGCGGATTCGTCCATGACGGACAAGCTTCACCACGTGCTCGACCGGGCACGAACCGTGGCGGGACGGCGCCGTACGCGCGGCATCGCGTTCCTCGTCGCCGCCGGCCTGCTGCCGCTGACGCTGCTCCTTGTGGTCGCCGGGGCCGTGTCCTGGCTCGCGATCGTCGCCTCGCTGATGCTGCTGGGTGCGGTGCTGCTGTGGCTGCGCGCCGAGACCGTGGCCGAGCAGCGCCGCGCGGGCCACGACGCACCGGCCGTGCGTCGGACGACCCCGCAGTCGCGACCGCAGCAGCCGGTGCGCCGCCGGCGCCCCGTCGCCGAGCGCCACGACGACGAGACCCACGTGGAGTTGATCCGCTGGGACGACGTGCCGTTCGACGCCCAGCCCGCGCCGGTCCGTGCTCAGCCCGCTCCCGCAGCGCGGAAGAACGAGCGCGTCGAGGTCGAGACGGTCGCCGTACCGACCGTCGGTGCCCCCGAGTCGCCCGTGCCCGCCGCGTCTGTCACAGCGCAGAGCGCCCCCGACGACACCTGGTCGCCGGTCCAGGTGCCCAAGCCGACCTACACGATGAAGGCCAAGGCTCCTGAGCGTGCTCCCGCCGCACCCGCGTCCTACGAGAACGTGCCGGTGCAGGAGCTGCCCTTCGACGGGATGGCGCTCGACCCCGAGGTCGAGGAGCTGCCCTCGGCCTTCCGCGCCGGCTGACCCGCCCTTCCTGGGGTTTCGCTGGGAACGGCTGCGTCCGGGCTCAAGATCGTTGCGCTTGCTCTAGGTTCACCTCATGCACTGGTTCATGATCCCGTTCTTCATCGTGTTCTTCGGCATCGCCCTGTGCAACGTCATCGCGCCGGAGGCCACCTGGCGACGCACCCGTGCGTGGCAGTACAAGAACCCCGGAGCGGCCGAGCCCAGCGCGGCCGCGTTCAAGGTGCAACGCATCAGCGGGGCGGTCGCGATAGTGGTCGGGGTCGTGATTCTGGTCGTGACGCTCAGCAGGTGAGCCGGTTCGGCGGATGGGGCGCGCGGTGTTAGAGTTTCGCTTGCTTTTGGGGCTGTGGCGCAGTTGGTAGCGCGTCTCGTTCGCAATGAGAAGGCCAGGGGTTCGAATCCCCTCAGCTCCACCAGTGGCAGACCCCGTCAGGTCGGCGCGACAGCGTCGGGCGGCGGGGTCTGATTCATTTACCGGCCCTGGTGATCAGCCCTGTGACGTGGGTCGGATGGTCAGGTCGCCGATCTCCACGTCGTCGGGCTGCTCGATGGCGAACGCGATGGCGCGGGCCACCGCGGCGGGGTCGATGCCCAGCTCGCCCATCCGTCGCTGCATCTGCTCCCGGATCTCGGGGTCCTCCACGGAGTCGACCAGTTCGGTGCGCACGAACCCCGGCGAGATCGAGGTGGTGCGCAGGACGCCGTCGGTGGACTCCTGGCGCAGCGCTTCGAGCAGGGTGCGGACCGCGTTCTTGGTGCCCGCGTAGACGGCCTGGGTCGGGACGATCTTCAGCCCCGAGGTCGACACCGTGGTCACGAGATGACCGCGCCCCTGTTGCCGGAAGACGGGCAGCGCGGCGGCGATGCCGTGCAGTACACCCCGCACGTTGACGTCGATCATCGCGTCCCACGAGTCGACATCGAGGTCGGATACCGGTGCGGTCCGGGCGATTCCCGCGTTGCTCACCAGGACGTCGAGCCGTCCGAAGGTCTCGACGGCGACTGCGACCAGTCGCGTCAGGTCGGCGCGTCGTGTGACGTCTGTCGCCACGACCTGAGCACGTCCGCCATCGGCGCGGATCCGCCCGGCCAGCGCCGCCAGGCGGTCGGTGCGTCGGGCACCCAGGACGATCGCCGCGCCGCGTCCGGCCAACTCCAGCGCCGTCGCCTCGCCGATCCCGCTGCTCGCGCCGGTGATGGCCACGACCTTGCCGTCGATCCCGCTCATGCCTGCCTCCAGCTCTAAACTGACGCGAGTCCCGAACGGGGAGGCCATGCCAGCACGCGCACCTCGTGCGGACGCGGTCGTCAACCGTGCTCGCATCGTCAGCTCCGCACGCGCGGCGCTGGTCGCGTCGGGCGGATCCGTCGACGGTCTGCGGCTGCAGGCCGTCGCCAAGGCCGCGCAGGTGGGGCAGGGCACGCTCTACCGCCACTTCCCGACCCGGGAGCACCTGGTTGCCGAGGTGTATCGGCAGGAGATGGGCGACCTGGTGCAGACGGTGCCCGCGCTGCTCGCCGAACACCCGCCGCTGCGGGCGCTGGAGCTGTGGCTGGACCGTCTCCTGGAGTACGCGCGCGTCAAACGCGGCGTCGTCGCGGCGATCGAGGCGTCGGCGTGGCAGAACCTCTACGCCGACAACGAGAAACGGCTGGACCACGCGCTGCAGACCCTGCTCGACGAGGGCGCGGGGGCCGGCGACGTGCGCGAGGATGTCGACGCGACCGACGTCATCCTGCTGCTCGGTGCCCTGTCGCGTGTGCCCGAGGGGGAGTGGGTTGCCCGCGCTCACACCCTGGTGACGGTCATCCTCGACGGCCTGCGTCGCTAGCGGTAGTCCTCCACGGACAAGGGCGCTGCCCCGTCCCCGGCGGTGCGGCGGGCCAGGTAGCCCCAGCAGTCCGGGCGCGACCCGTCGGCGTCGGTCACGTCGTACGCGTCCGAGAGCTGGCGGGCGGTGACGATCTGACCGGACCATCGGTCGACCCCCGGATCGGCGGCTGCCGCCGCGACTCCGCGCGCGACGTACGTCGGGGACTCGGAGATGGCGAAGCCCGGCTCCTTCGCCAGGGCGTCACGCCAGCGCTCCTCGGTCACGCCGAACCCCTCGAGCATCGCTTCGGAGCGCAACCAGCCGGGTGTGACGCCGATGGCCGTCACCGGCTCCTCCCGCAACTCGAAGGTGAGGCCGTCGACGATGCGTCCGACGGTGGCCTTGACCAGGTCGTAGTAGAAACCGACGCCCTCGCGGAAGGAACTGTTGAACTGCGCCGTGCCGTCGGTCATCTCCACCACCAGCGCGCGTACGCCGGTATCGCGCGCCGTGCGCAGCATCAGCGGCAGTGCGTGGTGGCTGGTGATCAGGTGGGTGTCGACGCCCATCCGCAGCATCCGCAGGCCGCCCTCCAGGTCGTGCTCCCACAGCGGGCGGTCCCACTGCGCGTAGCGGTCGCCGCCGAAGATGTCGTTGACGAGCACGTCGAGCCGGCCGTGGTCCTGCTCGATCTCGCGCACCAGCGCTTGCACCGCGTCCAGATCCTCGTGGTCGACCACCACGGCGCGCCCGGTGCCGCCCGCCGCGTGCATCGCCTCGGCCGTGCCCTCGATGGTCTCGGGGCGGTCGATCTCCGAACGGCCGAAGGCCCGGCTGCTGCGGCCGGTCGCGTAGACGAAGGCGCCCGCGCGCGCCAGTACGACGGCGATCGCCCGGCCGGCGCCGCGGGTGGCCCCGGCGACCAGGGCGACCCGGTCGGTCAGCGGTCCGTGCTCCATGGGGTGCTCCTGCCGCGCGACGGTCGGTCCCCCTTGCTACCGCAGTCGGCGGTACGCCGCAACGGCGCTCAGTAGCGCTGGGGCGCCCGGCCCGCTCCGCCCCGCAGGTACTCCAGTTCGCGCTCCGTCGGCGACTTCTTGAACGCGAAGACGAAGAACATGATCACGTTGAGGATCGGCACGAGCCCGATGAGGACCCACCAGCCGGAGTAGCCCGAACGGCGGATGATGCGCACGATCGCCCAGATGTAGAACACGAGGACGATCAGGTAGACCACGCCCGCACCGATGAACACGCCGTTGGCGATGTGGAAGTCGTTCGTGTTCTCGGTGTCCATGACGCCCCTCGTTCAACCCGCGCAGATGTGTTGTGGCCGAAGGTAATACATCGGTCGCGTCGGCGGTGGGGGAAGATCTGCAGGTGTCGACATCCCGCCCGCAAGCCGTCCTCTTCGATCGTGACGACACGCTCATCGGGAACGTCGCGTACAACGGCGACCCGGCCCTCGTCGTACCCGTCCCTGGCGCGCGCGAGGCCGTCGACGCCGTACGCGCGGCCGGCCTGCGCACCGGCGTGGTGACCAACCAGTCGGCCATCGGGCGCGGGTACATCACCGAGGCCGACATGCGGGCCGTCAACGACCGCGTCGAAGAACTGCTCGGGCCGTTCGACACCTGGCAGTTCTGCCCGCACACGCCACAGGACGACTGCGTATGCCGCAAACCGCGGCCCGGCATGGTGTTCGCCGCTGCCGCGGCGCTCGGGGTGGCCGCGAGTGCATGCGTGCTGATCGGAGACACCGAGGGCGACATGTCGGCGGCGCGCGCGGCCGGTGCCCGCGCGATCCTCGTGCCCGGAGCGGCGACGACGCAGCAGGCCGCCCGCGCGGCGTCGGCCGTCTGCGCAGACCTCGGCGAGGCCGTTCGTCTGGCGTTGCGCGGGTCGGCGAACGAGGCGCCGTGAGAGGGTTTCCCGTGTGGATCAGCTGAGGGAGCCGAGACACCTGGTGGCGCCCCGCGCGAAGGCCATGTGGGCGACGCAGTACGGAGTCGCGGGGGTCGTCGTGCTTGTCGTGGCGGTGGTCCTGGTGTGGACCGGCGCCATCACCGGGGTGTGGCGCTACGTCGCGTGCGCGGCCGCTGCGCTGCTGGCCGTGGTCGGGATCTGCGTGGTGCCGTTCTGGCGCTACGCCGTGCATCGCTGGGAGATCACCGACACCGCCGTCTACACCCAGCGCGGCTGGCTGGTGCGCGAGCGGCGCATCGCGCCGGTCTCCCGGGTGCAGACCGTCGACACCGAGCGCGGCCCCATCGACCAGCTGTTCGGCCTGACCACCGTCACGATCACGACCGCGTCGGCCAAGGGTGAGCTGCGCATCGAGGGTCTGCGGCGCGGCGACGCCGAGAAGGTCGTCCGCGACCTCACGACCGCCACAGCGGCCAGTCCCGGCGACGCGACGTGACGGCACCGGGCAGTGTCGGGTACATCGCGGACATCCCCGAGGACGGCGTCTGGCGGCGGCTCAGCCCGCGGATGCTGCTGATCCACCCGGTCCGGGAGATCATCCGCTTCCTGCCCGCCCTGGTCACGGTGGTCTTCGCCGGTCGCAGCGGCGGACAGAACTGGTGGGGGCTCATCGTCGCCGCGGTCGCCATCGGCGCGGGAGTCGCCCGCTGGCTCACGACCCGCTACCGCTTCACCGACAGCCAGGTGCAGCTACGAGCCGGGCTGCTGCGGCGTACGACGGTCTCCGCGCCGGCCGACCGGGTGCGTTCGGTCGACGTCACCGCGTCGATCCTGCACCGTGCGCTCGGCCTCGCGGAGGTGAAGATCGGCACCGCCGCCGGTGAGAAGGAGATGCGGCTCAACGGGCTGACCACGCGGGAGGCGGCCGACCTGCGAGCCGACCTGCTGCACCGCAGCCGGGCCGGGGGCGTCGAACTGTCCAAGGAGCCCGGGCCGGTCGAGCCGGAGCGGCAGCACGACGAGGGTGCGGACGTCGAGCTCTACCGGCTCGATCCGTCCTGGCTGCGGTACGCGCCGTTCGGCCCGAGCGGGCTGGTCGCCGCCCTGGCGATCTTCGGTCTGGCCAGTCAGGTGGTCCAGGCCACCGGGCTCGACCCGACCCGGTCGGGGGCTCTGCGCGATGTGAGCGGGGCGGTGCTGCGCGCCGGGACCGTGCTCGCCGTCGCCGTCGGCGTGCTCGTCCTGCTCGTCGTCGTGGTGCTGCTGTCCCTGCTCGCGTACGCGCTGGCGTTCTTCGGTTTCCGGCTGACCCGCAGCCGTGGCGGGGAGACCCTGCATGTCGCCCGCGGGCTGCTCACCACCCGCGCCGTGTCGCTGGAGACCCGGCGGCTGCGGGGGATCGAGCTTCACGAACCGATCCCGCTGCGCTGGGTCGGGGGCGCCCGGCTGCGGGCGGTCACCACCGGCCTCAAGGGCGACGATCGCGGAATGAGCGCGATGCTGGCCCCTCCGTCGCCGACCGCTGTGATCGCGCGGACCGCCGGCCGGGTGCTCCGGTTGCCCGGAGAGCTGCGGATCCCCTTGCGACAGCACGGCGCTGCGGCCCGTCGCCGGCGCTGGGGTCGGGCGTTCGGAGTCTCCGTCCTCGCCGCGGCCGTCCTCCTCGTGATGGCGTGGTGGATGTCCTCGTGGTGGTGGGTCGCGCTGGCCGTGCTCGCCATAGTGCTGGCCTGGCCGCTCGCGGTCAGCCGCTCGGCCGCTCTCGGCCACCAGGTCACCGACCGTTTCGTGGTCGGCCGGTCCGGTGCCGTGCGCCGCACGACGTTCGTGATCGAGCGCGGCGGGGTGGTCGCTCTAACCACGCGGCAGTCGCTCTTCCAGCGTCGGGTGGGTGTCTGCTCGGTGATGCTCGCGACGGCCGCCGGCAGCGGCTCCTACGAGATCCGCGATGTCACCACCGACCGTGCGGACGAGGTCCTCGACGCGGTGAGCGGCGGTCTGTCGCGCCAGTTCAGCGCGCGGCCCGCGAACTGAGCCTTATTCATCTGCGGCCGTGCCGGTTCTGAAGCGGCTTGGACGAGGATCGCTGCAGCCGGCCTCCGCTGCCGGCGTCACCTGCGTTGGTTGTCGGCGGATCGGTCACTTTCCTGCACCGGCGCCACAGGCCGACGTGGGTTGTCGGCGGATCGGTCACTTTCCTGCGTCGGCGCGCGGCTCCTCAGACCCAGCTGGGGAACCACATCCGCCACTGCCAGTGGGTCTGCGGGATGACCTGGCCGGTCCAGATGGGCCAGAAGAAGATGAAGAGCGCCGTCACCAGGAGCAGATAGCCGCCGACGGCCACCTTGCCGAAGAGCACCCGGCGCGCGTCAGCCGTGACCGGCCCCAGCATCAGCCCCAGCACGAAGACGCACGCGAGCACGACGTACGGGGAGAAGACCACGCTGTAGAAGGTGAAGATGGTCCGCTGCTGGTACTGGAACCACGGGAACCAGCCCGCCGCGACACCGCCCCAGATCGCACCGGCGCGCCAGTCGCGGCGTAGCAGCCAGCAGAAGAGCAGCACCGCCAGCGCCACCGTGCCGAACCACCAGATGCCGACGTTGCCCAGTGAGGTGATGGCCTTGCTGCACTGCGCCGCGCCGCACTCGTGCGGGGGCGGGCTCTCGTAGAAGAACGACGTCGGGCGGGTCTGCAGCATCCACGACCACGGGTTCGACTCGTACGGGTGCGGCTGCGTGATCGACAACGCGGCCTTGTACATCTCGACGTTGTACTGCCACAGCGAGCGCAACGGATCCGGCAGCCAGGCGAAGAGGTGGCTGTCAGGAGAGATGCCGTCGTTCTTCACTGCCGGATTGTCGGCCGCCCACTGCCGGTCGTACGCGCCCGGGTGGGAGAACCAACCGATCCAGGTGATCAGATAGGTGCCGACGGCGACCGCCACCATGTAGACCGCCGCGGGCAGCGCGTCCTTGAGGAACGTCGCGCTGATCCAGCGGCGTACGCCGACACTGCGCCGGGCGCCGACGTCCCAGAGCACCGACATCACGCAGAAGACCGCGAGGTAGTAGCCGCCGGACCACTTGGTGGCCACGTCCAGACCCAGGCACACGGCGGCGACCCAGCGCCACGGCCGCCAGCCGAGCCACGGTCCGGCCAGGTCGTGCGCGTCCCAGGTGCCGGCGTCCTTCATCGCGGCGACCTTGCGGGCCAGGATGCCGCGGGTGCGGGCCCGGTCGGCGAGCAGCGCGACGAACCCGGCGAGCGCCCAGAACATCACCATGATGTCGAGGATCCCGGTGCGGGACATGACGAACTCGCTGCCCTCGAAGCACAGCAGGAGCGAGGCGATGGCGGCGAGCAGCGGCGACCGGAAGAGGTGCCAGGCGGCCCGGCCGACGAGGTAGATGCTAAGGGTGCCGGTCGTCGCGACCGCGAACCGCCAGCCGAACGAGCTGTTGATGCCGAAAAGCGACTCTCCGAGGCCGATCAGCCACTTGCCCATCGGCGGGTGCACCACGAAGTCGGGGTTCGAACCGTAGATGTGCGGATTGCCCATCGTGAAGAGGCTGTCGGGGTTGTTCGTGATGCCGGTGGTCTTGTCCTGCTTGCGCTCGTACCCGAAGCGCATGAGGGACCAGCCCTCTTTGACGTAGTACGTCTCGTCGAAGATCAGCTGGTGGGGGCGGCCGACGTTCCAGAACCGCAGGATCCCGCCGACGACGGTCAGCATCGCCGGGCCGAGCCAGCCCCAGAGCTTCTCCTGCGCCGTACGCGGTCGCCCGAGCAGCCGTCGGCGCAGCTGCTCGGTGGTGCTGAGGGCCCGGGTCGGCGCCAGGCGGGTACGCCGCGGCGGACGCACGAGCGTCTGGATCACGGGTGACCTCCCTGCCACGTCGCTGCGCATCGCGGTCCGCCACCGGTTGGCAGGGCCGCCGCAGGGAGATTAACCGACGGGGCTGCGTCACGCCGTGTCTGCCACGGCCCGGTCGCCGTGCCAGGGTGGCGTGCGTGACTGGAGCACTGGTGCTGGCCGCCACCCCGATCGGCGATCCGCGCGACGCCGCCCCACGGCTCGGCGCGGAACTGACCACCGCCGACGTGGTCGCCGCCGAGGACACCCGCCGCCTGCGGCGGCTCACCGACGACCTCGGCATCACCGTCGGCGGCGCGATCGTGAGCTACCACGAGCACAACGAGGCGCGGCGTACACCGGAGCTGGTCGAGCGGATCGCGGGCGGCGAGCGGGTCGTGCTCGTGACCGACGCCGGGATGCCCTCGGTGTCCGACCCCGGCTACCGCCTGGTGGTGGCCTGCGCCGAGCGGGGGCTCGCGGTGACCTGCGTGCCCGGCCCGTCGGCGGTGCTCATGGCACTGGCGGTGTCGGGCCTGCCGGTCGACCGGTTCTGTTTCGAGGGGTTCTGCTCCCGCAAGGCCGGTGAACGCGCCCGCCAGTTGGCCGCGTTGGCCGGCGAGCGCCGCACGATGGTCTTCTTCGAGGCGCCGCACCGATTGTCCGAGACGCTCGCCGCGATGGCCGACGCGTTCGGCGCCGACCGGCGCGGTGCGGTGTGCCGTGAGCTCACCAAGACCTACGAGGAGGTCCGCCGCGGCGGGCTCGGTGAGTTGGCGCAGTGGGCCGCCGACGGCGTCCGCGGGGAGATCACCGTCGTGGTCGATGGCGCTCCGCAGGTGCAGGTCACCCTTGAGGACGCTCTCCCGCAGGTGTTGGGGCTGGTGGCGGACGGCGTACGACTGAAGGACGCGTGCGCGAGCGTCGCCGAGCAGACCGGGCTGTCGAAGAAGGCGCTGTACGACGCCGCGGTCGTGGCCAGAGGACAGAAGGCACCGCCGGTGGTGCCCGAGATGCCGGAGCCCCGCTGACCCCGCGCTCGCGGTAGGTGCACGGTTTGCGTCTGTGGCCAGGGCGGCAGCACTGACCGCAGACGCAGAACCCCCACGTCGTCGTACGACGCCCTGCGCTGACTCAGCGGGCGTCGCCGTTCGGGCTGGGGAAAACCGGTGGCCCGCCCTCCCTAGACTTGCCCGGTCATGAAGATCCTGTCTGCAGTCGCCTGGCCGTACTCGAACGGTCCCCGCCACATCGGTCACGTCGCCGGTTTCGGGGTGCCCGCCGACGTCTTCAGCCGGTACATGCGGATGGCCGGGCACGACGTGCTCATGGTCAGCGGCACCGACGAGCACGGCACGCCGATCCTGGTGCTCGCCGAGCGCGAGGGTGTCACGGTGCGTGAGATCGCCGACAAGTACAACGCGGTGATCGCCCAGGACCTGACCGATCTCGGGCTGTCCTACGACCTGTTCACCCGCACCACCACCGTCAACCACTACACCGTCGTCCAGCAGCTCTTCGAGTCCATCGACGCCAACGGCTACTTCGTGGAGCAGACCACCCGCGGCGCGATCAGCCCGAGCACTGGGCGCACCCTGCCCGACCGCTACATCGAGGGCACCTGCCCGATCTGCGGATATCCCGACGCACGCGGCGACCAGTGCGACAACTGCGGCAACCAGCTGGACGCCACCGACCTGATCGACCCGCGCAGCAAGATCAACGGCGAGACGCCGGAGTTCATCGAGACCCAGCACTACTTCCTGGACCTGCCGGCGCTGGCCGACGCGCTCGGGGAGTGGCTGGACGAGCGCGAGGCCAGCGGGGAGTGGCGCCCCAACGTCATCAAGTTCAGCCAGAACATCCTGGCCGAGATCCGGCCGCGCGCGATGACCCGCGACATCGACTGGGGCATCCCCATCCCGCGGAAGGGGTGGGAGTCCAAGCGTTTCTACGTGTGGTTCGACGCCGTCATCGGCTACCTGTCGGCCTCGATCGAGTGGGCACGCCGGCTGGGGGAGCCCGACCGCTGGCGGGAGTGGTGGAACGACCCGGCCGCGCGGTCGTACTACTTCATGGGTAAGGACAACATCGTCTTCCACTCCCAGATCTGGCCCGCGGAGATCCTCGCCAACAACGGCAAGGGGACCCGTGGCGGACAGCCGGGGAAGTACGGCGAGCTCAACCTGCCCACCCAGGTGGTGTCCTCGGAGTACCTGACGATGGAGGGCGCCCAGTTCTCGACCTCCCGAGGACACGTGATCTACGTGCAGGACATGGTCGCCCGCTACGGGCCGGACGCGCTGCGCTACTTCATCAGCGCCGCCGGTCCGGAGACCCAGGACTCCGACTTCACCTGGGCCGAGTTCGTGCAGCGCAACAACTCCGAGCTGGTCGCCGGCTGGGGCAACCTGGTCAACCGCACCGCGTCGATGATCGCCAAGAACTTCGGCGAGATCCCGACCCCCGCCGCGACCGAGTCCATCGACGAGGCCCTGCTGGACGGCGTACGCGGTGGGTTCGCCGAGGTCGGCCGCCTCATCGAGGCACACCGGCAGAAGGCGGCGCTGCAGGAGGCCATGCGGTGGGTGCGCGAGGCGAACAAGTACGTCACCGACACCGAGCCCTTCAAGCTCAAGGGCGAGGATCAGCGTGACCGGCTCGCGACGGTGCTGCACACCCTCGCGCAGGTGGTGAGCGACCTCAACACGATGCTCGCGCCGTTCCTGCCGCACAGCGCCAACGTCATCCACCGGGTGTTCGGTGGGACGGGTGAGTTCGTTCCCATGCCGCGACTGGAGCAGGTACGCGACCTCGACCAGCCCGAGCGCGGCTACCCGGTCATCACCGGCGACTACTCCGCCACGCCTCGCTGGGAGCGCCGCGCGATCGTGCCGGGTGTGCCCGTGCCGAAACCGGCGCCGGTCTTCACCAAGCTCGACCCGAGTGTCGTCGATGACGAACTGGCCCGGCTGCAGGGCGAACTCGCGTGATCGGTCGTACGCCGTGAGCCGGGGTCACGAGGCCGGCTCGCGCGGCGGGCCGCCGCCCGCGCCCGACCGGCTGCCCGTCGCCGTGGTCGACAACCACACGCACTGGGACATGGCGCGCGACGGCGAGAGCCCGCCCGACATCCCGCAGGCCATCGCCGCGGCGCGGGCCGTCGGGGTGGACCGGTTCGTGCAGGTCGGCTGCGACGTCGAGGGTGCCCGGTTCACCGCGCGGGTCGTCGAGCAGTACCCCGAGCTGGTGGGCGCTGTCGCGCTGCACCCGAATGAGGCGCCGCGCCTGGCCGCCGAAGGCACCCTGGACGAGGCCCTCGCCGAGATCGCCGCCATCGCCGCGCACCCGCGGATCCGGGCGGTCGGCGAGACCGGGCTGGACTACTACCGCACCGGCGAGGTCGGTCGCCCGGCGCAGCAGGCGTCGTTCCGTGAGCACATCGAGCTCGCCAAACGCCTCGGCAAGGCGCTGCAGATCCACGACCGGGACGCGCACCAGGACGTGCTGCGGATCCTCGCCGAGCAGGGCGCGCCGGACCGCACGGTGCTGCACTGCTTCTCGGGCGATGTGGCGATGGCGCGCGAATGCGTCGAGCATGGCTACTTCCTCAGCTTCGCCGGCACGGTGACCTTCAAGAACGCGCGTGACCTGCGCAACGCGCTCGCGGTGACCCCGCTGGAGCACCTCCTGGTCGAGACGGACGCGCCGTATCTCACCCCCTCGCCGTACCGCGGGGCGAGTAACGCGTCCTACCTCGTGCCGCTCACCGTGCGGGCGATGGCCGGCGTCCTCAACGTCGACGTCCCGACGCTGGCGAAAGCGTTGTCGGACAACAGCGAACGGGTCTACGGGCCCTGGTGACCGGCTGGTCCCGCGGTGGTCAGCGTCCTTGTGGCGCCGATGCCCCGCGGACGCTGACAACCGGTCGGGTACTGCTGCGTAGGGTGGCGCCGTGACGACGCCCGCCGGTGACGGCCTCCTCGGCGCGACGCAGGTGCGCGCGCTCGCCGCGGAGCTGGGTCTGCGTCCGACCAAGCAGTGGGGTCAGAACTTCGTCATCGACGCCAACACGGTGCGCAAGATCGCGCGCCTCTCCGGCGTCGGCCCGGATGACCAGGTCGTCGAGGTCGGCCCGGGCCTGGGGTCGCTGACCCTGGCCCTGCTGGAGTGCGCGGGCGGCGTGACCGCGGTGGAGATCGACCCGACCCTGGCCGCGCGGCTGCCGCAGACCGTGCGCGAGGTGGCCCCGGACCGTGCCGACCGGCTCCAGGTGGTGCAGGCCGACGCGCTGCGCACGCCGCTCCTGCCGGATCCGCAGCCTGTCGCCCTGGTGGCCAACCTTCCCTACAACGTGTCGGTGCCGGTCGTGCTGTCCTACCTGGAGTGGTTCCCGAGCATTACCCGCGTCCTCGTGATGGTGCAGTGGGAGGTCGCCGAGCGCCTCGCGTCACCTCCGGGCAGTCGTGTCTACGGAGCCCCCAGCGCGAAGGCCGCCTGGTACGCGCGGGTCCGCCTCGCCGACCGCGTCGGCCGCAACGTCTTCTGGCCGGCGCCGAACGTCGACTCCGGGCTGGTCGAGATGATCCGCCGCGACGCGCCGGTCTCGCAGGCCCCGCGGGAGGCGGTCTTCACCTGCATCGACGCGGCGTTCGCCCAGCGCCGCAAGACGTTGCGATCGGCGCTCGCCGGCTGGGCCGGCAGCCCTGCCCTCGCCGAGCAGGCCCTGCGCGCCGCCGGGGTGGATCCCGGCCTGCGCGGCGAGCGATTGACCATCGAGGCGTTCGCCGCGATCGCCGCGAATCGTCCGGCATAGTGGGCGGCATGCGGACCGTTCCCTCCTCACCCGGTGTCCAGGTGAGGGTGCCCGCGAAGGTCAACCTCGAGCTGCAGGTCGGCCCGTTGCGCGACGACGGCTACCACTCCCTCGCGACGGTCTTCCACGCCGTCAACCTCACCGACGACGTCCGTGTGACGCCCGCGACCCACTGGGGGTGCGTCGTCAACGGTCCGTACGCCGCCGCCGTGCCCACCGGCACCGACAACCTCGCGGTCCGCGCGGTGCAGCTGCTCGGCGAGCGGTTCGGCATCGAGGAGATGCTGCAGATCGACATCGACAAGCACATCCCGGTCGCCGGCGGGATGGCCGGAGGGTCGGCCGATGCCGCGGCGGCGTTGGTCGCGGCCGACGCGCTCTGGTCGCTCGGGCTGACCCGGGCCGACCTGATGGGGATCGGCGCGGAGATCGGCTCGGATGTGCCGTTCGCCATCACCGGTGGGACGGCCCTTGGGTCGGGGCGTGGTGAGGTGCTGGCCCCGGTGCTCACGCAGGCCGACTTCCACTGGGTGTTCGCCCTGCAGCACGAGGGCTTGTCGACCCCGAAGGTCTACGCCGAGTGCGACCGGTTGCGCGCCGGGGAGTCGGTGCCCGCGCCCGAGCCGTCCGGAGCCCTGATGTCCGCGTTGCGGTCCGGCGACGTCGACGAGCTGGCGCCGCACCTGCGCAACGACCTGCAGGACGCCGCCATCTCCCTGATGCCGAGGCTGCGCGAGGTCATCGACACGGGGATGGAGGCCGGGGCGTGCGGAGCGGTCGTCTGCGGGTCCGGACCGACCGTGGCGTTCCTCTGCGCGAGCCACCATCTGGCGCTCGACCTGATGGTCACCCTGAGCGCGGGCAAGGTGGCCGACGACGTCGTACGCGCCGTCGGACCCGCCCCCGGAGCCCACGTGGTGACCGACCTGCACTCGGTCGGTCCGGCCTGACCTCGCGCGCTCGTGAGCACCGTCGCTACTCAGGCGCGGAGCGACTGGTCAGGAACGTGCACGCACCGCATTAGCCTTGTCCCATGCCGAATCTGCTCGCCTGCGAGCGCATCTCGCTGGCGCTGGGCACCCGTCAACTCCTCGACGAAGTCTCCCTCGGCGTCGGCACAGGAGACCGCATCGGGGTTGTCGGGCGCAACGGCGGCGGCAAGTCGACGCTGCTGCGGGTGCTTGCGGGGGTCCAGGGCGTGAACGACGGCCGGGTCACGCGGGTCGGCGGTCTGCGGGTCGGGATGCTCTCCCAGGACGACCGGCTCGACCCGGCGTCCACGGTGCACGCCGCTGTGGTCGGCGACCGCGCCGAGCACGAGTGGGCCGCCGACGCCAGGGTGCGCGACATCCTGGACGGGCTGCTGGGCGGTGTCGGTTTCGACACCGTCGGGGGCCCGGACGCCCTGGTCGGGCCGCTGTCCGGGGGCGAACGTCGCCGGGTCGCGCTCGCGTGCCTGCTCATCGACGACCCCGCGCTGCTGCTGCTCGACGAGCCCACCAACCACCTCGACGTCGAGGGCGTGCAGTGGCTCGCCGCGCACCTGGTGCGCCACCGCGCGGGCGCCTCGGGCGCGTTCGCCACGATCACCCACGACCGGTGGTTCCTCGACGAGATCGCGACCCGCACCTGGGAGGTCGTGGACGGTCAGGTCGAGCAGTACGACGGTGGTTACGCGGCGTACGTGCTCGCCAAGAACGAGCGCGACCGGATGGCCGCGGTCACCGAGGAACGCCGCACCAACCTGCTGCGCAAGGAGCTGGCCTGGCTGCGCCGCGGACCGCCGGCCCGCACCAGCAAGCCGCGCTTCCGCATCGACGCGGCCAACGAGCTGATCGCCGGTGAGCCGGAGCCGCGCAACGGGGTCGAGCTCGTCCGCTTCGCCACCACCCGTCTCGGGAAGGACGTCGTCGATCTCATCGACGCGACCGTCACCGTCGACGAGCGGCCGCTCATCGATCGCCAGACCTGGCGACTTGCTCCCGGTGAGCGCACCGGCATCGTCGGGGCCAACGGCGCCGGCAAGTCGACCCTGTTGCGGGCGATCGAGGGCACCCAGCCGCTCGCTGCCGGGAAACGTAAGCAGGGCAAGACCGTTCAGCTCGCGATGTTGACCCAGGAGGTCCGCGAGCTGGAGCGCTTCGACGGGCTGCGGGTGATCGACGCGATCACCGACGTCAAGTCGCACATCATGCTCGAGGGCAAGGAGGTCAGCGCCAGCAGCCTGGCCAAGCGGCTCGGTTTCGACGGCGGCCGCCAGCAGGTGCGGGTGTCCCAGCTCTCCGGTGGCGAGCGGCGTCGTCTGCAGTTCCTGCGGCTGCTGATGCACGAGCCGAACGTGCTGCTGCTGGACGAGCCGACCAACGATCTGGACATCGAGACCCTGACCTCGATGGAGGACGTGCTCGACGGATGGGCCGGCACGCTCGTCGTGGTCTCCCACGACCGCTACCTGCTGGAGCGGATGTGCGACCGGCAGGTGGCGCTTCTCGGCGACGGCCAGATCCGCGAGCTGCCGGGTGGGGTGCACCAATTCCTAGAGCTGCGCGCGGCCCGGCGGGCCCGCTCCGACGGATCGCCGGCTCGTGTGGCCACGCCGCAGGCCGCGCGGACGGACCCCGCTCAGCAGCGGGAGGCGCGCAAGGACATGGCCCGGTTGGAGCGTTCGATGTCCAAACTGGCCGACCGCGAGCAGACGCTGCACGACGCGCTGGTCTCGGCAGCGTCCGACCACGCCCGCGCGGCGGAGCTGGACGGTCAGTTGCGCGCGCTGCACGCCGAACGCGAGGAGATGGAGCTCAGCTGGCTGGAGATCGCCGAATCCGTAGAGGACTGAGCGAGTCTCAGGCCTCTACGGCGGTGAGCAGGGTGCGCAGCGTGCCCGCCAGCCGCTCCTGCTCGCGGACCGGCAGGTGGGCCAGAAGGGCCTGCTCGTGCTCCAGCAGGTCGGCCATGGCGGCGTCGACGACGGCGAGCCCGGACGGGGTCAGTCGTACCAGGACGCCGCGGCGGTCATGCGGCGCGGGACCACGGCGTACGAAGCCGCGCTCCTCCAGTCGGTCGACACGGTTGGTCATGGTGCCGCTGGTCACGAGGGTCTGCTGCATGAGGGCGCCGGGCGACAGGCGATAGGGCTCGCCAACGCGGCGCAGGGCGGAGAGCACGTCGAACTCCCAGCCGTCGAGGTCGTGCTTGCTGAACGCCGTGCCGCGTGCCTGGTCGAGCAACCGGGCGAGGCGGGTGATGCGCGAGAGCACCTGCAACGGGCGGACATTCAGGTCGGGGCGTTCGCGCGACCAGGCGTCGACGATCGCGTCGACGTCGTCAGGCGGGCCGGGCCGATCGGGCATGAACCGACTATAGCCAGCATCAAGCTTCTTGACATCAAGACATTACCGAGTATCTTGACGTCAAGATACTTCGACTGGGAGGCGGCGCATGACGACCTGGGATCCGACGCAGTACGAGCGGTACGCCGACCTGCGCACCCGACCGTTCCTCGACCTGCTGGCGCGCGTCCCGCACCACGGTCCGAAGGTCGTCGTCGACCTGGGCTGCGGCAACGGGATCGCCACGCTCATCGCCGCGGAACGCTGGCCCGACGCGACGGTGGTCGGCATCGACTCCTCGGCCGACATGCTGCGCAAGGCCGCCGACCGCGACACTGCCGGGCGGGTGCGCTGGGTGGAGGCCGACGTCGCGACCGTCGACGTCGGCGCGTACGGCCGGCCCGACGTGATCCTGACGAACGCGACGCTGCAATGGGTGCCCGGCCACCTCGACCTGATTCCGCGCTGGCTCGAATCGCTCGACGAGTCAGGTGTCTTCGCCATGCAGGTGCCCGGCAACTTCGACGCGCCCTCGCACCGGATCATCCGGGAGGCGGCGCGCGAGCAGCCGAGGGGAGCGGAGCCGGTGGGGCTGCTGCGCGCGGACCCGGTCTCCGCGCCGCAGGGGTACGCCGACGTCCTGGCCGCCGCCGGTGCGCGCCTCGACGTGTGGGAGACCACCTACCTGCAGGTGCTCGACGCCGCGGGGGAGCAGGACCATCCGGTGCTGGAATGGGTGAAGGGCACTGCGCTGCGGCCGCTGCTCGACGTGCTGGATCCGGCTGAGACCCAGGTGTTTCTCGCCGATCTGGCGGCCCGGCTCGACGCCGCCTACCCTCGCGCGGCGTACGGCGTCCCGTTCCCCTTCCGCCGGATCTTCGCGGTCGGCGTCCTCGAGGCGCGACCGTGACGGCGCTCGGACTGCACCACGTGCAGCTCGCCTGCCCAGCGGGGTCGGAGGAGGACTTGCGAGGCTTCTACACCGGTGTCCTCGGGCTGGCGGAGATCGAGAAGCCGGAGAGGTTGCGCGCGCGGGGAGGGTGCTGGTTCCAGGTCGGACCGCAGGAGTTGCACCTCGGCGTCCAGGAGACGTTCACCCCGGCGAAGAAGGCCCATCCCTGCGTGCTGGTGGACGACCTCGATGCGGTCGCGGCCGCCGTGCGAGCGGCAGGCGGCGAGGTCAGGCCGAGCGACGACATCCCGGGTGTCCGCCGCTTCCATACCGACGACCCGGTCGGCAACCGGGTGGAGATCCAGCAGGCCTGAGCTGGCGCACTCGACCCTGACGCAGGTAGAGCCGACAGCCACAGGACGACCTGTGGCTGTCGGCTCCACCTACGTCAGTGTGGCGACGCTCGGATCAGTCGGCAGGTGTCGGGGGCGCCACGCGGGACGGCAGGACCGGATTCTTCTGTAGATCGTGCAGCCCGTTCCACATCAGGTTGATGATGTGCGCTGCCACGAACTCCTTGTCCGGCCGGTCCTCGTGATGGATCCACCACACACCGGTGAGCGCGATGCTCCCGATCAGCGTCTGCGCGTAAACCGGCGCGGGAGTGGGGTCGAAACCATGACTCTCGAACGTCGCCTCGAAGAGCTCCTCGACCCGTACGGCGATCGCCGACATCAGGCTCGCGGCCGACCCGTCGCCGTGCCACGAGGGCGAACTGCGCACCAGCACCTCGAACGAGGAGGGGGAGGTCTCCATGAAGTCCAGCAGCGCCAGGACCGCCCGCTCGAGCAGGACGCGGATTCCCGCCGGCTCGGACAGAGCGTTGGTGATGGCGGTGAGGATGTCCTGGATCGCCCGGTCGACGACGACCGCGTAGAGGCCCTCCTTGCCGCCGAAGTGCTCGTACACGACCGGCTTGGTGACGCCGGCGCGGGTCGCGATCTCCTCGACGGTGGCGCCCTGCACACCGTCGGAGGCGAAGATGTCGCGGCCGACGACGATGAGCTGCTCCCGTCGCTGGGTGGCGGTCATACGGGTGCGCGGCTGAGGTGGGGCCATCCGCCCATTGTGGGGTAGGCCCGCGTCGTTGCGGTCCAGGCACGCGCGCGACGTCCTCTACCCTTGTCGGCGTTCGGCGTCTCCCGTGGGAGGCAGCCGGGCGTTCCCCGGTTGCTCTGCTGGTAGGGGCCGCCTGACTTTGAATCAGGATTAGCGACGTTGGTTCGATTCCAACCCGGGGAGCCGCCGGCCCCGAGCCTGCGTCCGGGTCCGACCGGTAGCATCGCGTCCGAAACCGGCCGCCTAATTGCGCTGTCCGCAGCCTCGAGGAGCCCTACGAGTGAGCCCCACCCCCGCCGCCGTGATCGTCCTGTCTGCTGGGGACGGCACGCGGATGCGATCGTCGATCAACAAGGCGCTGCATCGGATCGGCGGCCGTCCCCTCGTCGCCCATGCGCTGTACGCGGCAACCGGCACCGGAGCCGCGCACGTCTCGGTCGTCGTACGCGCCCAACGTGACGCCGTCGCCGAGGCGGCGCGAGCGGTCGACCCGGACGTCCTGATCGCCGACCAGGACGAGGTCTACGGCACCGGTCGCGCTGTCGAGTGCGCGCTGGCCGTGCTGCCGAGCGACCTGCAGGGCACCGTGCTCGTCATCACCGGCGACACCCCGCTGCTCACGGCGCAGACGCTCTCGGACCTCACCCGGCACCACGAGTCGACCGACGCCGTCGCCACCGTCGTGACCGGGATCGTGCCGGACGCGGCCGGCTACGGGCGCATCGTCCGCGGTGCCGACGGCACCGTGCAGGCCATCGTCGAGCACAAGCACGCCACCCCCGAGCAGCGCGAGATCGGTGAGTTCAACTCCGGTCTCTTCGCCTTCGACGCCGGCCACCTGCGCGACACGATCGGCCAGATCGAGGTGCACGGCGAAGGCGGCGAGAAGTACCTGACCGACGTCGTCGGGGCCGTCGTGGGGCAGGGGCACAGCGTCTCGGCGTACGTCCTGGACGACCTGTGGCAGACCGAGGGCGTCAACGACAAGGCGCAGCTCGCGCGGCTCGGCAAGGAGCTCAACCGGCGCATCGTGGACCGGTTGATGACGCAGAGCGGCGCCGTCGTGATCGACCCCGACACCACCTGGGTCGACATGGACGTCAGCGTCGGACGCGACACCGTGATCGAGCCGGGCACGCAGCTGCGCGGCGCCACGACCATCGGCGCCGACTGCACGATCGGACCTGACTCGACGCTGACCGACATGGAGATCGGCGACGGCGCGAAGGTCGTCCGCACGCACGCCGAGCTCTCGGTCGTCGGGCCCGGCGCGTCCGTCGGCCCGTTCGCCTACCTGCGCCCGGGCACCGAGCTCGGTGCGGAGTCCAAGATCGGCACCTTCGTGGAGGCCAAGAACTCCACCATCGGCAAGGGCAGCAAGGTGCCGCACCTCTCGTACGTCGGCGACGCCACCATCGGAGAGCGCAGCAACATCGGTGCCGCCAGCGTCTTCGTGAACTACGACGGGGTGACCAAGCACCGCTCCTACGTCGGCAACGACTGCCGGATGGGCAGCGACAACATGTACGTCGCCCCGGTCACCGTCGGCGACGGCGCGGGATCGGGCGCGGGCGCGGTGATCCGCAAGGACGTGCCGCCGGGCGCGCTCGCGATCTCGGTCGCCGCCCAGCGCAACATCGAGGGCTGGGCCCTGCAGAAACGACCGGGCACCGCGCAGGCCGAGGCCGCAGAAGCGGCGCTGCGAGATCGCGGCGACGCCGCCCCTGCGACCAAGGACGAGACACTGTGAGCGGCCTGACCAAGACCACCGAGAAGAAGCTCATCATCGTCAGCGGCCGGGCCCACCCGGACCTGGCCGCGCAGGTCGCCGCCGGGATCGGCACCTCGCTGGTGCCCACCGCGGCGTACGACTTCGCCAACAGCGAGATCTACGTGCGCTACGAGGAGTCGGTGCGCGGCTGCGACGCCTTCGTGATCCAGAGTCACACCGCATCGGTCAACAACTGGATCATGGAGCAGCTGATCATGGTCGACGCGCTCAAACGCGCCTCGGCCAAGCGGATCACCGTGGTCACGCCGTTCTACGGCTATGCCCGCCAGGACAAGAAGTCCCGCGGCCGCGAGCCCATCAGCGCCCGCCTGATGGCCGACCTGTTCAAGACCGCCGGCGCCGACCGACTGATGGCGCTGGACCTGCACACCGACCAGATCCAGGGCTTCTTCGACGGCCCCGTGGACCACCTGCAGGCGCTGCCGATCCTGGCCGACTACGTGTCGGGCAAGTACGGCGACCGCGAGCTGGCCGTGGTCTCACCTGACGCCGGCCGGATCAAGGTCGCCGAGTCCTGGTCCAAGCGCCTCGGCGGGGTGCCGCTGGCCTTCATCCACAAGACGCGCGATGTCACACAGCCCAACAAGAGCGTCGCGAACCGGGTCATCGGCCAGGTGCGCGGGCGCTTGTGCATCCTCGTGGACGACATGATCGACAGCGGCGGCACCATCTGCAACGCCGCAGACGCCCTCATGAACGACGGCGCCGCAGGCGTGGTCATCGCAGCGACCCACCCGATCTTCTCCGGGCCGGCCATCGAGCGGATGCGCGACTCCGTCGCCTCCGAGGTGATCGTCACCGACACCCTGCCGGTGCCTGACGACAAACAGTTCGACAAGCTCACCGTGCTGTCGATCGCACCGCTGCTCAGCCAGGCCATCCGCGAGGTCTTCGAGGACGGCTCGGTCACCAGCATGTTCGACGGTCAGTCCTGACCTTTCCGGTGACGATGAGGTCGCTGCGCGCTCCATAGGGCGCGCGGCGACCCCACCACCGGCCGGAGCTCGATTTGGGCGTCGGCGAGCGCTCGGCATACGATCAGCGACGTTGCCTCGGCGAGGGACGGTGCGCGAACGCACCGGTGATCCGTGATCGACGATGCTCCGCCCGCGAGGCGTTCTACCCGCGGTGGTGCGCGTCGAGCATGAGCTCCGCGATCTTCACGCCCTGTCCCGCGTCGAGGCCCATCTTCTGAACACCCCGCTGATCAAAGGATTTCGTCATGGCCACGACCGAGAACAAGCTCCACGCCGAGTCGCGCACCGAGTTCGGTAAGGGTGCGGCCCGCCGCATCCGCCGGGCGCACAAGATCCCCGCGGTGCTCTACGGGCACGGCAGCGACCCCGTCCACATGACCCTGCCGGGGCACGAGACCATGCTGCTGCTGAAGAACGCGAACGCAATCCTCACCATCGACCTGGAGGGCACCGAGCACCTGGCCCTGGCCAAGGACGTGCAGCGCGACGCGATCAAGCCGGTCATCGAGCACATCGACCTGGTCATCGTCCGCCGCGGCGAGAAGGTCGTCGTCGACGTCCCCGTGCACATCGAGGGCGAGGCCGGCATCGAGACCGTCGTCACCGTCGAGAACAGCACGCTGTCCGTGCTGGCCGACGCCTTCAAGATCCCCGAGTCGGTCACCGTCTCCGTCGAGGGCCTCGAGGCCGGCAGCCAGATCCTGGCCAAGGACGTCACGCTGCCCGCCGGCGCCGAGCTGGAGGCGGACGAGGAGCTGCTCATCGTCAACATCGTGCAGCAGCAGTCGGTCGAGGAGCTGGAGAGCGAGCTCGCCGAGGCCGAGGCCGAGGCCGGCATCGAGCGCGAGGAGTCCGACGAGGACGAGGCCGCCGAGGCCGAGGCTGCCGAGGGCGAGTCCGACGACGCCGAGAAGGGCGACGACTCCGAGTAAGCATCTCCCTGAGACGTCGAGTGCGCGTTTCGCCCCCGGAAGCTGTCGGTCCGGGCGTGCGAAGCGCGCATTCGGCGTCGATGGGGGTGATCGGCCGTTGCGCGGCGGCGGTGTCCGTCCGGGCATACTGACTGCCCGTGGACCCTTGGCTGATCGTCGGACTCGGCAACCCGGGCACGGCGTACGCCGGCAACCGGCACAACGTCGGCGCGATGGTGGCCGAGCTGCTGGCCGACCGCGCCGGGGCCACCCTGAAGGCCCACAAGGCGCGTGCCCGCGGGGCGCAGATCCGCCTCGGCACCGCCGGGGGAGGTCTCCCGGGCCCGTCGGCGGTGGTCGCGGTGCCTTCCACCTACATGAACGAGTCGGGCGGCCCGGTCGCCGCGCTGATGAGCTTCTTCAAGATCCCGCCCGAGCGGTTGATCGTGGTGCACGACGAGCTCGACATCGACTTCGGCGCGGTCCGGCTCAAGCGCGGTGGCGGCGAGGGCGGCCACAACGGGCTGCGCTCGATCACCAAGTCACTCGGCACCAAGGACTACCTGCGGGTGCGGGTGGGCATCGGGCGCCCGCCGGGCCGGATGGACGCGGCGTCGTACGTGCTGAAGGACTTCAACGCCACGGAGCGCAAGGAGCTGGACTTCCTCCTGCCGTCGGCGGTCGACGCGATCGACCTGCTGGTGCAGAAGGACCTTCCCGACGCCCAGAACGTCGTGCACGCCTGGTGACGGCCGCCCGGTTGTCAGCGGTTCCGTGACGCCGGCGCCACAGAACCGCTGACAACCGGCGAGTTCCGGGGCGTCAGGCCGAGGTGCGCTCGAGGTCCTTCTTCAGGTTCGCCAGGGTGCGGGCGATGTTGCCGCGCTGCCAGTCGGCGAACGTCGACCCGCGGGTCACGACCTTGTCGAAACCCTTCGCCGCGAACGCCGGCCACCCGCCGCGTCCGTCGGTCCACACCTCGGTGACCGTCGTGCCGTCGGTCGACGGCTCCAGGCGGTACTCCCAGGTGGCGATGCGGGCCCTGAGGCCGGGCTTGCGCATACCGATCGCCTTGACGTCGAACGCGAACCGGCGGCCCGGGTCCGAGGCGGTCACGACGCATCGTGTGTGCCACTTCGCGCCGAACCGGATGTTGGCGCCGACGAACGACGTGCCGACCGGAGCGGGCCCGCCGGCGGTCTCGATGACGGCGCCGGTGTTCTCCGGGCTCCACCGCCCCATCCGGGACGGGTCGCTGATGGCCGCGAAGACCTCCTGCGGGCTGACACCGGCGATGGTGACGGTGTCCTGGACGCTCATCTCACGGGGCATCGCTCGATCGTAGGTGCCCGGCCGTCGACGTCCATCCGCTGCGAGGGACCGGGCGGTGCCGTTGCGCGGGCCCGTGAGGGCTGTCTCAGCCCGCGCCTACACTGGAAACACCACCCCGAGATCTCGTGATCCGGGGCTTTTGTGCTGCCGACCGGAAGAAATCCCGTGCGCCTCGACCCGTTGCTCGATCTGCTGTCCGGCGACCCCGCCGTACGCCGTGTCCTCGATTTCCGCAGCTCCGCGGACGTCGTCGACGTGGCCGCCTCGCCCGGCGCCCGGGCGCCGCTGCTGTCCCTGTTGACGCGTCCCGGCGACGGGGCGCGGGTGCCGATCCTGGCCGTGACCGCCACCGGACGCGAGGCCGGCGACCTGTCCGAGGCGCTGCGCAGCCTGCTGCCCGAGCACGCCGTCGCGGAGTTCCCCAGCTGGGAGACGTTGCCGCACGAGCGGCTGAGCCCGCGCAGCGACACCGTCGGCCGTCGACTCGCCCTGCTGCGGCGCCTCGCACACCCCGACCACGCCGAGCATGCGGAACACGGCCCGATCGACGTCGTCGTGGCGAGCGTGCGCGCCGTCCTGCAGCCCCTCGCCCACGGTCTCGGCGACCTGCAGCCGGTCGAGCTGCGGCCCGGCACCGACGCGCGACTCGAGGACGTCGTCGAGGCTCTCGCCGACGCGGCGTACGCCCGGGTCGACATGGTCGAACGCCGCGGCGAGTTCGCCGTCCGCGGAGGCATCCTCGACGTCTTCCCGCCGACCGAGGAGCACCCGCAGCGGGTTGAGTTCTGGGGCGACACCGTCGAGGAGGTGCGCTGGTTCAAGGTCGCCGACCAGCGCTCGCTGGAGATCGCCGAGGGCGGACTGTGGGCCCCGCCGTGCCGCGAACTGCTGCTCACCACCGCGGTCCGCGACCGTGCCAGGGAGCTCGCGCCGCAGCTCGCCGGTGTCAGCGACATGCTGGAGAAGGTCGCCGAGGGCATCGCGGTCGAGGGCATGGAGTCCTTGTCACCGATCCTGCTCGGCGACGCGATGCAGCCGCTCCTCGACGTGCTGCTGCCCGGCACCCACGTCGTGCTCTGCGATCCCGAACGCGTGCGCACCCGCGCCGCCGACCTGGTGACCACCAGCGAGGAGTTCCTCGACGCGAGCTGGGCCAACGCGGCCGCCGGCAACGTCGTACCAGTCGACCTGCGGGGCGCGCTCGGCACCGCGTCGTACTGGAGCCTGTCTCAGCTGCGTGACCACGCGCTGGCCACCGGCCGGCCGTGGTGGTCGATGTCGTCGTTCTCGTCCGACGAGGAGCTGGCCGAGTTCGCCGAGGACGAGCTGCCAGGGGAGCGGATCACCTTGCACACGCAGGAGATCCCGGCCTACCGGAGCAACACCGAGCACGCCGTCGACGACCTGCGCAAGTGGGCCGCCGAGGGGCAGCGGGTGCTCGTGGTCACCGAGGGCCCGGGCCTGGCCAAGCGGGTCACCGAGGTGTTGTCGGAGAACGACGTCACCACCCGCGCGCTCGGCCCCCTCGACCCCGGCATGGTCGAGGTCAGCACCGGCTGCCTGGGGCGCGGCTTCGCGCTGCCGTCCAGCGACCTGGTCGTCGTGACCGAGGCCGACCTGACGGGCAGTCGCGGCACGAGCGGCAGCACCAAGGACATGCGCCGGATGCCCGCGCGCCGCCGCAACGTGGTCGACCCGCTCCAGCTGCGCACCGGCGACTACGTCGTGCACGAGCAGCACGGCGTCGGCCGCTTCGTGGAGATGATGCAGCGCTCCGTGGGCGGCGCGACCCGCGAGTACCTGGTCCTGGAGTACGCCGCGTCCAAGCGTGGGCAGCCCGGCGACCGGCTCTTCGTGCCGACCGATCAGCTCGACCAGGTCACCCGCTACGTAGGCGGTGAGATGCCCACCCTCAACAAGATGGGCGGCTCGGACTGGCAGACCACCAAGTCGCGCGCCAAGCGGCACGTGCGCCAGATCGCCGGCGAGCTCATCCGGCTCTACTCGGCGCGGATGGCCACCGAGGGGCACGCGTTCGCGCCCGACAGCCCGTGGCAGCACGAGCTGGAGGACGCCTTCGCCTACGTCGAGACGCCCGATCAGCTCTCCAGCATCGACGAGGTCAAGGCCGACATGGAGAAGTCGGTGCCGATGGACCGGCTCATCTGCGGAGACGTCGGGTACGGCAAGACCGAGATCGCGGTGCGGGCGGCGTTCAAGGCCATCCAGGACGGCAAGCAGGTCGCGGTGCTCTGCCCGACCACCCTGCTGGTGAAGCAGCACGTGCAGACCTTCACCGAGCGGTACGCCGGCTTCCCCGTCGTGGTGAAGGCGCTGTCGCGCTTCCAGTCCGACCGCGAGGCACGCGAGGTCATCGAGGGGCTCAAGGGCGGCGGCGTCGATCTGGTCATCGGCACCCATCGACTGCTGTCGAAGGAGGTCCAGTACAAGGACCTCGGCCTCGTCGTGGTCGATGAGGAGCAGCGCTTCGGTGTCGAGCACAAGGAGCAGCTGAAGCAGATGCGCACGGCGGTCGACGTGCTCGCGATGTCCGCGACGCCGATCCCGCGCACCCTGGAGATGGCCGTCACCGGCATTCGCGAGATGTCCACTCTCGCAACGCCGCCCGAGGAGCGTCACCCGGTCCTGACCTTCGTCGGCGGCTGGGACGAGAAGCAGATCGGCGCCGCCGTGCGCCGCGAGCTCATGCGCGAGGGTCAGGTCTTCTTCATCCACAACAAGGTGGCGACGATCGAGAAGGCGGCCACGCGGCTGCGTGAACTCGTGCCCGAGGCGAGGGTGGTGACGGCGCACGGCAAGATGCCCGAGCAGCGCCTCGAGGACGTCGTCGTCGACTTCTGGGAACGCCGCGCCGACGTGCTGGTGTGCACCACGATCGTCGAGACGGGCCTGGACATCTCCAACGCCAACACGCTGATCGTCGAGCGGGCCGACCTGATGGGCCTGTCGCAGCTGCACCAGCTGCGCGGCCGCGTCGGTCGAGGGCGCGAACGCGCCTACGCCTACTTCCTCTTCCCGCCCGAGAAGCCGCTGACCGAGACGGCCCACGACCGGCTGCAGACCATCGCCAGCCACACCGACCTCGGCGCCGGCATGCAGGTCGCCATGAAGGACCTGGAGATCCGTGGCGCGGGCAACCTGCTCGGCGGCGAGCAGTCCGGGCACATCGCCGGCGTGGGCTTCGACCTGTACGTGCGGATGGTGGGCGAAGCCGTGGCCGACTTCCGCGGGGAGAAGGACACCACCCCGAACGAGGTCAAGATCGAGCTGCCGGTCGACGCGCACCTGCCGCACGAGTACGTGCCGGGGGAGCGGTTGCGGCTCGAGGCGTACAAGAAGCTGGCGGTCGTGGAGGACGAGAACGGCCTCACCGAGATCGAGGCGGAGCTGCAGGACCGCTACGGCACACCGCCGCAGCCGGTCCGCAACCTGTTCGAGGTGGCGCGGCTGCGGATCATCGCGCGGCAGGGCGGGGTGGGGGACATCAGCTCCCAGGGCCGCTATATCCGGTTCGGCCCGCTGGAGCTGCGTGAGAGCCAGTCGCTGCGCCTGCAGCGGCTCTTCCCCGGCACGCTGGTGAAGCCGACGCACGCCCTGGTGCCGACGCCGAAGACGGCACCGGTCGGCGGCCAGCCGCTGCGCGACCTGGAGGTGCTGCGCTGGGCGACGGCCCTGGTGAAGGCGGTGCTGCTGGACGACATCGCGGCGGCCGCCGGAGCCGCGGGCGCGTGAGCCGGAGCGTGCTGGCATGATGACCGCTGTCGTTCGAGGAGGTCCACAAGTGAGTACGTCGCGCCGTGCCGTCGGCATCGCCGCCCTAGCCGTCACCGTCGTCGGGGTCAGCGGGTGCGGTAGCAGCCAGCTGTTCCACAACAGCACCACCGCTGCGTCCTACGACGGCACCCGCGTCAGCGTCGATCAGGTGCAGGACGCGGTCACCCAGATCAAGCAGGCGTTCGGCTCCGGCGCCGCGGACTTCAACTCCCGCTCCGCCATCACCTATCTGGTGTTCGCCAACGACTTCCAGCGCGTGGCCGCGGAGCAGGGCGGCGCGTTCTCCGCAGCGCAGGCCCGCCAGGAGTTCGCGCAGCGCAACGTCGCCAACCCCTCGACCGCCGCCATCGACGCGCTGCGCAGCAACGTCGCGGTCACCAACATCAGCAACTCCCAGGCCGGTGTCGCCGAGATCACCAAGATCGTCAACGCCGCCAAGGTCGAGATCAACCCGCGGTTCGGCCGATGGGGCGGCGCCAACGGGGTGCTCGCGACCTCGGAGCCGTGGATCGTCAGCAAGAGCTCGAGCAAGGGCTGACCATCGCCGTCGTCGCGCGCGAGGCGTCGCTCGCGATCCTCGTCACTTCCCCCCGGGTGCCCGCCGGCCTGCTCAGCAGGTCCGCCTGGCAGGTGCTCGAGGCGGCCGACGTCGTCTACGCCGCGGATCCGGACGAGCCGGTGCCGGACGCGGTCCGCACCAGCGGCGTCGAGGTGCGGGCGACCCGATACGACGACCGCCGCGAGCTGGCGCGGGCGCTCGCCCAGCACGACGGCCGGGTGGTCTGGATCGGCTCCGCGGACGGCGACCCCGGCCTGACCGATGCACTCGCCGGTGAGTTGACCCGGCTGGAGACCCCGCCGTCGGTGGAGATCGTCGTCGGCTCCTGGGATCTGCCGGGAGCCCGGCTGCTGGACGCGGTCGCCGTGATGGACACGCTGCGGTCGCCCGGCGGCTGTCCATGGGACGCCGAGCAGACCCACGACAGCCTGGCGAAGTACCTGATCGAAGAGACCTACGAGACGCTCGAGGCCATCGAACGACGCGATCGTGCCCACCTCGCCGAGGAGCTCGGCGACGTCCTGCTTCAGGTGCTCTTCCACGCGCGTCTCGCGGCCGAGGACCAGCAGGAGCCGTTCGACATCGACGACGTCGCGGGCGGCCTCGTCGCCAAGCTGATCCGGCGCCACCCGCATGTCTTCGGCGACGGTGACGCCACCACCGCCGGTGAGGTCGAGGCCTCGTGGGAGCAGATCAAGGCCACCGAGAAGCCCGACCGGGACGCCGGCGACCTGCTGGCCGGCATCCCCAAGGGACTGCCCACCTTGCTCGTCGCGGAGAAGCTGCTGTCCCGTGCCGCCCGGCGGGGCGTCGACCTCGCGTACGACGAGTCGGCCGGCTCCCAGCTACTGCGGCAGGTCGCGGCGGCGCGCGAGCGCGGGGAGTCCGCCGAAGCGTTGCTGGCTCGAGAGGTGCAGGCGGTGGCGGAGCGGTCACGGCCGCTGTCCCGCCCCGAGGAGTGACCGGGACGCGGGGAGGACCGAGAGCCACGGGCCGACCTGTGGCTCCGGGCCCTACCTGAGTCACGGTGGTTCTGCGCGCCGCGCGCGCCTGCCCTGCCGACGCCGTTAGGCTCGTGGATCAGTACGCCGTCCACCGACCTTGGGAGCCTGAAGTGGCCAGCATCGATGCAATCCTCGCCCGCGAGATCCTGGACTCGCGCGGCAACCCGACGGTCGAGGTCGAGGTCGCACTGGACGACGGCGTCGTCGGTCGCGCGGCCGTTCCCTCCGGCGCGTCCACCGGCCAGTTCGAGGCGGTCGAGCGTCGCGACAACGACAAGAAGCGCTACCTCGGCAAGGGCGTGCAGGACGCGGTCGACGCGATCGGCGAGGAGCTGGCCCCGCACCTGCTCGGCTTCGACGCCAGTGAGCAGCGCCTGGTCGACGCCGAGATGATCGGCATCGACGGCACCCCCAACAAGGGCAAGATCGGCGCCAACGCGATCCTGGGCGTCTCCCTCGCCGTCGCGAAGGCGGCCGCCGAGTCGGCCGACCTGCCACTCTTCCGCTACGTCGGCGGCCCCAACGCGCACGTGCTGCCGGTGCCGATGATGAACATCTTGAACGGCGGGTCGCACGCCGACTCCAATGTCGACATCCAGGAGTTCATGATCGCCCCGATCGGCGCGGAGTCCTTCCGCGAGGCACTGCGTTGGGGCGCGGAGATCTACCACAGCCTGAAGTCGGTGCTGAAGAAGCAGGGCCTGTCGACCGGCCTCGGCGACGAGGGCGGTTTCGCACCGAACCTGGAGAGCAACCGCGCGGCGCTCGACCTGATCCTGACCGCGATCGAGAAGGCCGGCTACACCCCGGGCAAGGAGATCGGTCTGGCCGTCGACGTCGCAGCCAGCGAGTTCTTCGACAAGGGCGGCTACCAGTTCGAGGCCACGAAGAAGTCGGCCGAGCAGATGTCCGCCTACTACGCACAGCTGGTGGCGGACTACCCGCTCGTCTCGCTCGAAGACCCGCTGCACGAGGACGACTGGGACGGCTGGAAGACCCTGACCGACCAGATCGGCCACCAGGTGCAGATCGTCGGCGACGATCTCTTCGTCACCAACCCCGAGCGACTGCAGCGCGGCATCGACACCGGCACGGCCAACGCGCTGCTGGTGAAGGTCAACCAGATCGGCTCGCTGACCGAGACCCTCGACGCGGTCACGCTGGCCCAGAGCAACGGTTTCCGCTGCATGATGAGCCACCGCTCGGGCGAGACCGAGGACACCACGATCGCCGACCTCGCGGTCGCCACCAACTGCGGTCAGATCAAGACCGGCGCGCCCGCCCGCTCGGACCGCGTCGCGAAGTACAACCAGCTGTTGCGCATCGAGGAGGAGCTGGACGACGCGGCGACGTACGCCGGCGCCTCGGCGTTCCCGCGTTTCACCGCCTGAGCAGGGAGAGACACCGTCATGCCGCGCGACCCGCGCTCGACCCGGCCCGCGCAACCGCGTGGGCACAGTTCGCGACCCGCGGCGAGCCGCCCCGCCGGGTCGCGGCCGACCCGTACACCGCGTGCCTCGTCGACGTCGGGCGGCGCGGCCCGTGCTGCACGCCGGCGTCGTACGCCGCGCTCGATGCGCCGGCTCACGGTGCTCGGCGCGCTCGTGGTATTCCTCGCGGTGCTCATCACCCCCACGCTGCGCAGCTACCTGCGGGCCCAGGGCGACATCAACGGCATGCGCAGTCAGGTGGCCTCCCAGCAGGCCGACATCCGCTCCCTGCAGGCGCAGCAGAGGGAGTGGAACGACCCGGCGTACGTGAAGGCGCAGGCCGCCAAGCGCCTGGGTTTCGTGGCACCGGGCGGCACGCTCACGATCGTGGTCGACAAGCAGGGCACGACGCACCCCGTGACCAAGTCGGGCGTGGTGGCGGCGACCACGGCGTCCAGCACCCACCCGTGGTACGGGCAGCTGTGGCAGTCGCTGGTGCGCACCCCGCCCCGATGACGAGTCCGATGACGACGAGCTCCATCGGTGAGGCCGACCTCGCGGCGATCGAACAGCAGCTCGGCCGGGTGCCGCGTGGCGCGATCGACGTGGCGGCCCGGTGCCCGTGCGGCTGCCCGGCCGTGGTCCGCACGCTGCCGCGACTGCCGGACGGCACGCCGTTCCCCACGACGTACTACGCGACCTGCCCGCGCCTGACCGGCGCCATCAGCACCCTGGAGTCCCAGGGCATGATGCGCGAGATGACCGAACGGCTGGAGCACGACCCCGACCTGGCCGCACGCTACCGATCCGCGCACGAGGACTATCTGCGGCACCGCGCCGAGCTCGGCGATGTGCCCGAGATCGCCGGGATCTCCGCCGGCGGGATGCCGACCCGCGTCAAGTGCCTGCATGTGCTCGTCGCTCACTCGATGGCCGTCGGCCCCGGTGTGAACCCGCTCGGTGACGAGGCGCTGGCTGCGCTACCCGCGTGGTGGACCGGCGGTTGCTGCTCCCCGGAGGCCGAGTGACCCGGGTCGCGGCGGTCGACTGCGGCACCAACACCATCCGACTGCTGATCGCCGACAGTGACGGCGCTCGCCCGCCCGTCGACGTGGTGCGCCGGATGGAGTTCGTCCGGCTCGGACAGGGCATCGACTCCACCGGCCGGATCGCGCCGGAGGCCATGGACCGTACCCTGGCCACGGCTCGCGAGTACGCCGCCCAGTGTACCGAAAACGCCGTCACCGCAGTGCGATTCGTCGCCACCTCGGCGTCCCGTGATGCATCGAACGCGGAGGAGTTCGTGGCCGGCGTACGCCAGGCCTTCGCCGCGTACGACGTCTCACCCGAGGTCGTCACCGGCGACGAGGAGGCGCGGCTCAGCTTCCGGGGAGCCACCGGCGACCTGATCGCGACCGGTGTGCCCGGCCTCTACCTGGTCGTCGACCTGGGTGGTGGCTCCACCGAGTTCGTTCGTGGCGGACGCACCGTGGACGCGGCGCTGTCCACCGACATCGGCTGCGTACGGATGACCGAGCGGCACCTGCGCTCCGACCCGCCGACCGCTGCGCAGATCGATGCGGCCTCCCGCGACATCGACGCCGCCGTCGACCGGGCGCAGGCACAGGTCGGCTTCGACGGGGTCGCGACCCTCGTCGGGCTCGCCGGGTCGGTCACGACCATCACCGCGCACGCGCTGCAACTGCGCGCGTACGACCCCGCCGTCATCCACGGCGCCAGCCTCCCGGTGGAGCAGATCCTCGCGTCCTGCCGGGCGATCCTGGCGGCGGACCGGGCCGAGCGGGCTGCCATGCCGTTCATGCACCAGGGGCGGGTTGACGTCATCGGCGCGGGTGCCCTCATCTGGAGCCGCATCGTGACCCGGTTGGCGCAGACCGCCGGGATGGAGCAGGTACGCGCGAGCGAGGCCGACATCCTCGACGGCATCGCGCTCTCACTGCTGCACACCGACTGAGGGACGTGTCGACGGGGGGACGTGGCGTCGCACGCCCGCCCCGTCTGGCTAGCCTGTCTCTGCCCTCGTAGCCCAATCGGCAGAGGCAGGCGACTTAAAATCGCTCGAGTGCGGGTTCGAGTCCCGTCGGGGGCACCGGTCACGGACATGTCGAGACAGCTCGCCACACGGCCCGGTGGGTCCCCTGATATCCCACCGGGCCGTGCTGGCGTAGCTCTCGTCAAGCGGCGCGGGTCATTTGACCTCGCTGCGCCGCAGACGGACGACGCCGGCGATGAGCGGTAGGACCACCCACACGAGCCCCGCCACCCCGAGCTGTGCCCAGTTCTCGGCGGTCATCGAGGCATCGACCAGCGGACTGGTCGCCGAATTGAGGTCCAGCCAGGGCTGCACACCGTGCAGACCGTGCACGAGGTCGCCCACGATCGTCCATGCCTGGGGGAGCACGAGATACGAGACGATCGCCGCGGGCGTGTTCTGCAGCACCAGGCCGAACGCGACCCCCTGCACGACGGCGAGCAGCTGGGCGAGCACCACGCCGCCGATCGTCAAGGCGTCCAACGACCAGGCCGGGTGGCCGCCGCGCAGGACCTCGCACAGCCCGGTTGCCACGACGGCGAGGAGGACGGCTGTCGCGAGGACGAGCAGGCCGAGCAGCGCAGCGGAGGCGAGCTTGGATCGGCCGACCCTCGTGCGATCCGGCTCGAGCGCGAACGTGACCAGACCCGTTCGCTGAGTCCACTCGGACGTCACGGTGATGATGCCGAGCAGCGGCAGCAGGATCGACTGCGGGATGACGGTCGCGGTCAGGAAGTCGCTCAGATCCTTGTGAGCGTCGGCAGACCCGGTGAAGATGACGATGCCGACGACGATGGCCGTGACCGCAGTGATGCCGATGAGCAGCCATCGGCCCGCGCGGGTGTCCAGGATCTTGCGCAGTTCGACGTGCACCAGCCGGGTGAAGGGCACCGCGCGGTCGTCGGGCGCCGGCAGGCGGGCCGGCAGCCGTGGTGCGGTGACCCGGGAGGTCTCTACGGTGGTCATGCTGGCACTTCCTCTCGTGCGTCGGCGGCGGTGAGCCGCAGGAACATGTCTTCCAGGCCCGCGGATCCCGCCGGTGCCAGAAGGGTCAGGACGACGCCGTGCCGAGCGGCGAGTGCGCCGATTTCACCCGGGTCCGCGCTGACGCGCAGTCCATCACCGTCGGTGACGGACCGCAGACCGGCGTCCGCCAGCACGCGTTCGAACGCCGGGTCGTCGGTCGAGCGCACCGTCGTGCCGGTGGCCTGCATCAGTTCGTTCTTGGGACCGCGGGCGACGATCTTCCCGCGGCCGATGACGAGCAGCTCGTCCGCGACGACCTCGATCTCGTGCAGCAGGTGGGAGGACAGCAGCACGGTGCCGCCCTGGTCGGCGTATCCGCGCAGCAGCGTGCGCATCCATCGGATGCCGGCGGGGTCCAGGCCGTTGGCGGGTTCGTCCAGGATGAGCACCTCGGGGTCGCCGAGCAGGGCGTGGGCGATTCCGAGGCGTTGGCGCATCCCGAGCGAGTAGTTCCCGATGCGGCGCCCGGCCTCGGCGTCGGTCAGCCCCACCAGATCGAGCAGCTCCTCCACCCGGGTGCGCGCCAGCCCCATCGTGACGGCGCCGAGGGTGAGCACCTCGCGGCCCGTGCGGCCCGCGTGCTGCGCGGACGCGTCCAGCAGCACCCCGACGTGCCGACCGGGGTTCGGCAGGGCGGCGTACGGACGATCGAGCACGGTCGCCCGCCCGGAGGTCGCGGGCATGAGCCCGCAGACGATCCGCATGCAGGTGGACTTGCCCGCGCCGTTCGGGCCGAGGAAGCCGGTGACGGCCCCCGGGCGGACGGTGAAGGACACGTCGTCGACGGCGGTGTACCCGCCGTAGCGTTTGGTCAGGTTCTCGACTGTGATCATGACGACCACGCTGCCGAAAGCCGCAGGGGTCGCACATCGGCCGTGCGCATACGGCGCGTGCGACTTCGGTAGGGGGTCGCCGGTCCGTCGGGATGGGATGCTGCGCCACGGAGGGCCCGGGCCCGTGATCCGCCCTAGGGTCGGCAGGGTGACGAGCGATGTCCGGATCCGGATGCCCCGGTGGTGGAGCGAGACGTGGCGTCTGCTCGCGTCCGCCGTGGTCGGCGCGTTGCTCTGGCTGGCGACGGTGGCCGACGGCACGACGGCTCACTACCGGTTCCACGACTGGTGGCCCTACGTCGATCTCCTCGCGGGAGCCCTTCTCCTGCCGTTGTTGTTGCTGCGCCACCGCCGGCCGCTCGCTGTCACGCTCGTCCTCATCGCGTCCACGGCGGTGGTGGCCAGCACGGTCGCCGCGGCAGGGATCGCGCTCATCTCCCTCTGTACGCATCGCGTGCGACGAGACATCGTCCTCGCCGGGACCGCCTGGATCGTCACCGGAGTGGTGTTCAGCGCGGTGCACCCCGCGGACACCGGGCTGGGCGAGCGGGTGACGAATCTGACGACCAGTGTGCTGTCGCTCGCGTTCGCCGTGGCGGTCGGACTGTTCATCGGGGCCCGGCGGGAGCTCGTGGCACAACTGCACGAACGCGCCGAGACCGCCGAGCGGGAACGGGACCTGCGCGTCGCGCAGGCGCGGGCCGGAGAGCGGGCCCGGATCGCCCGCGAGATGCACGACGTCCTCGCACACCGGATCTCGCTGGTGGCCATGCACTCCGGCGCCCTGGCCTACCGCGCGGACCTGCCCCCCGACCAGGTCCGCGAGACCGCGACCCTCATCCAGGAGAACTCCCACCTGGCACTGACCGAGTTGAGGGATGTGCTGGGGGTGCTGCGCGATCCGGATCTGGACCAGAGTCAGGTGGCGGCTCCACTACCCACCCTGGCGCAGTTGCCCGCGCTCATCGACCACGAACGGGAGGCCGGAGCGTCCATCGAGGCCGACACCGAGGGCGATCTGAGGTCGGTGCCGGAGCCGTTGTCCCGCAACGCTTTTCGTATCGTCCAGGAGTGTCTGACGAACGCTCGCAAACACTCCCCGACGTCGCAGGTCGCCGTCCGGATCGAGGTGGACAACGGCGCCGGCGTGCAGATCGAGGTCAGCAACGCGATGGCGACGCCGTCGTCGGGCCGCGACGCGGATGCGCCGACGCGTTCGGGCCTCGGCCTCATCGGTCTCACCGAGCGCGCGGTGCTGGCCGGCGGCGAGCTCACCTACGAGGTCGACCGGGCGCACCGTTTCCTGGTCCGCGCGTCGCTGCCGTGGGAGCGTGCCGGCCATGGTTGAGCAGGATGTGGGCGGCGTCGAGGTGGTCCTGGTCGACGACGAGGCGCTGGTACGCGCCGGATTGCGGATGATCCTGGGCGGTGCGCCGGACATCACCGTCCTGGCCGAGGCCGGCGACGGCCTCGAGGCACTCGACGTGGTCGCCCGGCATCGACCGGACGTCGTCCTCATGGACATCCGGATGCCGCGGCTGGACGGGATCAGCGCGTGCGATCAGATGGTGCGGCGCTACGCCGACGACGTCCGGGTGATCGTCCTCACCACGTTCGACACCGACGACCTGATCCTGCGGGCGCTGCGGGTGGGAGCCAGCGGGTTCCTGTTGAAGGACACGCCACCGGACCGCCTGGTGCAGGCCGTGCGGGCCGTCGCGGACGGCGAGCCGATGCTGTCGCCGACCATCACGGCGAGCCTGATGAGCAGGGTCGCCTCCAGCGGCGACGACGACCGCGGGGCCGCGGCACGCCACCGGCTCGATCGGCTCACCGACCGCGAACGGGAGGTGGCGATCGGGGTGGGGGAGGGTCTGTCCAACGCCCAGATCGGCCGGCAGCTCTATCTGAGCGTGCCGACGGTCAAGGCGCACGTCTCGCGGGTGCTCACCAAGTTGGAGGCGGCCAACCGCGTCCAGGTCGCGATCACCGTCCACGACGCGCGACAGAGCCGCTGAAACCGCGCGGTTCCGGTGCTCGGCGGGCTTCGCGGGGAACCGGCGGGCCCCCTCGATCGTCATAGGATGTGACGCAGGTGTGCGCCGATGGGGCGCACCGTCTCGGCTTCGGAGGAAGCAATGCCCACGAACCCCGTCTTCTCGCGTTTCAACCGCGAGCTGTCGCAGGGGAAGTACGCCGGGATCGGCCAGCCGCAGTTCGGTCAGCGCGGCCAGGCGACTCCCTACAACCCGCCGCCCCGCGACCCGTATGGCCCGCCTCCGGGCGGCTACGGCCGGCAGGCGCCGCAGGGATACGCCCCGCAGCCGACCTTCGACAAGCCGGAGCAGGGGTACGGCTTTCCGCCGGTGACCACCGGCCAGGGTCGTGCGATGACCCTCGACGACGTCTTCGTGCGCACGCTGACGCTCTTCGGTCTCCTGGTCGTCTCGGCCGCGGTCTCCTGGTTCATCTCACGGGGCGACCAGTCCGTGGGGCTCGCCATCTGGATCGGTGGCATGTTCGTCGGGCTCGGAATCGGGCTGGCCATCGCCTTCATGAAGAAGGTCTCGGTGCCGCTGATCCTCACCTACGCCGTGGTGGAGGGGCTCTTCGTCGGAGCGTGCAGCCAGTACTTCAACACGATCTGGCCCGGTGTGGTCGCCCAGGCCGTGCTCGGCACGGCCTGCGTCTTCGTGGCGATGTTCGCCGGCTGGAAGTTCGGCCTCATCAAGGTGACCGAGCGCAGCCGGAAGATCTTCTTCATGGCGCTCGTGGGCTACATGCTCTTCGGGTTGATCAACCTGGTGTTGCAGTTCACCGGCGTGCTCGGCGGCTTCGGCTTCTTCGGGATGGGCGGCATCGGCATCGCGCTGTGCCTGATCGGCATCGCGCTCGCGGCGTACTCCCTCGCCATCGACTTCGACTCGATCACCCGCGCCGTGCAGGCCGGGCTGCCCGAGAAGTACTCCTGGCTGATGGCGCACGGTCTGATCGTCACGATCGTCTGGCTCTACCTGGAGCTGCTGCGGCTGCTCGCGCGGATGCGCAACTGACGCCACCCGCACCACGCACAGGGCCGCCGCCCGGGAGATGTCCCGGGCGGCGGCCCTGCGTCGTAGGTCGGTCGGTGACCCGTCCGTAGTCTCGCGGGCATGGACTCGCGCACCGCACTGCAACTGTCGGCCTGGCGTCGCGAGGTGGCCCAGCTCTACGCGCGGGTGCGCGTGAGCGCCGACCCGGCCGAGGGTCACGCACGTTGGCGCGCGGGAAGGGAGTCGTTGTTCCTGCACCACCCGCAGAGTCCGTTGCCAGCCGCGGACCCTCTGCGCCGCCACGGGATCCCGGTGTTTCCCTACGACCCGGCTCTGCGGTGGACGCTCCCGCTGCAGCCCGCGGGCGCGGCGCAACAGCTCGCCATCGACTCGGGCGCCGACGGATCGACCAGCCTGAGCCTGGCCGGGTGGATCACCCTGCCGGACCCGTTCGATGCGCGGGTCGCCGTCTGGTGGCTGGACCAGTACGCCGGCGGCCTCTTCCTGCCGCTACGCGACGGCACCGCGGGCAGCACGTCGTACGGCGGCGGACGCTATCTGCTCGACACGGCCAAGGGCGCGGACCTGGGAGGCGCCGGGCAGGAGATGGTCGTGGACCTGAACTTCCTCTACCACCCGTCCTGTCGCTACGACGACCGCTGGGTGTGTCCGCTGGCGCCGGCCCAGAACATCATCGAGCAGTCCGTCGAGGCCGGCGAGCGGATGCCGTGAGGACGCGCGTCCTCAGGCCAACTTCGCCAGCAACTCGCCGAGCCGTTCGCTGAGGTGGGCGCAGCGGCCGCTCGCGCACGCGTCGAAGACCGCGACCGACAGCTGGTCGACCGCGGTCGCGGGACCGAGATCCGGGATGTCCGCCGGGTCCAGTTCCGCGGACCGGGCGGCGAGAGCACGCACCGTGGCGGACAGTGCGTCCGCCCGGTCGACCGGCAGCTGACGCCACCGGAGGGTCACCCGCTGCAGGGCGCGCCGGACGTCGTCCGGACGCGGATCCTGCAGCAGGGCGACACCGCCGGTGCCGGTCATCGCGACGATCGAGCTGACCGAGATGTCCGAGGTCAGGACAGGCGCTCGTAGATGACGGCCATGCCCTGGCCGCCGCCGACGCACATGGTCTCCAGGCCGAACGTGCCGTCGACCTCGCGCAGCCCGTTGAGCAGGGTGGTGGTGATCCGGGCTCCGGTCGACCCGAACGGGTGGCCGAGCGCGATCGCCCCGCCGTGCACGTTGAGCTTGTCGAAGTCCATCTTCAGGTCGTCCGCGGACGGCAGCACCTGGGCGGCGAAGGCCTCGTTGATCTCGTAGAGGTCCACATCGGCGATGGTCAGGCCGGCGCGGTCGAGTGCCTGCCGTGACGCCTCGACCGGTCCGAGACCCATGATCTCGGGGGACAGCGCCGAGACGCCGGTGGACACGACGCGGGCCAGCGGGGTCAGCCCGAGCTCCTTGGCCTTGACGTCGCTCATCACGACGACCGCCGCGGCGCCGTCGTTCAGCGGGCAGCAGTTGCCGGCGGTGACGGTGCCGTTCTCGCGGAAGACCGGCTGCAGTGCCTCCACCTTCTCCAGGGTGACGCCGGCGCGGGGGCCGTCGTCACGGGAGACGACGGTGCCGTCGGGAAGCGTGACGGGGGTGATCTCTCGCTCGAAGAAGCCGGAGGCGATCGCGGCCTCGGCACGGTTCTGGCTGCTGACGCCCCACTCGTCCTGACGGCGGCGGCTGATGCCCCGGGAGCTGGCGACGTTCTCGGCCGTCTGGCCCATCGCGATGTAGATATCGGGCAGCTGGCCGTCCTCGCGCGGGTCGTGCCAGGACGCGCCGGTCTTGGCGGTCTGCTCGGTGCGGGCGATCGCGTCGGCGAACTTCGGGTTCTGCCAGTCGGCGGAGGTGCCGCCGGCGCCGGAGAACGACGCGTAGCGCGACACGCACTCCACGCCGCCGGAGATGAAGACGTCGCCCTCACCGGCGCGGATGGCGTGCGCCGCCATCCGGGTGGTCTGCACGGAGGAGGCGCAGAAGCGGTTCACCGTGGAGGCGGGGACGTGGTCCAGGCCGGCGAGGACGGCGACGACGCGGGCCATGTTGGCACCGTGCTCGCCCCAGGGCTCGGCGCAGCCGAGGTAGAAGTCCTCCACCAGCGCGGGGTCCAGGCCGGGCACCTTGTCGAGCGCGGCCAGCACGGCCTGGGTCGCCAGGTCGTCCGGGCGGATGTCCTTCAGCGATCCCTTGAACGCACGACCGATCGGCGTACGGGCGGTGGAGACGATGACGGCCTCGGGCATTGCGGCACTCCTGGATCACTGGGGGATAGCTGGGGATCGCTCTCATCTGCCCGACGTGACATCGCTCGGACTAAGGGCGATCCTATGCGAGCGGTGACGGTCGACGAATGGCCCCGGTGGCGTGCTCGCCACGGGCTCAGGACCGCTCAGACGTCTGCGGTGTCGACGCTGGACTCGTCCCGCAGGTCGCCGTCCGCGGATCCCGCGTCGGGACCGTCGGCGGGCGCTCGCGGCTCGTCCTGCGTGTCGGGCAGCGGGGTCCGGTGCCGCCGCAACAGGACCGCCCAGCGGCCCTGCCGACTGCGCGTGTCGCCGCTGACCTCGGTGCCGGCGACCTCGGTGCCGGGGTCGCGCACGGCGTACGTGGCGGCGACGGAGACCGGGCTGATGCCCTCTCCGCGGCGTACGTCGGGGGTGCGATCGGTGTCCGCCGACGCGAAGCCGAGGGAGTCCAGGACGCTGGGCAGCAGTGCGGAAGCGGCCCGGGCGTAGCCGGCGGCCGACGGGTGGAAGCGGTCCTTGCTGAACATGACCTGCGGGGTGCTGCGGAACTCGTGCCCGAGCAGGTCGCCCAGGGAGACCGTGCGGCCGCCGTGCTCGACGACCCCCACGGTCTGGGCCGCGGCGAGATCGCGGGACCACCGTTGCGCCAGCAGTCGTAGCGGCTGGGGCACCGGCTCGATGACGCCGAGGTCCGGGCAGGTGCCCACCACCACCTGGCACCCCGCTTCGCGCAGCGCGACGACGGTCGAGGACAGGTGGCGGACCGAGGTGGAGCGCGCCATCCGCTGGGTGACGTCGTTGGCGCCGACCATGATGATGCAGACGTCGGGGTGCGGCAGCAGGGCCAGCGCCTGCTCGACCTGGCGGTCCAGGTCGGTGGACACGGCGCCCACGACGGCGAAGTTGGTCAGCCGGACGGGGCGACCGGCGATAGCGGCCAGCGCGGTGGCGTTGATCGCGCCGACGGTCTGGTGCGGCAGGTCCGCGCCGAGGCCCTTCGCCGTGGAGTCGCCGAGCACCAGCAGGTCCAGCGGCACCCCGGGCGCGGAGCCGTAGGTGCCCTGATCATCGGGTGCGCCGTCGAACGGATGCCCGACGATCCGGCGGGCCATCGCCGCCTCGCCCTTCAGCACGGCCCACCCCGTGACTCCGACGAGTCCCGCGCCGACGGCTCCGATGCCGCCGCCGTACGCCGCGCGCGCCGCGATCTTGCGTGCCCGTCGTGCTCTACCCATGTCGGTGCTGACCTCCTCTCGCGCGAACCGCGGACAGGTGCCCCTGCCCTCACCTGATCGTCTCATCCGGGGCGGGGACTGGGACGTCGTGGGCTGAATACGCCTGCGACCATGGAGGCATGAAATACGCCGAGCACATCGCCGACCTCGTAGGGGAGACCCCCCTGGTCAAGTTGAACCGTGTCACCGAGAGCATCGCCGCCACGGTGCTCGCCAAGGTGGAGTACCTGAACCCGGGGGGATCGGTGAAGGACCGGATCGCCTTGCGGATGGTCGAGGCGGCGGAGGCGTCGGGCGCACTGCTCCCCGGCGGGACGATCGTGGAGCCGACGTCCGGCAACACCGGCGTCGGCCTGGCGCTGGTGGCACAGCGCAAGGGGTACCAGTGCATCTTCGTGTGCCCGGACAAGGTCGGTGAGGACAAGCGTGCGGTGCTGCGCGCGTACGGCGCGAAGGTCGTCGTGACGCCCACCTCGGTCCCGCCGGACCACGCGGACAGCTACTACTCGGTCTCGGACCGGATCGCGGCAGAGACCCCGGGCGGCTGGAAGCCGGACCAGTACTCCAACCCCGAGGGACCCAACTCGCACTACAGGTCCACGGGCCCGGAGATCTGGAGGGACACCGACGGTGCGTTGACGTCGTTCGTCACCGGCATCGGCACCGGCGGGACGATCACCGGCACCGGTCGCTACCTGCGGGAGGTCTCCGCGGACAGGGACGGCGGACGGGTGCGGATCATCGGCGCGGACCCCGAGGGCTCGGTCTACTCCGGAGGCACCGGCCGCCCCTACCTGGTGGAGGGCGTGGGCGAGGACATGTGGCCCGCGGCGTACGACCCGAGCGTGGTCGACGAGGTCATCCCGGTCTCCGACGCGGAGTCGTTCGCGATGACCCGTCGGCTGGCCCGCGAGGAGGGGCTGCTCGTGGGTGGCTCGTGCGGCATGGCCGTGGTCGCCGCGCTGCGGCACGCGGCGACGCTGCCGGCGGAGGCGACCGTCGTGGTGCTCCTGCCGGACTCCGGACGCGGCTACATGGGCAAGATCTTCGACGACGAATGGATGGCGTCGTACGGATTCCTGCGCGAGCACACCGAGCGCACGGCCGGGGAGCTGCTGAAGCGCAAGGCGGGGGACATGCCGGCGCTGGTGCACACCCACCCCAGCGAGACGGTCCGCGACGCGATCTCGATCCTGCAGGAGTTCGGCGTCTCCCAGATGCCCGTGGTGAACGCGGAGCCGCCGGTGATGGCCGGCGAGGTGGCAGGCTCGGTGAGCGAGCGCTCCCTGCTCGACGCCCTCTACGCGGGGAAGGCGAGCCTGACCGATTCCGTGGGCAGCCACATGGACGAGCCGCTGCCGTTGATCGGCGCCGGGGAGCCGGTTTCGGAGGTCCGTGCGGCCCTCAGCGGCACCGACGCGGTGATGATCGTGCGGAACGGCAAACCGACCGGCGTCCTGACGCGGGCGGACCTGCTCGGCGAGTTCGCTGAATGAGCCCAATTCCCAGTATTCGCAGGGAATTTGGGTCGGCGCGGGGCTCGATTTGCACACCGCGCGGAACGTGCCGTACTGTTCCTCAGGTCAGCGCGAAACGGGCTGGCGGATCCGGTTGGACGGGGCCACGCAGGCCCTGCTAATCTGGATCTTGTTCGGAGCCAAGTGCGCGAGGACCTCGGTCTGACGCCCAAGAGCCGAACAGAACCTGAGGAAGTCAGTTCCGGTTGATCGTCGCATTGTCGGCGGCTGACGGGATGCATGATCGTTTCTTGATAACTCAACAGCGTGTCGAGTGATTGATGCCAGATTTTTTGTTTGGTTGATGTTGACGAAGTTTTATCTTCTGTTGATTTCAGCTGGGATTTGATTTTGCAAGATTGTTTTTTTGGAGAGTTTGATCCTG